>CAVOCU010000049.1:0-13190 GCA_963694315.1 Dehalococcoidia bacterium | reverse complement strand
TTTTGGGCATGGGATTGGTAATCTTTGGGCTTGTATGGCGATCTCGTATGCGCCACCCCGAAGAAGCCATCACTCGTCGCCGATTCTTCTCCGGCCCCTTTGTTCCCATCTCCATTGGTGTTGCTATTGCTATCTGGAGTTTGTACAAAACCGGCGATCTTTAAAGGAGCTGTCATGTTCAAACGCATCCTGGTTCCCCTTGATGGCACCCGTCAGAGCGCAAAGGCTCTGGCTTACGCGCGGGATTTAGCGCCTACTCACGGGTCAGAGTTGGTGCTGCTTAGAGTGATTGAAATATCTACTGTGGCGTCCGTGATTGGTTCCGCTACCATGGCGAAAATCCCCAGCACCTCCACGGCTGAGATGATGGTAGAGAGCGCAGAAAGCAGCATTGCGGATGATAGGCAACGCGCGGGCAGGTACCTTTAGAGCCATGTCCATGCAACGGAGAAGCAGGGAATTTTCGTGTCTTCAGAAGTGGCTGTTGGTGACCCTGCACGGTTGATTCGGAGTATAGCTCGGCAGCGCAGCCGATGAGTTGGTGTGAACCACCCGCGTTCCCGTCCTGATTATCCGTCGGTAGGGTTGGGTCTTGGAGAAACCACGTGGAATTACGGACACCACAAGCAATAGCAGAGGCCTACTTTGAAGCATGGCGCGCCAAGGATTTTGGGGCTGTGCGCAGGCTTCTCCACGACGACCTATCGTTTCAGGGCCCCTATGACCGCTTCAATAGCGCAAGCGATTTCATCAACGCCATAACGCAGTTGAGCGGACTGATAAAGACCCTGGAGAAGCGGAATGTACTGGTGAACGGGCAGGACGTGTGCACCATCTATGACCTTGTCCCTGTCAACGATGCGACTAACGTGATAATGGCAGAACTCTATCATGTGGCTGACGACAAAATCACCTCTATTCGCCTCATCTTTGACACCGTTACGTTCTCCGCAATTTTCTAAGCCCTCTTCCCTTGCGGGGCTTGCCTCTGGCTACTCCCTTGTCCTTTTCCTCTTCCCGACAACGATGGCAGACGCTATGATGGGAACTCGTTGGCGAGAAATCGCATCTTATTTTTTATGGTGAACGCCACCTGACCCCGTTGGCTACCCCAATAATTATTTGTGAGGAGATCAAGCATGGCGGAAGAATTTGATGTCATTGTTATCGGCGGTGGAGCCGCCGGTGAAAACGCGGCTGGGCGAGTACAGGAAGGCGGTCTGTCCTCCGTTGTCATTGAGTCTGAGCTTGTAGGTGGTGAGTGCTCCTACTGGGCGTGTATGCCCAGCAAGGCGTTGCTACGCCCGGGCGAGGCGCTGGCGGTAGCTATGCGCGTGCCATCTATCCGAGGCGCAATCACGGGTGGCATCGACGTTGCCAAGGCTCTGAGCAGTCGCAACGCCTTTGCAAGCAACTTTGACGATAGCGGGCAGGAGCAGTGGCTGGCATCTGTGAACGCCACGTTGATCCGGGGCCACGGAAAAATCACCGGTGAGCGCACCGTCACTGTCGTAGAAAAAGATGGCACCGTGCGGGAGTTGGTAGCTCGGAAGGCTGTAATCGTTGCTACTGGAAGTTCATCGTTGATACCGCCTATAGATGGGCTGGCTGACGCTGCCGCGTGGGATTCACGCAAGATTGTCACAGCGGTGTCTGTGCCTGAACGTTTGGTCATCCTTGGCGGTGGTGTTGTAGGGGTGGAGATGGCCCAGGCGTGGAACTCCCTTGGCTCAGTGGTGACGGTCATTGAAATGCAGAGCGGACTACTGCCTCAGGAGGAGCCTGCTGCCGGGGAATTCGTCGCCAAGGCGTTTGCAGAGAAGGGCATCACCGTGTTCACTGGCAAACGGGTTACAGCGGCCCATCGCAACGGGGGCGAAGTCACAGTAACGCTGGACGATGGCGCGTCTGTAACGGGCACTGAGCTTGTGGTGGCAGTGGGTAGGACACCCAACACCAGCGAGATTGGCTTGGAGTCCGTTGGGCTTGCTCCTGGCAAGTTCATTGAGGTTGACGACCATTTGTTGGCCAATGGCGTCTCTGGGGGATGGCTCTATGCCATTGGCGATGTCAATCGGCGCAACCTAGTTACTCACATGGGGAAGTACCAGGCGCGAATTGCTGGAGACCACATACGGGGTAAGGACGTGACGGCGTGGGGCGATAATGTTGCCAGTCCTCGCGTAGTGTTCACTGACCCTCAGGTGGCGTCCGTAGGAATGACGGAGAAAGTGGCAAGGGAGAAGGGGATCAATGTTCGTATGGTCACATGGCCCTATGGCGCTAGCGGTGGTGCGGCCACTATGGGCGAGGGGATTGATGGTACTTGTATCTGGGTGGTGGATGAGGATAAGCGCACCCTGGTGGGCGCAACGTTCGTTGGCCCTGGCGCGGGAGAGCTTATCCATGCGGCAACTATTGCTATTGTTGGGCAGGTAACGCTGGATGTGCTGTGGCACGCTGTGCCCGCATTCCCAACGGTGAGTGAGTTCTGGCTGAGGTTCCTTGAGTCCTACGGGCTATAGGAACTGAGTCCTCAGCTACAGACGTGCATTTGGTGATAACACAAGAAAAGCGGCTCTTGATAGGGCCGCTTTTCTCTTTAGAGCAATCTTTTGATACAACCAATCCGCATAAAGTTCATGGCCGTGGGATTATTACAGGAGAATTTAGTAGGCAAAATTGCTATCTTGCGGAGGTTGACAACCATATCTGCGTTTGGTACGGTTCCGGAAGTCGCACAATATGTTATAGAAATATTTTACATATGATGGAGGTTATAGATGGCAAGATTCTTATTTAGTGTTAAGCCCGCCGTTTTCCTGGTGCTGGCGCTGGCTCTGGCTCTAGCGCTGACGGCAGCATGCTCTAGTAGTGACGATACTACAACTAGCAATTCGGGCACTACAGCAGCCCCGGCAGCCCCGGCAGCCCCAGCGCCTGCGCCTACGGCGTCAGGCATCTTCGCAGCCCCAGCGCTGGCAGATGCAGCAGCGATGCCTGTGGGCAGTTCACCAACTGGGTCTGGTTCGACGCCGATTGAGGCCTCAATTGACCGGGTAGTGTTCTCCGTCATTCCGACATCGGAAGAGAGCAACGCTCCTGGCAAGCATGGCCCACCAGTCAACGTTCAGCTCAACCCAATGTATGAATATCTGATCGGCATGGATCCAACCACGGGCGCCTGGGTTCCCGAGTTGGCTACATCTTGGTCTGTTGAGCCTGATGGCTCCTCCATCCGCTTCCAGTTGCGTAAAGGCGTACAGTTCCACGATGGCTGGGGCGAAATGAAGGGCAAGGATGTCCAGCATACCTATAATGACATTGCTGCCGATGACTCTTCTCACGGTAACCACGGTACTTTCAAAAACCGTATGCAAGCCGTGGATATCATTAACGACTATGAAGTGGTCTTCCGCGCAGAAGTGCCAAATGCTGGACTGCTCTGGGCTATCACCCGGCAGGAGCAGAGCATCTTGGTCCAGAGCAAGGATCACTATGATGCGGTGGGCTCACCCACTCTTGCCACAGAGCCTCTTGCAGGAACTGGCGTGTATCAGTTTGAGTCACGGCGCGACAACTCCTTCATCCGCTTTGAGGCGTTGCCGTACAAGCACTGGAAGATGACTCCTGACTTCAAGGAATTTGAAATTCGTTGGATTGGCGAGGCTTCAACCCGGTTGGCCGGTCTTCTGGCGAAAGAAATTCATGTTGCTTCTATCCCTGAGGATTTGATGCCGCAGGCGACCTCAGCAGGCATGAGTGTTGCCGTGGGCCAAGCCGCCGGTCTCCGTACCTTCTTCGGCTTCCGCTATGGCGCCCGCTGCCCCTGTAATACCAAAGACAGGGCAACGTTCCCTCCACTGGATGGAGCTCTGAAGTTCCCGGACGCTCCTTTGCATGATATCCGGGTTCGTAAGGCCCTGAACAAGGCGATTGACCGTGATGCTCTTAACACCGCCTTCTTTGGTGATAAAGGCCAGATCATGTACAAGAACCACCACCATCCGACCCGCCCTGGCTGGGACAAGACATGGGTGGATCGCTTCCCGGAGGGCTATGGATTTGACCCGGCAGCGGCCAAGGCGCTACTGGCTGAGGCTGGCTACAATGAAGCCAACCCGTATGAGATCACGTTGAACATGATCAACCTCTCTCATTACTCAGGGTCATTGGACGTGGTTGAGGCAGTTTCTGGCTATTGGAATGACATTGGCGTCTCGACGAAGCTCCTGACGTTAGATAAAGCTACCTACAATGCCAAAAACCGGAACTTCGAGTTCGATAACAATGCGGTGATTACTGGCACAAGCTCCCACATTCTGATGGGCACACGTGTCTATGACGTGGCTTACTCCCCTCGCGTTGCTGCGCCAGAGAACCCGCTAATGGACGCAATTTACGGTAAATTGGCAATGACGTTGGAAGGGTCGCTGCAGGCGGATATGCTCAAGCAGGTTGGTGAGATAGCATATATGACCTATCACGACATTCCTCTCTTCTGGCTTCCACCAGAAGCGATGTTCAATCCCGAATTCGTGAGCGCCTACGTGTTCCCAGGTTCGGTAACGGGCACGTGGACCCACTTGGAGAACATCCGGGCTGCCAAATAAGGGTTAGCTAGACCATTCCATAGGGAATAAAAGAAAGGGCCCCGCGCTTAGCGCGGGGCCCTTTCTTTTTTGTCTGTCAGTATCGGTATTTAAGGGTTAGGGTGTTGCATCTTCCATGATCTCCAACTCGCGTCGGACAATGGCCGCGCCCTCTGCCAGGGACTGGAGCTTTCCAAAAGCGACATCCCGGGGCAGGTACTTCATGCCGCAATCCGGTGCCAGGGTCAACCGTTCAGGTGAAAGGTGCTTCAACGCCTCACGGATACGCTGGGCCACAACTGCTGGGGTTTCCACTGTCATATCGCCAAGGTCAAGAACCCCAAGGATGATGGTCTTTGATGAGAGTTCCTTGAGGGTGTTCAGGTCTAGCACTGGTTGTGCGGCCTCCACGGATATTTGCTGGACCCGAGAGGTTTCCAGCTCCTTGAGGAAGGTATAGACGTTTGGCTTCTCCTTGACCATGGCAGCGTAGCCGAAACATAGGTGAAGGGCAGTTATGCCGCCAACCCCTTCTAATGCCCTATCCACAGCTTCTACGCCGAAGGCTTGTGCCCGCTCAGACCGCGCCTGGAGCCACGGTTCGTCAAGTTGCACCACGTCTGCTCCTGCTGCGAAGAGTTCCAACACTTCTTCGTTCACCGCAGCGGCGTAGGCAAGCGCCAGAGCCCGTGCATCGTTGTAGTGTTCGTCGACTGCTTGCTGCGACATGGTGAAGGGGCCGGGAACGGTGACTTTGATGAGGTTGTCCGTGTTACGCCGCAGAAACGTGACATCGTCCACCTGCACAGGACGAGTACGTCTGATGGGGCCAACAACCCGTGGTACATAGACCGTTGTCCCTGGGCTTCTACCGGGAACCTCACCGGGGCGCTCCGTGTATATGCCTGACAGGGCGGTGGCAAACCTACTGGAGTAGCTCTCTCTGCGAATCTCACCATCGGTGATGATGTCTATGCCAGCTCGCTCCATCTCGCGGATAGCAAGCACGGTGGCATCGTCCTGGGCCTGGGCCAGCAACTCATCGGCCACGTTCCAGAAATCGGTTTGTCGAATGCGAGGAATCGTCTTGCCGACGATAGCATCGCGTTTAACCAGCCAATCCGGCTGTGGATAGCTGCCTACCACCGTTGTAGGCAATAGCTTCTCTGTCATTGTGTGAACCCCCCCAAATGATAAAACTGGAGACGGCGAATTCGCGTCTCCAGCTTTGCTATCACATTGACCCCCTTATGGGGTTTAAGAAACCGATGGCAGAGTAATTAGCCCCACAGTTCCTTGGTGGCCAGCTGCGCACCTTCCACCAGTGCCTTGGCCTTGGCCCATGCTAGCTGTGTGTGAACCCTGCCGCCCAGGCCGCAGTCTGTGCCGGCAATGACGTTCTCACGCCCCACCAGGCCTGCATACTTCACAATACGGTCTGCTACCAGCCGAGGGTGCTCCACTACATTGGTTGCGTGACTCACCACTCCGGGGACCAGCACCGCGTTCTCCGGGAGCTTTGTGGTCTCCCATACACGCCACTCATGGTCGTGCCTGGCGTTGCCTGCTTCAATGGAGAAGGCGTCAGCGTTGACCTTGAGCATGATGTCCACAATGTCTTCCAGGGGGATGTCATAGGTATGTGGCCCGTGCCAGCTTCCCCAGCAGATGTGGTAACGCACTAGGGATGATGGCACGTTAGCCAGTGCGTGGTTCAGGGCTTCTATGCGAAGATCGGCATATTTGCGATACTCCGTGAGGCTGGGGCGGGAGACCAGCATATCCCAGGTATCCGGTAGGCCTGGATCGTCTATCTGTACGATGAACCCGGCGTTAGCAATGGCCTCATACTCCTGCTTCATCACATCGGCGATGGCGTAGACGAACTCTTCTTCCGTCTTGTAGAAGTCATTGAACAGGCGGTGGTCAACAGTGCCAGGTGCCAGTGACGGGATGAAGCCCTCTTCATACTTGACGCCACTGACGGCGGCCTTGAAGTTGGCGACGTCTGTTTTTACTAGTTCCTGGCCGATATAGGAGAGGGGTCCGGTGCAGACCATACGCTTCTGGACTGCCGGGGTGGCCCTTGTACCGTAGTCAGCGAATGTTCTTCCGCCAGAATCCATTGCCGCGTAGAACTCTCTGAAGTCTGTGCGATCTCTGCCGTCCTGACTCATTGCCGGAACTTGGCCGGGCGCTAGTTCCTTCATTTCAAAACCGGATATGCGCTCATCAAGGTAGTTGGCAAAGCCAGGCTTGGACTCTTCGCCCTCACCGATGATGTCGATGCCTATTGCTACTTGCTTATCGACGACTTCCTTCACCGCGACGGTTACGCGCTTATCGAACTCCGCCTGGTCATATGCTTGGCCCTGGGACTTGGCGTCCAATATGGCACGCAGTTCCGGAGGGCGTGGCAGGCTTCCGGCGTGGGTAGTGAGAATGCGGTTTTCACTGCGTTTCATTTGACTGCTCCTCTCCTGAGTGACGATTTGGGAATGGAATTAATTTAGCCGTAGTTCTTGGCAGCTTGAGCAATATCGACGTCTGCCTTCATCAGGTCTTCCGGAGTCATGGCAACGTTCCAATCAAGCTTCGCATTGAACGCCAGGAACAGGGGTTCTGCAATTGACGGAACTTTGCTTACGTCATCCACATTGACGATGATGTATCCGCCACGCTGACCGTCGATGGTCGTAAAATAGGCGGCTTCCGGCTTGATCTCTGCCAGGATTCTTCCCATTGTAGGGCCGAATGTTCCTGCCTTCATCATGGCATTGATAGGATCGTTTGGGAGCGCCATCTTAATGATTAATCGCATGGCAATCTCCTGTACATATACACATAAATTCCCCTGAGCATCAGCATGCTAGATACTGGGAGAGCGGCTGTCAAGCTACGCACAGAGCGGCACTAGCTGGTACTTCGCGCGCGATGCACTACCACCGTGTGCCATGTGACGTACGGTTATGTGCGGTATCTGTGCTATGATATAAAAGTAGGCTTGCGTGCTGGCCAGCGTGGTCAGTATTTTTTTGGGCCTCTGAGTATGGAGTAATGACAGAAATACACCATCGCGAACACATTCGTAACATCGCCATCATCGCCCACGTAGACCACGGCAAGACCACCCTGGTGGACGCCCTGCTTAACCAGAGCAAGGTCTTTAGGGAGAACCAGGATATGGGTGTGCTCATCATGGACTCCAATCCCCTTGAACGGGAACGGGGTATCACGATTTTGGCGAAGAACACCGCTATCAATTACAAAGACGTGAAAATCAATGTGATTGACACGCCCGGGCACGCTGATTTTGGCGGCGAGGTAGAGCGGGCCATCAACATGGCGGACGGCTGCCTGCTGGTGGTTGACGCGATTGACGGGCCTATGCCCCAGACTCGCTACGTGCTGCACAAAGCGCTACAGAATGGCTTGCGGCCGGTGGTTGTCATCAACAAGGTTGACAGGCCCAACGCTCGCATCGCCGAGGTTGAGGTCATGGTGCAGGATCTGTTCTTGGAAGTGGTCACAGACGCTGACCAGCTGGACTACCCGGTTCTGTATGCCTCTGCAAGAGAGGGCTACGCCCGCCGTAAGCCAGAGGACACGGACACAGACATGGTTCCGCTTTTTGAGGCTATCCTTTCAGAAATTCCCGCGCCAACCGGTGATATGAATGAGCCTCTAAAGATGCAGGTGGCTGCACTTGATTACGATAACCATCTTGGACAGGTTGCCCTTGGACGTATCTTCCAGGGCACGATCACTCGAGGTCAGCAGGTAGCCCGTATAGATAGAGAAGGCGAAATTGCCCAATACACTGTTGATCGGCTGTACATAAACCAGGGGCTTGGGCGTATAGAAGTGGAAGCGGCAGAGGCCGGAGAGATTGTGGCATTGGCCGGAGTGCAGGACGTGTCTATTGGTGACACCGTGGCAAGCGTGGAATCTCCAGTGGCTTTGCCGTTCATTATTGTGGATGAGCCAACGGTGACCATCACCGTTGGTGTAAACACGTCACCCTTTGCTGGAAAAGATGGACTCGCTGTTACCGCAAGGCAGCTGCGTGATCGATTGATGCGAGAGTTGAAGACGAACGTTAGCCTTCGGGTGGAACCCACAGACCTGCCTAACGAGTTCCTGGTGGCAGGACGCGGAGAGCTGCACCTAGGCATCTTGCTGGAGACCATGCGACGTGAGGGGACTGAGGTTGAAGCGTCTCGACCTCAAGCAGCAACCAAGGTTGTGGATGGCAAAAAGCTGGAGCCCTACGAGAAGCTTTACATTGATACCGATGAGGAGTTCATTGGTGCGCTGACAGAGAACCTGTCCAAGCGCCTTGCCAAGATGGAAGACATGAAGTCTGACGGACAGGGCCATGTTCACATGGTATTCAAGGTGCCGACCCGAGGTCTTATTGGCTTCCATAACTTCTTTCTGCGCACTGTCCACGGGAACGGCGTGATGAACGCTGAGTTTGTGGACTACGAGCCGGTGGTGGGCAACCTTCAATCTACCCGCACGGGGGCGTTGGTTTCCTCTGAAGAGGGCGTGGCCGTCACCTTTGGATTGAATAACGCTCAGAACAGGGGCAACACCTTTGTGGATGCGGGGACACCGGTCTATGAGGGCATGATTGTGGGCATTCACCCGCGGGATTCGGACATCATTGTCAACGTATGCAAAGAAAAGAAGATGAGCAACGTCCGATCTTCAACGTCAGACATCGCCGTTCGGCTGACGCCGCCCATCATCATGAGCCTGGAGGAGTCCTTGGACTTTGTGGGCCCAGACGAGTTGGTGGAGATAACGCCGAAGAACCTCCGGACGCGCAAAAAGCTGTTGGGCGAAAGTGCTCGACGTCGCTTTGACCGAAACAACTCCAAGGCGGCGGTTGCCTCGCGGTAGGTGCCAATGGCACTTTTGCTGCCTGATTCGAGGAATTATTAAAGAGCCCCCCGCTCCGATAATCGAGGCGGGAGGCTCTTTTTTTGCGTTGGGATTCAGGTCATTGGCCTGCCTAGTCAACTACGCGGCGGAAGGCGTCACGTAGTCGTGGGCCTACCTGGGACAACTCCTCAATGGTTGCGTAACTGAGTGCTAGCCGGATGTGGGTGGTGTCAGCCTCCTCGCGCGTTGCGAAGAAGTTTGACCCTGCCGCAAAAGTGACACCCTCAATTGCTGCTTCCCGGGCTACGTCCTGCGCCTTTGCCCCAATGCACTCTGCCCAGAGGAAGAAACCGCCATCGGGCACCTTAAAGTTCAGATATGGCTCACAGTGCTCTCTGAGGGATGCGACAAGCGTCTCACACTTCTGTCGATAGAGAGCGCGCACCTGGTCGGCATGGGGCTCTAGCTCGCCAGAGTCTACGTACTGGGCCAGAGCGCGGTGAACGAGAGGACTGCCGCCCATATCGAAACGAACCCTGGCTACTGACTCAATCACGGGCAACCTGGCCTGAATCCAACCGACCCTCAGCCCCGTGGCGATAATTTTGCTGAAGCTACCGACTTGAATGACACCGTGGCCGTCGGCTATCGCGTACAGGGGAGGCGGAGGCGGAGCATTGAAGTAGGCTTCTGTGTAGGCCATGTCCTCCATGATGAAGACCTGGTGCTCTGCACAGACGTCCACCAGCGCCTCTCGAGTGGCTAGTGACATGGTTGCGCCCGTGGGGTTGTGGAAGTCCGGTACTGTGTAGAGGAGTTTGACTCGCTTGCCACTAGCCTCAACGCGCTGAATGGCCTCTGCCACGCGAACCGCGAAGTCATCGTCCTCTCCCAATGGCACTTCCACAATCTTGCAGAGGTGTCCACGGATGGTGCGAAGAGACCCTGAGAAATTTGGCTGCTCTGCAATTACGACATCGCCCGGGTTCAAGAAGGTGTCGCAGACGGCATCAATGCCGCCTGAACCGCCGTGGGTCATCAGGAAGTTCTCCGGCCGCAATTCAACACCCTGAATACGGCCCTGGCGCTCTGCCAGAACTTTCCGCAGGTCTTCAAATCCAAAGACACCGCCGTAGCGAAGTGCATCTTCCGATGCGGTGGCTAGCACGTTGTCTAGGGCTTTTTGAAGTCCAGAAGCAGGGAGGGTCTTTGGGTCAGGTATCCCGGCACCCAGGTCTATGGGCGAATCGTGAGTGGTAGCGGTGAAGGAAATTGATCTGCCCGGAGTTCCCGATTCTGTGGCGCTGATGGCCGGCAGGCCTGCCGCGGACTTGGACAGGAGCGCCGTGATGTCCTGACCTTCCCAGTTCCGTGCAGCGTTGATTGCGTGTGCTCCCTTTTTTGTCTGTGCCATTATTGATTCTCCATAGGGTTTAAGCGTGGCTTTCAGTCTACGGGATTCGTAGTGCCCTGTCGACGCCACCATTGTTCATGAATCGCTCATTCCTCCTGGCGCTGGGGGGTATGGTTTCTCTCTAGGCGTTTGCCTGATTGGGGAACCTTTGATACACTCGCCGCGCCGGAAGACTCAATAATTGGCTATTTAACTTCAGAAGGAGTGACACATGATTTATGAAATGAGGCGATACATTCTCAATCCCGGCAAGGTCGGTGAGTGGGAGAAGGCTTTCTGCGACGCCTATGAGGTACGAGGTAAGTACTCTCAGTTGGGTGGCCTTTGGCACACGGAGATTGGGCCGCTTAACGAGGTCATTCACATCTGGCCCTATGAGAACCTGCAGCACCGTGCAGAGATTCGTGCCGAAGCGAGTAAGGATGCCAGTGGCAAGTGGCCGCCCCAAGCTCCCGGCGCGATTATCACCCAGGAGTCGGATATCCTGTCCCCGGTGAAGGGTATGACAGACTGGACCGGCCCGCAGCAGTGGGGAACTGTCTACGAGATGCGGCAATACACTTACGCGCCTGGCGACCTTGGCAAGGTTGTGCCTGCCTTTGGCGAGGCCATTGCAGGACGAGCAGCAATCTACCCCGTAGCCGGTGTGTTCACCAGCCAGCTTGGCAACTTGAACCGGCTGATCCAGTTGTTCCCGTTCAAGGACTGGAACCATCGTGATGAGGTCAGGGAAGAATTCCTTAAGACCAAGGTCTGGCCTCCCCACACAGATGCACGTCCGGTGGCGCAGCTTGTACGGCACATGCTCCCCGCTGACTGCTCCCCGCTCCACTAGACGACACTAACATTTGACGATAAGACAGGGCGTCCCGACTATCGGGACGCCCTGTCTCTGTTAGTACGTCAGTTGCGTAGGCGTACCGCTATAGGTACTCTCTGGTAATGGACATGAAGGTCTACCTCCTACGTCGCCTGTTCCAGGGCCTCCTGACGTTGCTGCTGGTCTCCCTTGTGATCTTCGGCATACTTCGCGTTGCGCCCGGAGACGTGGTAGACCTCATCGTGACGGGAGGCGATGGCTCGGGCCTTGGCGTCTCCTCTCAGAAGAAGGATGAGTTGCGCGCAACCCTGGGGCTGGATCGCTCTCTGTTGCGACAGTACGGCGAGTGGGGTTGGGACATGGCCTCTCTGCACTGGGGAGAATCGCTGTTCACCGGGCGTAGCGTGTGGGACGATTTTCTCCTCAAGCTCCCCGTGACCCTGCAACTCAGCCTCATGGGCCTGTTCATTGCAGTGGTATTGGGCGTGCCCCTGGGTGTAGCCGCTGCGCTGCGACAGGACACTTGGGTGGACTACGTAGTGCGTATCTTTGCCCTGGGAGGTGTCTCTCTACCCCATTTTTGGCTTGCGACGCTGCTGCTGCTGGCCGGTGTTCGCTACTTCACCTGGAGCCCTCCCCTTGGCTATGAATCTGTCATTGATGCCCCCTGGCGCAACTTCACCCAGTTTATCTGGCCTGCTCTGGTGCTGGGCTATTCTGGCGCGGGTCTGCTGAGCAGGATGACCCGTTCTACCGTGCTAGAGGTGATGCGGCAGGAGTACATCCGTACAGCGTGGGCAAAGGGATTGCAGCCAGCGGCAGTGGTGCAGCGACACATTCTGCGGAATGCGTTGCTGCCTGTCATCACCGTGGTTGGGATAGCGTTCGCCGCCCTGGTCAGCGGTTCCGTGGTGCTGGAGCAGGTGTTTGTGCTGCCGGGTGTGGGTCTGTTTCTGCTGGAGGCAGTGAAATTTCGCGATTACAACGTGGTGCAGCCCATCATCGTTTTCTTCGCTGCATGGGTGGTGTTGGTCAACCTGACAGTGGACGTGCTCTACACATGGCTCAACCCGCGGGTGCGCCATGGATAACGCCGTAATACGATGGCTTGGCGATGGTTTGGTGAGGCTTGTTCGCTTCGCCAGAGGCAAGCCCCTGGGAGCGGTAGGCGGTGTTGTGGTTTTGACCCTGGTGTTGGTGGCGTTGTTGGCCCCTGTTATCGCTTCCGCAGACCCAGTGGCCCAAGACGCCGATAGCATACTGCTCTCGCCAAGCGCAGGCCACTGGATGGGTACGGACAACCTGGGACGCGACCTGTGGAGTCGCATTGCCCACGGTGCACGGGTCTCGTTGGGGGTTGGATTCCTCTCCATCGCGCTAGGGTCATTGGTGGGTGGACTGGCTGGCCTGGTCGGAGGCTATTACGGCAGGTGGGCTGACGCTGTGCTTCAGCAGGTGTCAGACGCGTTGATGT
>CAVOCU010000048.1:0-13531 GCA_963694315.1 Dehalococcoidia bacterium | reverse complement strand
ATAGCGCTCCGATGCCTCTTCTGTGTAGGTTCCTGGGGGGGCCAAGTATCCTAAACGCTTTGGCATCCTATCCCTCCGAGCTCAATATCTCCAGCAAGGCCTCCGCCTGATCAGCAATAGTAAGGGCGACAACCTCGTCATGGGCTTCCAGCATGGTGTCGTCATCCAGCGGTTTGAGCGTGCCATCCCTGCTCACCACTGCAACGATAGACGTTTCAGGGGGGAGCTGAATGGCACTGAGCTTCTTGCCTACTACCGCTGAGGATTGCGAAATCTCTATGGCGGCAGCCTCTCGGTTGCCACGGACAGGGAGTACATGGGCGGTGGAGTGAGACGGCAGTTCTTCTTCTATGGCTACTAGCAGAAGCTGCGTGCTGCTGACCACAACGTCAATTCCAAGCAAATCGAAGAGATTTTCATCTTCTGGGTTGTTAATCAGGGTCACCGTCTTTGGGACGTTGAATTGGTGCTTTGCCAACTGGCATGCCGCCAAATTGTCCTCGTCCACGCCGGTTGTAGCAATGAGGATGTCAGCGCGTGCGACTCCTGCAGCTATTTGAATGCTGGGTTCAGAGCCATCACCCTTGATTGCCACGTTGCCGAAGTGTTTAATCAACTCCTCAACGCGCTTACCGTCAGTATCCACAATGAACACTTCGTGTCCTGCGTTGAAGAGCGCACGAGTGAGGTGAAAGCCAACCATTCCGCCACCAACAACAACAATATACATGGCGGGTTACGGGAAGACCGCTTCTAGAATGAGGGCAGAGGTGACCTTAGTGGGACTGACGGCAGCAATTCCCAAGCGGGTGTACATTTCTTGACGGTCAGGGTCGCCCACGCGGCAGACCACTTTCGGGACGTTGAAGATGTGCTTCGCCTTCTGGGCAGCCAAAGCATTCCGGTTGTCGCGGTTGGAGACAGCTACAAACACGTCGGCGTCCTGGATGCCTGCCTCAATCAATTCCTCTTCCAGAATACCATCTGAGATAAAGGTAGTATCTTCCATCTCTCGTAGCTCTTTTGGAAGGGTTAAGAAACTCTCTTGAACGCTGTCTAGCACGGTGACGTGATGACCGTCTTTCCACAGGGCAGTGACAATCTGTGTCCCAATCCGACCGCACCCCATTACAACAACGTTCATCAGCGACTTTCTGTGCCAGAGATAGCGGTCTCCCTGGCTTTGTGGGCTACTTCTTTCGGCTTGGCTTCTCTATACACCAATACGGGACAGAGTGAATGCTCAATGATGTAGGGGGCAACGCCACCAAGGGTTAGGCTGTCATGGCGGCGTTTGTAGGTGAGTCCTAGTAAAACCGCATCGGCATCACGCTCTTGGGCCTCTCGCACAATGGCGGGCCCGGCGTCCCTTGCCTGGAGCATCTCTGTGTCCACTTTGATCTTGTTGGACTTCAGGAACTCTTCAGCACTGCGCAAGATGTTTTCGCACTTGGACACTTCACTTGGAAGCTCTGCATCTACAGGGTACTGGCGGGGAACTTCTATCACGTACAGAAGGCAGATAGAACCATGCTCATGGCGCACCAAACTTGAGGCGAACCGTAGTGTGTCCTGATCTACCCGCTGCCCTTTTATGGGAAGCAGCAGTTTTTTTATATGCATCTAGGGAGTTGTGCTCTTCATACGTTAGCGTTTAACTAATCTTGTTCAGTCAACAAGAGTAAAGTATGGGCGTTTCGTTGCCGTGGCGCAAGAGGAATAACGCGGGTTGTTCCCGTAGGGCTCTCCCCAATTCCACCCATGATTCAGCCTCCAGAAGCTACGAAACACCTTCAGCGTGCAGCTTGTCCAGCATTTCTTCCTTGCTGGCCAGCACCAGGATGTCTTCCTCTTGAATGCGTTCATCCTCTGATGGGAGAAGAATCACGTCTTTGCCTCGGCGTATTGCTAGGACGGCCAGGCCGTACTTGTCTCGTGCCCCGGTCAATCCGGCCTCTTTCAATGTACGGTTGGTGGTTAGCGCGGAAGCTTTGACTTTGCTGATGCCAAAGTTGGGGGCAATCTCCATGTACTCCTGAACCTCAGGATGAAAGAGGCCCCGTGCAACGCGCTCCCCGGTTTCTTGCTCAGGGTGGACGACAACATCGGCTCCAACACGCTCTAGGGTCTGTCCATGAAGTTGTGTCTTGGCCTTAGCTACAATGAGGGGAATCCCCATACTTTTGAGCAGGACAGTGGTCATAATGCTGGCTTCAACGTTGGAACCAATGGCAACTACAGCCATATCAAAATTTGGAATGCCCAGTTCCCGTAGGACGGCCTCCTGGGTAGCATCGCCTTGAACGGGGTAGGTCACATGGCCCATTGCGGCCTGCACTCTAGCCTCATCCATTTCCAATGCCAGAACATCGTGGCCCATCTGGTACAGCGTGTAGGCCACGCTGGTGCCGAACTGCCCAAGACCTATGATTGCAATTTGTTGGTTTGCCATTTTTCTTCCTTACCCTATTCTAATGCGTTCATGGGGGAATCGGTAGAGTGGAGTTCGACCTTCGTGATGGACAAGCGCAAGCCCTAGTGCCAACGGCCCTATCCGTCCCACGACCATCGTCACGATAATCAAGAGTCTGCCAATCGTGCTGAGGTCTGAGGTGATTCCTGTGCTGAGCCCAACCGTACCCACGGCTGAGACGGCTTCAAACAAGAGGCTGATGAACTTGGCTTGTCCATGCTCTGTCCCCGTCAGAATAAAAGCGACCACAAAGACGAACAGGATTCCCAGGGCTACAACGGTGATAGCCCTGTGCACTTGTGAGGGAGCTATCTCTCGGCCATAGGCGTTGACGTGATCGTTCCCGCGAACGGATGAAAGAATGGTGGCCACCACCACGCCAAGGGTGTTCAATCGGATGCCACCTCCAGCGGATGCTGATGCGGTGCCGATGAACATAAGGCCAATGATGAAGAACAGCGTCGCAGGCCCCAGGAGTCCGGTGCCCATAGTGCTAAACCCGGCGGCTCTGGCAGTGATGGACTCAAAGACTGAGTGAACAATCTTCTGCCCAAAGGACATCGGCCCAAGGGTGCCGCTGTTGTCGTATTCCAGGGTGAAGACAATGATTGCGCCAAGAACCCAGAGCACAACGCTGGCTGTAACCACAATCTTGGTGTCCAGGCTGAACCGTGAGAACCGTTTCACTCGCACAAACTCAGCCATGACGGCAAAGCTCAAACCGCCTAGCATGATGAGCACGGCCATGATGCCTAACGTGAAAAAATCCTGCTGAAACACGCTCAGGCTGTCTGAGTCAGGGATAGTTGTGAAACCTGCATTATTGAAACCACTCACGGCCTGGAAGAGTCCATGCCAGATGGCACGGGGCCAGCTCCAATCAAAGCTGTTGTGAAATTTTAACGCTAGAAGGACTCCCCCTATAAGTTGCAATAGCAATGCGGTGATCATTAGATTGCGGATAGTGCGTAGGATGCCCCCAATGCGTGCTGTGCCCAGACTCTCCCGGAACGCCATGCGCTGAGAAAGGGTAATGCGCTGCCCCAGCAAGATGTAGATGAACCCCGCCATGGTCATCCATCCCAGGCCACCCACCAGGATTAGCACCCAGATGATGGCTTGTCCGGCGGTGCTCCAGTACACGGGTGTGTCCACGACGGTGAGCCCTGTGACGGTTGCCGCAGAGGCGGCCGTGAAGAGGGAGACCATAAAGGGCGTCCATTCTCCGGTGGTGTTGGCGAAGGGAAAAAGCAACAAACCTGTGCCAATTGCTATGAGGAGCGTGAGGCCTATCAGCAGGGTAAAGGGTGAATTTAGTAGGTGAGGACGTGTTGCTCTCAGCGGAACGCTGAGGATTGTAGGGCGAATCTCCTCTGGTCGGGGACGCCGAACTACCTGGTCACCAGGCTTAGACTGCCAGCCGCGTTGCACGCATCGCTCCTGGTTGGGTTCTTAATTTTCGCTATGAACCAGCAACAGGATTGTGAACTCATGTCTCCCTTGTTGCAAGCCCCGGAGGTGATGATTTCTAGATTGACAATAGGGGGGCGCCTCTAGGATGAAAAATTAAAACTGAAAATACGTATAGTAACTATTGTTGTTGGGGATAAAATGTTTATCAAAAATTTGCTTGACCAGGGGACTCCATCGTTTTCCTTCGAGTTCTTTCCACCTAAAACCGATGAAACTTTCGATACACTGCTGGACACAATCCGCGAACTACAGAAGTTGCAGTCCACATTTGTGTCAGTGACGTACGGTGCTGGCGGGAGTACTCGACAGAGAACTGTTGACGTTGTTACCAAAGCGAAAAGTGAGCTTGGACTTGAGAGCATGGCGCACCTTACATGTGTCGGCTCAACCGAAGCAGAACTTCGGGATGCCCTCGATGAACTAAAATCACAGGGTATTGAGAATATCCTTCCCCTACGCGGCGATCCACCGGCAGGTACGGAAACCTTTGAAAAAACGCCTGGCGGGTTTGGAAACGCTAACGAGACTGTCTCTTTCATTCGAGAGAACTACGATTTTTGTCTTGGTGTAGCCTGGCACCCAGAAAGGCATCAAGAAGCGGACGACTTCGATACAGACCTGGCTCACTTGAAACGCAAGGTGGACGCCGGCGCAGACTTTGTCATCACCCAGATGTTTTTTTGACAATAAGTTCTACTTTGACTTTGTTGAGCGGTCAAGGGCAGTTGGTATCAATGTCCCAATCATCCCTGGAATTATGCCTATCCTGAACGTGGATCAAATCAAACGATTCACTCATATGTGTGGCGCTACTATTCCTGAAGACCTGCTGATGAAACTTGAAGCTATTCAATCCGATGCAGATGCTGTGCTGAGATGTGATGTTGATCATGCTGCCCAGCAGTACAGAGAACTACTGGAAGGTGGCGCGCCAGGAATCCACTTTTACACACTGAATCGCTCCACTTCTACCCGAAATATCTTTGAGAACCTCAAGGCAGCCGGGACTCTCGGTTAGTTACTCACTGCGTAGCTCCCTCTGATGGATAGTGATATCTCTCTGTTTAAGCTACCCTTTGCAACATACTGTATTGGTATTGATGCCAAAGAAGGGGAGTCGTATGGAGCAGCCTATCCCCAAGCTGCTTTTGGCCACTGGTAACCCTGGCAAGGCCCGTGAACTGGCGGAGCTTCTGAAAGGTGCGCCCTTTGAGATGGTGTCGCTACAGGATTTGGGCTTACCCACCCACATAGATGAACCTGCCGACACCTTTGAAGGAAACGCAGTCATCAAGGCGGAAGCGTATGCCCGTATGAGCGGACTGCTCACCCTTGCTGACGACTCTGGACTAGAAATAGATGCGCTGAACGGCCAACCTGGCGTGCACTCCAAGCGGTTTGCCGGGGAGGATGCTACGGATGAGGATCGCGTGCAGATAGTGCTACAGAGGCTGGATGGAGTGCCCTGGGAGCAGCGCACAGCGAGATATCGTTGCGTGCTAGCAATAGCGAAACCCGGCGTCGATACCGTAACGTGCGAGGGCATCTGTTCTGGTATCATTAACCGTGAGTTGCGTGGTACTGGCGGCTTTGGATATGACCCTGTCTTCTATCTGTCGGAGTACGACAAAACCGTCGCAGAGTTGTCCCTGGAAGAGAAGAACCAGGTTAGCCATCGTGCCAAGGCCGCTCGGCAAGCCGTTGCGTTGCTAGCAGAACACGTAGGGCGATAGGAACTGTCTGGAACCAAGGAGAACAGATGCCACTTGATCAACTGAATAGACCGCTAAAGGACCTGAGAATATCGGTCACAGACCGATGTAACTTCAGGTGTCCTTACTGCATGCCTGCTGAATTGTACGGGGAACGCTACAAGTTCCTGCCCAAGTCTGAGGTTATGACCTTTGAGGAAATTGCCAGACTGGCTGGAATTTTTGTGGGATTGGGCGTTACCAAGCTCAGGCTTACCGGCGGTGAACCCCTGGTACGTACAGACCTTGAGACGCTGGTGGGTATGCTATCCGCCATTGATGGCGTTGAAGACATAGCCATGACCACCAATGGGTTCCTCCTTGCACAGCACGCACAAGCCCTGAAGTATGCTGGACTCCATCGCGTCACCGTCAGCTTGGACAGCCTAGATGATGAAGTGTTCCGTAAACTCAACGGCAGAGACTTTGGTGTGGATAGCGTTTTGGCGGGGATACAAGCCGCGGCAGACGTAGGGTTCATGCCAATTAAGATTAACTCTGTAGTTATGAAGGGCGTGAACGACCATATCGTGGCGAACCTTGCCCGCTGGTGCAAGGAATCGGGATACATCGCCCGTTTCATTGAGTACATGGATGTAGGGAACCTGAACGATTGGCAATCTGATCAGGTTATTTCGGCTTCAGAGATACTGAAGCGCATTGATGCCGAGTTGCCGCTTGAAGCTGCAGAACCCAACTACCCGGGCGAGGTGGCAAAGCGTTGGATGTACAAGGACGGCAGTGGCGAGGTTGGCGTCATCGCATCTGTATCCAGCCCCTTTTGCGGCGATTGTACACGGGCACGGCTCTCCACTGACGGCAAGCTGTTCACCTGTCTCTTCGGGAGTGAAGGGAAAGACCTGCTTGGGCCGATGCGTGACGGCGCTAATGATGAAGAGATGGCAGGGATTATCGAAGGCACGTGGTCACTACGCACAGACCGGTACTCCGAGTTGCGCGCCTCGCTCATCAAGCCTCAATCCGATGAGAGCCAACCCAAGGTGGAGATGTTCAAGATTGGTGGATGATGACAGAACTGTACACTGCTGGTTTCTATAACCGGGAGAAGCGGCTGGGCGGCTGGGCTGTGCTTCTGGTTGATAACGATACTTACACATTGCTCTCCGGTATGGTGGCGAATTCTACCGCCGACCGCATGGAACTCACTTCTGCTATTTCCGGCATTGAGACCCTCCCCCCCGGTAGCCATATCACCGTGACCAGTGACAGCCAATACCTTGTGTACACCATGACCCAGGGATGGCGACGATGGCAGGACTATGAACGCTGGAATCGTTTGGATGAGCTTTGTCGTGAACGCGTTGTCGACTGGATGTGGCGACATGAGCCGCCGCCACCGCCGGAGAACGAGTTTGTTTGGGCTCAAGCGGAGTGGGAGGCTGGAGGGCGAGTTGCGCCACCAAAAGCCGCCGAGTTCTTTGGTAAGAAGACCACTGTGGCGGTAAAAGAGGTTGAATCACCGCTGGAAGAGGAGCCTGTTTTGATTGCTGATGAGCCCGTTCCCCAGGATGAGCAAGCGGAGCAGGAGCCTGAGTCTCCCGAATCCCCAGAGTCCCCTGAACTTGCCACGGAGTTGACCCACCTGGACGCTGAAGGCCACGCTCACATGGTGGATGTTGGAGGGAAAGCCGTCACAGAGCGGGAAGCAGTTGCCAAAGGCAGTGTGGTCATGCAGCCGGAAACCCTGGCGCTCATCGCGACTGGGGAACTTGAGAAGGGCGATGCCTTAGCAACTGCCAGAATAGCGGGCATCATGGCCTCGAAGCAGACGCCATCCTTGATTCCGCTGTGCCATCCCATCCCGTTGAGTCATGTGTCTGTGGAGTTGGAGTTGGATGAAGCAAATTCCATGGTCACCATCACTGCCACAGCACGCACTAACGCTCAGACCGGGGTTGAGATGGAGGCGATGACGGCGGTAAGCGTCGCAGCGTTGACCATTTATGACATGTGTAAAGCCGTGGATCGGGGCATCCGCATTGAGGCCGTTCGGTTGGTACGTAAAACTGGCGGAAAGAGCGGGGACATCATTCTAGAGTAATTAGTTTCGGTAATTCCCCAGAAACCTCTGAATCTCGTCCATGTGTACGGCGTAGAAAATGCCCACCACACGCTGTCCGCTCTCCGTAGTGACCAACACGCTCTGGTTCATGCCTACGACTCGTCCCTGAGCATCAAAGACAGGGCCACCGCTGTCTCCGGGGTCTATGGCGGCGTCCACCTGTAATCTTCGTCCTCCTTGGGCTCCAAAGTCCACAATCTGGGAGAATATCCCGTTCTTTGCTGCGGCTCCTCCAACTGAACCATCGGGGAACGAGCCTCGTCCCCCTCCAAATCCCAGAACCATGACTTCCTCACCTATGGATTCAGTATTCAATACTCGCCTAGGCAGAACGCCCAGTGACACAAGGCTGGTGTTGAAGGAGATGAACGCGATATCCCTGATAGGGTCGGTAATGACGACATTGCCGGTAAATGCGGGCAGAAAGGCATGGCGCACCGTTACGGGATTCTGGTTTCCCACTACGTGCTGGTTAGTTGCTATCAGTCCTTCAGCAATCACCCAACCGGTGCCGGAGCCGGTGCTAGTCTCTATGTAGACGACTGAATCCACTACCTGCTGGTACACGCCCACAAAGGACGCAGCGGAAGAAGGGGTTGGCGTGGGTTGCGGGGTTGGCGTTGGCTGGGGTGTAGGAGTTGGTGCAGGGGTTGGGACAGGCAATGGCGTAGGGAAGATAACGGGCGTGGCTGTCGGTTGAGGCGTTGGAATAGGTAATGGTGTAGGGAAGGTAACAGGCGTGGCAGTGGGTTGTGGTGTGGCCGTTGCGATGCCAGCCACTGCTGTAGCAATCTTTGCCTCGGTCGTCGCCTCTATTTCCTGGGAAGAAGGGCCGCAGGCGACGACCGCGATGAACATTACCGCAGTCAGTGTAGAGAGCAAATGCCTCGACATCCTATGCTCGCGCATCATGCGGATTCCCCTGCTTTTGCTAGAGCTTGTTCTACCTCTACGTTCAGACAGATAGGTGCTGTGGGTACTCCCTGACTATCTACTACCCGGTGGTCTTCTACTTGGAGTCTGCCGGATACAAAGGCTTTCAAGGTTTCCAGAAGCAACGGACGTTCACGCCGAAGGCCCTCTTGCCGTATGCGTTGGAGCAATGCCAGGTCCTCCCCGAACTGTTTTTGCAGGGCTTCGATATTTTGTCCAGCAACTTCCGCCCAAAGGTCGTCAAACCCTTGTCCATGCATGGGGAAGCTGACGTAGGAGGCGGGTGGGCCACGATCCAGGTCTTCCGTTGCCAGGTGAATCATAGTCCCGGACTCTGACGCCTCTTTTTCAATCAACTCCCAGATTACCTGTTGCCACGTCCCAATAGGGCCGTCCGGCGTGGCTGGGTGCAGGTTAAGGGAAACGTGCTGCCGGGCCATTTCTGCACTAAAGATGAGGCCGTACCCTGCTAGCACGTTAAGATCTGCAGTCTGCTCTGCCAGCAATGTCATGACTTCACGGTCATACGCTTCCCGCACGCTGGAGAAGTTTGGCGCGCCTTGCTCTTTGCGAAACCGTTGAGAGGAGAGCGTCAGAAGAGGGACACCGTAGCTGCTAACTAGGCTCATAAACTCGTCGCTGCCGGAGTGCTCGCCGGGTTCACGGTTACAGAAGACAAAGGCTATTTCCGCTTCCAACTCGCCCTGCTGAATGGCGTTTACAACCACAGAGAGGAGCCCTCGTGAGCCCTCACCACGCCCGGTGCTGAACCATCCAAGTCGGAACATGCTCGTCCTTTGTGATACGTGTATTGAATGCCATAGTAGTGTGGCAGAAGCGAGCATTGAAAGAAAGGGAACCTGCTATTATTGGCCCATAAATCACCCCAGTAATTGGAGAAGATATGGCGCAGAACCCCGTATCAGCTGAAGTGGTGATTGTGGGCGGCGGGATTGCTGGTTGCGCCGTGGCCTACTACCTTACAACCCTTGGCGTACGGCCAATCGTGGCGGAACGGGTGGGTATCGCCAGTGCGGCCTCCGGTTTTGCACAGGGTGGCTTGTACTTGATGTCCGGCGCGGGACTCGATGGGCCGCTCTACCCCTTTGCCGTGGAGAGCGTGCGCTTGCACCATGAGTTGTACTTAGCATTGAAAGAGGAGACAGGCTTGGATACGCTCCTCGCCTCGAAGCCCGTGATGGCGGCAGCCCTTAGTGATGCGGACGTTGCAGAATTACAAACACGGCAGGCGTGGCAAACAGGGAAAGAGTTCACCGCGCGATGGTTAGATGAAAAGGCTGTCAGGCAATTGGAGCCGGGCATCGGCCCTGAGGTGTTGGGGGCGCTGGTCACGGACGATACCTGGGTGCTGGAAGGCGATGTGCTGACCAAGGCCTTGATGCAGGCTGCTGAACGCCGTGGAGCGGAATTCCGTATTGGGTCTGTGGAAGGCTTGGAGTGGGAAGGCGACAGCGTAACCGGCGTTCGACTGACCGATGGCGTGATTGGCTGCTCCAACGTTGTGCTAGCAATGGGGCCGTGGTCGGCAAACTTGAAAACATGGATTGGCGTGGACGTTCCAGTGCAGCCCATCAAGGGAGAAATACTGCGGTTGCGCATGGGCAGCCCCCCAATGCAGCCTCACATTACCTGGCAGGATAGCTATATGGTCAAGAAGCCTGACGGGCTGCTATGGACAGGCACAACAGAGGATGAGGCGGGTTTCGATAAGGAGCCTACGGAGTCGGCTGTGCAGAGAATCATGGCTGGAGCGGCACGGATTTATCCCGCCATCATGGATGCAACCATTGAAGTCCACACAGCCTGCCTGCGCCCGGTGACCCCGGATAACGCTCCCATCGTTGGTCGTGTGCCGGGGAAGCATGGTGTATACATTGCCACCGGCGGAGGCCGTAAGGGCATCATGACCGGCCCAGCCATCGGTAAGTCCGTGGCGGAACTCCTTGTGCACGGCGTGACTGACCTGCCAGCAGCGCCATTAGGTCTAGAGCGCTTCCAGGACCCTTCGGGTCTCTAGCTACTTGGTGGTCTTAGCCGAAATAATGCCTATGTAGGCGATTCAAAACACCTCGGGCCAAGGGCTCAGCCCTGGGCAGTTGGCGAAGTACGTGCGCTCGGGTAGACTGATAGGAGTAGGGCGTATGCGCCCTGGTAGGAGTGAACGTGCGAATCCTGCTGATTAATGGGCCTAACTTGAACGCGTTGGGTCGACGGGACACCAGCCTCTACGGCAGTAAAACCCTGCCGGAGATAGAATCTGCTGTCATTGCTGGAGGGAAAGAGCTGGACGCTGAGGTGTCCTGCTTCCAGTCCAACAGTGAAGGTGCCATCGTTGACTACATCCAGGAACAGACGCCAAATGCCCAGGGCATCATCATCAACGGCGGTGCTCTGAGCCATTACGGTTTGTCGCTCCGAGATGCGCTGGTGGACACCGGATTACCTGTGGTTGAGGTGCATCTCTCGAACATCCACGCGCGGGAATCCTGGCGGCAACGCTCTGTTACTGGCAGCGTCGCTAAAGGGGTTATCGCAGGCCTCGGCTGGAGCGGTTATCTGTATGCCTTGGACTACCTAGTTACCGAGATTACACAGGGGGGCGAGCAATGAAGACGCGTTTGGAGCGATTGCGAGACAAGTTCACTGAGGGTGAATTGGATGCTTTCTTTGTTTCCTCGCCGGAAAATCGAAGGTATCTTTCGGGGTTCTCCGGTTCAGCCGGGTTTCTGATTATCAGCAAAGACGCTGCAGTGTTGGCTACTGACTTTCGGTACGTGGAGCAGGCAGCGCAGCAGTCCCCAGATTTCCGAGTGCACCGCATTAGCGGCGGCATGACGTGGCTCCCTGAACTCTTTGCAGAGCTTGGTGTAAAGCGTGTTGGGTTTGAGAGCGGAGACCTCACCGTTGCCGCTCATCAGGCCATCATCAACATCCTCAAAGAGGATGCGGCAGCCAAGGACGTCAGCATGATAAGCACATCCCAGTTCATTGACCCACTGCGGATGGTGAAAGAGCCAGAAGAGCTTGCCCTGATTACTCGGGCAATGGAGATTTCGGATCATGCTTTCAAGGTAGTGACGCCCACCATAGAGGTTGGCGATACGGAGCAGTCTGTGGCCTGGAAGATGGAAGTGGCCATGCGAGAGGCGGGTGCTGAAGCGCTGGCCTTTGAGACCATTGTGGCCTCAGGCCCCAACTCAGCCAAGCCGCATCACCACCCTTCCGACCGAAAAATCAAAAGCGGCGAGCCGATAGTCATCGACTTCGGAGCGCGGTACGAGGGCTACAACAGCGATATGACCCGCACAATCTGCCTCGGCGAACCCGACGAGACGTTCCGCATCGTTTATGACACGGTGCTGGCGGCTCAGATGACCGCCTCAGCTACGGTGCTGCCGACTATGACTTCCGGAGAGGCCGATGGCATTGCACGGGACATCATTGAGCATGCGGGCTATGGTGAACAGTTTGGGCACAGCCTAGGCCACGGTATCGGCCTAGCGGTACATGAATACCCCCGCGTTGGGCCAAGGTCTGATGACCCCCTGGTAGATGGGACGGTCTTCACCATAGAACCGGGCATCTACATTCCTGGTTGGGGTGGTGTCCGGATAGAGGATACGGTCATCATGGAGGGCGGCCGTGTACGGTCGTTAACAACCTCGCATAAGAACGAAAACCCAAGGATTTAACCCTTGGCCCTAAAAGACGTTGCCAGCTACCTAAGAGAACTATGGATGATGAGTAGCGGGCAGAACCAAGGAGAATGAAATGCCAGAGACAGTTAACTACAACGAAATTCGCAGAGGACTCAACATAGAGTTGGACGGGGACGCCTACGAGATTGTGGAGTTCAAACATGTTTACATGCAGCAGCGGGCACCTACGCTGACCTTGAAGGTGCGGCAGCTTCGCAGTGGCAAGGTGTTTGATCGGAACATGCCGGGAAGCCAGCGACTTACCATAGCAGACGTGGAGGAGAGTGAGGCCCAGTATCTGTACCACGATGGCGAAGCGTACATCTTCATGGACAACGAATCCTTTGATCAATACCCCCTGACCGGGAATCAAATTGGAGACCAGGCCAAGTACCTGAAGGAAGGCGAGAACATCACGGTTGTCTCCTACAAGGGTGAGCCTGTCAGTGTTGTGCTTGCTAATACTGTGGAGCTTGAGGTTACGGACACGGCGCCGGCCTTCAAAGGCGATACCGCTCAGGCAGGCCGCAAGCCCGCTACGCTTTCTACGGGCGCGCAGGTCAAGATACCTATGCACGTTGTAGTGGGGCAGACGGTGAGAGTAGACACTCGCACCGGGGAATACCTGGCTGTAGTGTCATAAGCAGGACTGGCCCTGCACCCACTCTTGAAGTGTTCAATGACGTTATTTCCTAAGAGGTTCTAGAATTTTCTGATGGATAGCATCCCTTAAAGAGTGGAAACATGCCTGTATACACCGTCTCTCAAGTCACGCGATACATTAAGGAGTCCCTGGAACGGGACTCCTTGTTGGCTGACCTATGGGTGAGCGGTGAATCCTCCAACGTTGCCCGATCCGCTGCTGGGCATATCTATTTTTCCTTGAAAGAAGAGAACACCCTCCTGAGATGCGTCATGTTCAAAGGTGGCAGCGGCGGAGAGCACGTCCTTGATGGCACGGCAATCTCCCTGCACGGCCGCGTATCCGTGTATGAAGTGCGGGGCGACTTACAGTGCATCGTTGACCTAGCACGACCGGAGGGCATGGGTGAGCGCTACCTTGAATTGGAGCGCTTGAAGGTCCAGCTTGAAGCAGAAG
>CAVOCU010000047.1:0-13567 GCA_963694315.1 Dehalococcoidia bacterium | reverse complement strand
GTCGCTGAGGCGAGGGGACTAAAGACCCTCTTGCCTTCGGCGGGGGCTATAGGTCGATCAGCCTTGCACTTGGTAAACCGTTACTTCTTGGTTCTTGTACACCACGCTTAACTTCCCCTGAGCTTCCATGTCCTGGAACTTCGTCAGCCCTGAAATCGAATAGTAGTTACGTTCCAGTTCACCCACGTACAAATACGTCACGTCGTACTCCCTGAGCAGTCGCAACGCCTCCGCAGCGTCTGGCGAGGCATAGATAAGATGCACATCCCTTATACGCGCGTCCAGCGCAGTACACGGGCTTGCCCCACACCGCTGCTGTCGCTGGTGCCAGTCCCAACCTAACACCGTTGGGAGCCCTGTGTAGATGGAGACTCGGCCACCCCACCGATACAGAGGTGTCCTTCCCTCAACAATGACGGGCGAACCCTCAACGTTCTCCTGCATCCAATGAATGGCATCCATATCCCACTTGAACGTGACGGTGCCCTTATCGTCGGTATACGAGGCCGTTTCCGCGAACTTGGTGCCGTCCAGCGTGAAGGTACTGGTATCAAACCTATCTGCCAGCCGGACTCGCGTCCCCAGGACGGAGTACACAGCAGAGCTTGCTACAAGCAGAGCCAACCCCGTGAGCCACAGCCCCTTAGCCACGCGTATTCGAGTGAAGTAGCCCTTCACAAAGCCCAAATACCAGAGGGCATAAGATCCGGCCAGCGACAAGAAAATCCATGCTTGCAAATAGGATTTGAACACCGTGTTCATGCGCTCAATGTCGCCCTTCATTACCACCACATCCACTGCGATGCCAATGGCCAAGGCTGTCGCCAACAAACCCAGCGGCAGCAGATGGAACGGGGCGCCATCACCTACAGTCGATTGCAGGCCTTCGCGTCGGGACCAAGGCCAGGGTGCAGTTCTCCGAATGAACAGCGTTAGGGCGACAACGAGCATGCCGCCCAACGCCACAATGGTGCTGTATCCCAGCAGGGCAGCAGATACCGCCAGCGCAAAGGCAGCGCCTGCAACTGCAACAACAAGCCATCGCCTCGACTCGCTAGCGGCTCTGAACCATCGCATCGGCGCGCGTGGAAGCTCCGTGATGAGCATCGTGAGAACCAAGAATATGAACAGACCATGTATCACAAGGTAGTGCCACAGGTTCGTCCGCACAGGAGTAAGTCCAAAGCCTTGAAACGCGTTCTCCAATCGTAGGTGGTAGGGGAGCCAGAAGAGGACGGCCAACACACCAAACGTCGCCACCAACCCTGCCACCCTGTACAGCGTGCTCAGGTCAAGGCGACGCTCTCGTAGGTACTGGCCCAGCGCCAGGGACACAGCACCTACCCCAAGGTACGTGGGAAAGTCCCAGGCGTTAGTAGCCCACAACCCTCCAATCGTTAACGCAAGCAGTCCCAACGAAACAAAGAACCCGATGGCCTTCACGCCACGGCGTGACAACAACACGGTGTTCAACGACAACCCAAGAGCCAACAGTCCCAGTGGCATCGCCAGCATATGAGCGTGCAGGTCTGCAAACAGGAACGTGAAGAAGGGGAACTCCGTAATCTCATGCCCAGGTGGGTCAGGCGGCATCATACGCGTGGGGCTCCAGAAATCAAAGTTTCCTGCCGCTCCCTGGAGCACTTGCACACCGCCGTCCAGGTTGCTGAACACCACCATGAACAGGACAGCCGCTACTCCGGCAATGACAGGACTCCAGGCAGGAATATTCCGTACGGCCTGCGATGCGCCCAGAAGCCCTCGCCTCACACCCTCCGCGATGTTGTACCCCAGGGAGAACGCAGCACCCACCACCAGCGAGAATACCAGCGGCACAGCCAGGTTGTAGGCGATGGCCGTAGGGATGCTCGTTGCTTTGATAACGGTTGCCATCATGAACTGCCCAAAGTAGTAGTAGTTGAGCGACCCTCCAGCAAACCAGGGATCAAAGGGCGGCATGTACGTGGAACGAACCACAGCGTTCAGGTAGGCGAAGTCCATCGGCTTCTCGCCGCCACGGAAGGGGTGCCACAGGTCAGGGTTGGCCGCCCGAATCAGCGTGAAAATGAGAAACGCTCCGAGAAACAATGCCTCCTGACCAAGCAGCAACCGCCATCGCTGTCGAACGAAGTCCCATAGCTCCTCACGGAACCGATGGGTCAGCCAGCCGGAGACCGCCGTCAGCAGCAGGAACCCAAGCGTAATGCTGCCTCTTCCGAATCCAATCCATTGCAGGCTGGCCAGAAGCCAGGGGATGTAGGCCAACAACAGCAGCCCCAAGGGGCGAGCTAGCAGGTATCCCCTGTCCGGCAGTGAGCGAAACACCATGAGCCCCAGGGGTAGCGTGACCAGCGTCCCCGCGTACATCGCTAGGAGCCATATCGGCAGTGGGAATCGCGCACCCAGGCCGTTTCTTGGAGTAATGTCACTGATGGTTCCACCCGCCTGCTGCGCCTCCCGTTCATCTTCCGGCGCAAGCATGAGGTTGTGCCCAAGCATAGGCTCTTTTGCCATGCCCAGGAGGGTCAGCAGCCTTCCTGCCGAAAGACGCCCGGTGTTCTGGAAAATCAGCACCTGAGGGTGGTCGTAGACACTGAAACTCTCGTCAGCAAACTCCATGCCTATGCTGACACCGCCAGGGCCGCCATCCTGCAACGCTTGTGGAGGCGTCAAACCCGGTCGACCGAACACATCGTTGACGAAGGTCACGCCCAGGAGCGATGGGTACTGTTCCTCGACTCGCACAAGCTCGTAGCCCAGGTCTCCACTAAACAGCAACGGGTAAAACGCCCGTGTCATCGCATAGGGAATGGGGTAATCAACAGGCAACCTGGGGATAGTGCCGAATAATCGACTGCTGTAGAAGGTCAGATACTCAGCTTCCGCAAGCTCTGTTGCCACCGTCTGAAGTTTCTGCGGGCCATCAGGATTGTACATGGGCAACTCTCGCCGCTCGAAGGTCCAGAGGTCAGGCAGACCCTCCTCCCAGTGCTCCTTCAATATCAACGTGCCTTCTGTGGCATTCGCGTTGAGCCACGCAGACGCTCGAACCGCAGTGTGCGGCGATGCGTAAATGGTGAGGTAGCTGAAGGCGTAGAAGGCTGTGACGGCCACTATCCCGACGATGCTAGTCATAGCCCACGGAGCCAGGTTTTTACGTCGCGCACGCACCCAGTCCAAGCCCGCTATGAGCATCCCTGAGCCGTAGATGAGGAGGAACGGTGTAATAGGCAGCAGGTACCGCAGGAACTTCACATCGAAAGAGCCGGTGATGAGGAAAAACGGCACCACGAAGGCGGCCACCACGACCAACGCTGCACTTCTACGGACTACTGCTGCGTAAACGCCGTAGCCAAGGCCGGCCCAGGCTACCAAGCCGAGGGGTAGTCCCAATCCGAAGAGCGCAAGCTGCTTTATCTGGTAGATGTACGCCGGGGTGTCCACGTACTGCCGGGTATATGGATAATCGCGGATGCGCCTCACCATCTCGCTCTGCTCAGTGACGTCCGCCCAGAAGCGCCCGAAATCCAAGATGGCGTAGGGCTCCGCTATGAAGAACACAACGCCAACCGCAGCCACCGCATAGACCAGCCGACGCCCAGCCACCCACCACTCTGTGGGGACTCGCATCGGCGAGGTGATTGAGGCGATGGGTGCTTGGCGTAATGCCGAAAAGACGTGTACCAACACCAGTGGCAGCAGCAAGGGCATGGAGCTGACTTTGGTAGCAAACGCGAGGGCTACAAAACCGCCTGCCAGTAGCGAGTAACGAAGCTGCCCCTCTTGGGCCAAACGAACCATAAAGTACACGGAGGTCACAATGAAAAAGGCCTGGAACGTATCCACAGCAAAGAAATGGCTGAGTTGGATATGGATGACCGCTAGGGTTGTAAACGTCGCCGCAAGCAAGCCTACTCGACGGTCAAACAGCTTTCTTGCAAGGAGGTAGACCACGTAGATGGTGGCCACATCGGCAAGAGCTGACAATATGCGCCCCGCTCGACTAAGCCCCACCAAGTCCAAGTCGTTAAACGGGGAGATAAGCGTATCCACGAACTTCAAGACGTACAGCGGGAAGCTGCCGTAGGGAAACCACCGCGGGTTCAGCGGACTCTCGTCAGCGTTGAACAACACGCCTAGGTTGGTGATGGAGGGCCATGCAAGGTCGTTGGCGTTCATCAAGATGGCGCGCTCGTCCGGGTGGAAGAGGAAACCGCCGTCCCAATCAATGCCGTAGAGGCGCATGGCCAGCGCTAGAACTAGCAGCAACGGCAACGCCGCCACGTCAGCCCAAGCCCGTACCATGGGCCAGTTAGCTTTCAGTGTGCCGGTGTTTAACGTTGTTTCCGAGTCTGCCATCGTGGGTCATTGTAGCAGGCTCAACTTGCGACCACGTAGGAGCCTGCTACGAAATGCAGATACGGTAGAGGTTGCTGGAAGATTGCTTCATCAAAAGAACAGGGCTCCCATGTGGGAGCCCTGTTCTACATGCTATTTCTTGTTAGGTGACCGCAGGAGCCTGGGTTCAGAGCGATGTTCTGGCTACAGGCCCTTGTTGGCCAAGAAGGCGCATAGGTCAGACGTCCGGCAGGAGTAGCCCCATTCGTTGTCGTACCAGCCCATTACCTTCACCATGTTGCCGCCCAGCGACAACGTGATACCTGAGTCAAAGGTGCAGGAATGGGGGTCTTCCTTGAAGTCACTGCTCACCAGAGGCTCGTCGCAGTACTGCAAGATGCCCTTCAGCGGGCCATCGGCAGCAGCCTTGAACACCGCGTTGACCTCATCCACGGAAGCATCCTTGGTTAGCACAGCCGTCAGGTCAATGATGGAGCCTGTGGCCACAGGAACGCGATAGGCCAACCCGTGAATCTTACCGTTCAACTCAGGGAGCACAATACCCACAGCACGGGCCGCTCCAGTGGTTGTTGGGATGATGTTCTCAGCAGCGGCGCGGGAACGGCGTAGGTCTGAGTGCACCGTGTCCAGAATACGCTGGTCGTTGGTGTATGCGTGAACCGTGGACATCAACGCCTTCTCAATGCCAAAGCTCTCGTTAAGAATCATTGCCATTGGCGCAACACAGTTCGTTGTACATGATGCGTTGGAGAGCACGTGGTGCTGGGCAGGCTCGTACTTGCTGTCGTTGACGCCCAACACAATGGTCAGGTCCTCACCCGTTGCGGGGGCAGAAATGATTACCTTCTTCACCGTGTCATGGATATGGGCTGACGCCTTCTCTGCAACCGTGAAGAAGCCTGTGGATTCCACTACGACCTCAACGCCGACGTCACCCCAGGGAATCTGACCGGGGTCACGCTCAGAGAAGACCTTGACTGACTTCCCGTTCACCACCAGGTTGCCGTCTCTGACCTCCACCGATCCGTGAAAGCGACCGTAATTGGTATCGTACTTCAGCAAATGGGCGTTGGTAGCCGGATCCGTCAGGTCATTAACCGCTACTACTTCCAACTCGCCTGGGTGCCGGTCTAGAATTGCCTTGAACACCTGTCGCCCAATGCGGCCAAACCCGTTGATGCCAATCTTTGTCGCCATGTTGTCCCCTCCGTCGTTATTTAAGTTCGATGTAGTCAAACACCGTGATTTATCGCTTGAACGCCTTGAAGCCTGGATACTGTGCCGAATCCCCTAGTTCCTCCGCGATGCGCAGCAGCCGATTGTACTTGGCCACCCGCTCAGAGCGTGCCGGTGCGCCAGTTTTTATCTGACCAGCATCCGTTGCAACCACCAGGTCGGCGATGGTCGTGTCTTCCGTCTCCCCTGAACGATGGCTTATTACGCTGGTCCAGCCAGCGCCTGACGCCATACCAATCGCTTCCAGCGTCTCCGTCAGCGTGCCAATCTGGTTGAGCTTAATAAGCACAGAGTTGGCTGCCGCCGTGTCTATCCCCTTCTGGATACGTTGGGTGTTCGTCGTCAGCAGGTCGTCGCCGACTATCTGGATGCGATTGCCCAAACGTGCCGTCAGCGCAGACCAACCCTGCCAATCATCCTCAGCCATACCATCTTCTATGCTGATGATGGGGAAGTCATTGCAGAGGCCAACCCAGAACTCCACCATCTCCGCTGAAGTCAGTGACGCCCCTTCACGGGTCAGCACGTACTTACCGTCCTCAAAGAATTCGGAGGCTGCCGGGTCGAGGGCGAGAAACACGTCTTCGCCAGGTCGATAGCCTGCCACTGCGATGGCTTCATGCACCACTTCCAGCGCCTGGCGGTTGGTCAACGATGACGGAGCAAAGCCACCTTCATCGCCTACGGTCGTCCCATGGCCACCCTTACTCAGCAACTTCTTGAGCGATTGGTATATCTCTGCTCCTGCCCGCAAAGCCTCCGGGAAGCTGCTAAGACCCACAGGCACCACCATAAATTCTTGGATGTCCGTGGAATCTTGAGCGTGCTTGCCCCCGTTCAAGATGTTCAGCATTGGGACGGGTAACGTGTTGCCAGCCCCCAAATGTCGGTACAGCGGCACGCCTTTGGACGCTGCTGCCGCGTGGGCTACAGCCAGAGAAACGCCAAGGATGGCATTAGCTCCCACTACAGACTTGTCCGGCGTGCCATCGATTTCCCTCATACGGTTGTCGATAGCTGCCTGTTCAAAGGCAGAGAGTCCCTTCACTGCCGCTGCAAGCTGGTTGTTCACGTTGCCAACGGCCTTGCTGACGCCGGTGCCGCCATAGCGAGATTTATCGCCATCACGTAGCTCAACTGCTTCATAGCGGCCTGTGCTGGCACCCGACGGCACTCCTGCGCGACCGAACGCGCCGTCTGATAGCCGCACATCGACCTCAACGGTGGGGTTGCCGCGTGAGTCCAGTATTTCCCTGCCTTTAACTTCAACTATGGTGGCCGCTGTGGTCATGCATTTCTCCGTGTTGTGTAGTTAGCCCCGACGCGCCTCTGCGTAAGCCAGCGCCTTCTCCACTGCATCAAGCGGACTTTCCGCTCTCTCTATAGTGGTGTCCTTTACCCCGTCTATGGTGAACTCCCAGGTGTTCAGGCCCACTATCGGCGTGCCATCGCCCAGCCCGTGCCCAATTTCAGACAGCGTTCCGTACGCCCCGTCAATGGCGATGATTGCTCCACCTGCCCTGGCCACAATGGCGTTCCGTGCGTAGCCCAAGCCTGTGGGGATTGCGATATCTACGTACGCGTTAGCATCCTCAGTGGTGTTTCCCGGCATAATACCCACCGTAGTACCGCCGGCCTCCTTGGCACCCCGACAGACCGCTTCCATCACGCCACCCATGCCGCCGCACAACACAATGGCTCCATGCTTTGCCAATTCAAAGCCGACCTGGTAGGCAGCATACAAGTCTTTCTGGGCGGCATTGCTGCCACCAATTACGGTGATAATGATAGGTCGTTGGTTCATGGGCGCAGCAATCATACCATTCAAGAAACCTAAGGCCAACGACTTAAACAGGGCATTTATTGGTCAATTTTTGTGTGGAATCGCTTCAATAATTCTTGCCCCTGTCCCGATGGGTGTGATACGCTCAAGAAGTAACAACTGAAAAACGTTCAAGGTGGTCCACTCTTCCTCAAGGAAGGGAGCCTTTAAGAGCAGCCCTGAGAGGCTGGCAAGGCGCTCCACACTCGAAGGCTGCACTCTGCGATGGATGTCGCATGGCAGCCCCTAGTTCTTGGAGACCTCTTGCCGGATGGGCGAGAGGTTTTTTTGTGTCTCTTTTTAGAGCCAAATCAAGGTTAGGTAAATGACGCAACAACAAGAGAAGCCCATCATGACCGGCCAGGAGATGCGCAGGGCGTTAACACGCATTGCCCACGAAATTCTGGAGCACAACGGTGGCGCAAAGGAACTCATGCTGGTTGGCGTCCGCACCAGAGGCGTACCGCTGGCCAATCGACTCGCGGAGTTGGTTGCGTCCTTTGAAGGCGAGACGGTTCCAGTAGGCACTCTGGACATCAACCTCTACCGTGATGACGTGCACCTACGTGGCCCTCACCCCTTGGAAACAACTGATTTACCTGTGCCGATAGACGGCTGGCGAGTTGTCCTGGTAGACGATGTGTTGTTCACGGGCCGTACCGCCAGAGCAGCGTTGGATGCGGTCATGGATTTGGGACGCCCAATGAACATTCAGCTTGCAGCCCTCATTGACCGTGGTCATAGAGAGCTGCCCATCCGGGCTGACTACGTAGGCAAGAACATCCCCAGCTCCCTGACTGAAGAGATTCAGGTTCGGCTGACGGAGATCGATGGTAAAGATGGGGTAGTCATCTTGCCCGATGGCGGTACACATGAGAAGTCGGAGGCTGGGAGGTAGTTATGGCAAGCACAAGAGTCGCCCAAGATGAGCCGGAAACAGCCCCAGTGGTTGCAGATGCAGGACCTCCGCCCGTTCCCACCGTCCCCTGGCATCACCGGCACCTGCTGGATCTGGATGATGTGACCCAAGATGAGATTGGGACAGTGCTCAAGTCTGCCATTGCAATGAAGGCCATAGTGCGACGTGAGGTCAAGAAGGTTCCCACCCTTCGCGGGCGGACTGTCGTCACGCTGTTCTACGAGCCAAGCACTCGCACTCGCGTGTCCTTTGAGACCGCGGGAAAGCTCCTCTCGGCAGACGTCATCAACCTCTCCGCATCCGGCAGCAGCGCAGAGAAGGGCGAGTCGCTTCTGGACACCGTCCTAACGCTTCAGGCTACCGCTGCTGATTTACTTGTTATTAGACACAGCCACTCCGGCGCCCCCTATTTTGCGGCCAGGAACCTGACCCGCACGGGGGTCATCAACGCTGGTGACGGCGCACACGCACATCCCACGCAGGCCCTGCTTGACCTCTTCACTATGCAAGAGCGGTTTGGAAGCCTGGAAGGGCGCAAAGTCCTGATTGTTGGGGACATTGCACATAGTAGGGTTGCCCGTTCTGACCTGTGGGGCCTGTGCAAGCTTGGCGCGATACCTGTGCTCTGCGGCCCGCCCACACTCATGCCCTGGGACATCCTCCAGGGGCGCACTGAGACGCCCGGCCACCCCTTCGCCACGGTGCAGGTTGAGATGGACATCAACGAAGCGATGCGGGACGCCGACGTGATCATGCCCCTTCGACTCCAAAAAGAACGGCAAACGGCAGGTCTGCTGCCCAGCCTTCGGGAGTATGCCCAACTCTGGCAGGTCAACGGCGAACGGCTGGCTCGGCTGGCCCCCAACGCCCTCGTCATGCACCCCGGGCCAATGAACGAAGGTGTTGAAATAAGCCCGGAGGTAGCTCACGGCATCCAATCAGCAATCGAGGATCAAGTGACCAACGGCCTCGCAGTACGCATGGCTCTGCTGCTGCTCATGGCCACACCGCAAGGAGGACCAAATGCCTGATTCAACCCTCATTAAAGGCGGCCGTGTGATGGACCCTTCCCAGGGTCTGGACGCAATCGGCGATGTGCTAATAACAGACGGAATCGTGGTCTCCGCAGGAACCATCATTGCCAGCCCCCCCAAAGGTTGCACGGTCATAAACGCCACAGGACTCGTCGTCACTCCCGGCTTCATTGATCTGCATGTACACCTGCGGGAGCCAGGCCAAGAGGACAAAGAGACCGTGGCCACGGGTGCCCTGGCAGCAGTGCGAGGCGGCTTCACTACCATCTGCGCCATGCCAAACACGGACCCACCAATGGACAATGCAGCAGTTATTAGACAGGTGTTGGACGCAGCCTCCCAGGCCGGCTTAGCCCGTGTGCTGGCCATCGGCTGCGCAACGCGTGGTCGCAAAGGGAGAGAGCTTGCAGACATGGGGGAACTGGCAGCAGCCGGAGCGGTAGCCTTTAGCGACGATGGTTCACCCATCGCCGATTCAGCCCTCATGCGAAACGCCCTCAGCTACAGCACCGTCACCGGGCTGCCGGTGATAAACCACTGCGAAGAACCATCGTTATCAAGAGACGGCGTCCTCCACGAGGGCTGGGTTGCCAGCAGGCTCGGCCTACCGGGACAGCCAGCAGCCGCAGAAGAGAACATGGTTGCACGGGACATAGAGCTTGCAACCCTTACCGGCGGCAGGTTGCACCTGGCGCACATTAGCACTGCCGGTACTCTGGAGCTACTGCGACGAGCCAAAGAGGCCAAGAAGATCATGGTCACTTCGGAGGTCACACCTCACCACCTGATTCTGACGGAGGAATGGGCTTTGGGCAGTATCGAAGAGGGCGCTGGCGAACTCACCGCCCCCGACAGGTACGCACCACTGACCAGGACTGCCTATGACACCCGCGCCAAGGTAAATCCGCCACTACGCACAGTAGATGATACCGAAGCACTGGTGGCTGGCCTGAAAGACGGCACCATTGACGCTATTGCTACCGACCACGCTCCCCATACCTCCACCGACAAAGCATGCACGATGCAGGAAGCCGCCTTTGGCATCTCCGGGCTGGAAACAGCCTTTGGGATGGTCAACGCGCTGGTAGAACGCGGCGACCTTGACCTGCCAACGCTCATTGAACGGCTTACCGCTGGCCCTGCGCGAGTGCTGGGTAAGGCGTATGAGTCCAGCATTGGAACGCTGAAGCCCGGTGCTTCCGGCGATGTCACGGTTTTCGACCCTGCCGCCGAGTGGGTGGTCAATGCCGCAACGTTCGCTTCCAAGGGTCGCAACACCCCTGTGGACGGCATCACGCTCACTGGCAAGGTCATAAAGACCATTGTTGGTGGCCGCTTGGTGCATGAAGCGGCACATGAAGCGCAGGAAACAACGAAGAAAGGCCAAGCATGAAGCCACGTACGGCCTTAATCATTGGCGATGCCGCTGTCATCACATTCTTTGTGTTGGTTGGCCTCAACAACCATGAAGGGGTGTCCCTGACGGGCTGGGCACGTAATGCCATACCCTTCACCACCTCCTGGCTGGTGGTGGGTAGCGTGTTAGGGGTCTTCCGTCCCAAAATCGCTGGCAGCCTGACATCCATCCTGCCGAGGATAGTCCTGGCTTGGCCGATTGCAGCCATGATTGGCCTGGTAGCCCGGTATTTGATTCTAGGCCATGGTCTAGAGGTCTCCTTCATCGTCGTGACCATAGTCACCAACCTGGTACTGCTCCTGATTGTGCGTACGGTCTACGCCCTCACCCGCCGTGCTGCCCGTGAAGAGGCTAACTCGTGACGGAGATTGCCCACCTGGTACTGCAAGACGGCACTATTTACGAAGGTGAGTCCTTTGGCGCTGCCACTGCGTCTTACGGAGAAGTGGTCTTCACCACCTCCATGACCGGCTATCAGGAGATGTTGACGGACCCCTCCTTTGCGGGACAGATTGTGATACCTACCTACCCGTTGCAGGGCAACTACGGCATCAACCCCGGCGATGTGGAGTCAAGTCGCATTCAGGTTGCAGGATTCGTGGTGCGCGGTCACTCGCTCACTCCAAGTCACGCCCTCAGCGAGCGCACGCTGCATGACTACTTAGCGTCTCAGAACGTGCCCGGCATCAGTGGCATAGACACGCGCGCACTTACTAGAAGGTTACGTACCCACGGCGTGATGATGGGTGCCGTGGCGGTAGGAATATCGCCAGAGGAGGCGCTGGCACAGCTACAACGCGGCCCGCAGTATGACACCACGGACTTCGTTCAGCAGGTGACGGCAAAGGCACCCTACATATGGGACGGCTTTGCCAATTCCGTAGACCTTGACCGGGCGTTGGGAGTGAAGAAGCGCATTGTGGTGATCGATTACGGGGTGAAGTACAACATCCTGCGCATCCTGGAACAAAACGGATTTGAGGTCATTGTTGCACCCGCGAATGCCACGGCAGAAGAAGTACTGGCGCTGCAACCCCACGGTGTGCTGCTCTCTCCCGGCCCCGGCGACCCTGTGCACCTTGATTACGGTATTGCGACAGCCAAGGCACTCATAGGCCGTGTACCCATCATGGGCATCTGCCTGGGCCATCAAGTGCTGGCAAGAGCGATGGGTGCAAAGACCTACAAGCTCAAGTTCGGGCATCGCGGGGCCAACCACCCCGTCAAGGAGCTACGCACCGGCGCGGTTCACATCACAGCGCAGAACCACGGGTACGCCGTGGACGCCGATGGCCTACCGTCCGACCTTGAGGTCAGCCACGTCAACTTGAACGATGGCACAGTGGAGGGCTTGCGACATAAGTCGTACCCCATCCTGACCATCCAGTACCACTCGGAGGCGTCTCCCGGGCCACGCGACAACGAATACATCTTTCAGGAGTTTGCGGCGATGGTGATGGACAATGCCTAACACCCCTAAAAAAGTCATGGTCATCGGCAGCGGGCCTATCATAATAGGTCAGGCGGCGGAATTCGATTACGCCGGAACGCAGGCCTGCAAAGCCCTTCGTGAGGAGGGCATCACAACCGTCCTAGTCAACTCCAACCCGGCCACCATCATGACCGACGAAGGCATTGCTGACATTGTGTACATTGAGCCGCTGACCCCGGAGGTGCTGGAGCGCATCATCGAACGTGAGCGGCCTGATGGCATCCTGCCAACATTGGGGGGCCAAACCGGCCTGAACCTGGCCGTGCAGCTAGCTGACCACGGAGTGCTTGAAAAATATAACGTTCGGATCCTGGGCACGCCCCTGGAAGCCATCCGTAACGCAGAGGATCGCAATCTCTTCCGACAGCTGCTGCTAGACATCGGTGAGCCGGTGCCCCCCAGCGGAACCGTCACCACTATCAAGGAAGCCTACTCAATCAAGGCGGAGCTAGGGTTTCCGCTCGTTGTCAGGCCCGCCTACACCCTTGGCGGCACCGGCGGTGGCGTGGTGCGAACGGAAGAGGAATTTGAGGAAGGTGTACGCGCAGGCATAGCCGCCAGTCCCATTGGCCAGGTATTGCTGGAACGATCGTTAGAGGGCTGGAAAGAAATTGAATACGAGGTCATGCGGGACGCCAACGATACTTGCATTACCATCTGCAACATGGAGAACCTGGACCCCATGGGCGTCCACACAGGCGATAGCATCGTAGTCGCACCATCCCAGACCCTGAACGATAAGGAGTACCAGCTGCTCCGCACCGCCAGCCTCAAGATCATCCGCGCCCTTGGGATTGAGGGCGGATGCAATGTGCAACTTTGCCTGGCGCCGCATTCTGACGTGGCAGCAGCCCTTCCGGAGGCTGCACGCCCCCGTGACAACCTGGAATACTACATCATTGAAGTGAACCCTCGCGTCAGCAGGTCGTCGGCCCTGGCATCCAAGGCCACAGGCTACCCCATTGCCAAGGTTGCCGCCAAGATCGCCATCGGCAAACGCCTCGATGAAATTCCCAACGCCGTGACCCAGAAGACCATGGCCGCCTTTGAGCCCGCTCTGGATTACTGCGTGGTGAAAATTCCCCGCTGGCCCTTCGACAAATTCCCCGCTGGCGACCGCGAAATCAACACGCAGATGAAGGCCACAGGAGAGATCATGGCCATAGATCGCTCCTTTGAGGCCGCCTTACAAAAGGCCGTGCGCTCCCTGGAACAAGGAAGCCAATCGCTCCTCTGGGAGGCGAACGAGTGGCGTGATATTGCAGACTGGCGCGACCTACCCCTGTTC
>CAVOCU010000046.1:0-14584 GCA_963694315.1 Dehalococcoidia bacterium | reverse complement strand
AGAGAGCGAAGGCCAGTCCATGGCCGATATCGTCAAGCTGACAACATTCGTGACGGACGTGAACGAGTGGGCTGAGCACGGTGACGCCATCAACGCGATATTGCAGGAGTTGTTCCAAGGCCAGTATCCACCCAATACCATGATTGGTTGCGCGGCCCTTGCTCTGTCATCCATGAAGGTGGAGATAGAGGCGATTGCTATGTTCTAGGAAACTGATTATCACGCAAAAGAAAAGAGCCCCCGCCAGAACGGCGGGGGCTCTTTTTGATTAACGAATCAGGGTTAGGCCTTGGTCGCTTCCCACTTCGTTGGGCCGACCATCCGTGCCTTCACCGCTTCAACTGCGTCTTGTGCTGACATGTCGCCAGGCACTGTCACTCGTGCAGTGTGGACGCGATAGGAGTCCGGGTTGCTTGGGCCAGAGGGTTCCTGACCTTCCATGAGCGCCCGGGCAGCATCCAACAACCGCCGCCGCACCTTGATGATGGACTCGTCAGAACTCACCAGCTTCTCAAGGTTCCGCTTGGCCCTAGGCCCCCACTGGTCTTCTACCAATGCTAGGTCTTGGATTGGGAATGCCTTGATACCGGAATAGGAATAATTCTTCTGAGCCACCCTGTCTATGAGGTACTCATTATCCTTGTTCTCAACAGCCAAGAAGCTCCCAGGAATCTGGTCTGGGAACGTGTAACCGCCGTACTTGTCCTCTGCTATCTGCTGATCAGTGAAGGGGTTGTAGCTCCAACGCAGCCGGTACATGTAGCAGCTCTCATCGTCAATGGGGATACGCATGTTGCTGGAGAACACGTCTGGGCCAGCAATGCCAGCGGAGCTGTATGAAGGCATGTAGAAGTGGCCTACGTTGGCCTGCTGCTGCCCGTCAGAAGTTTTGGAGACAGCAACGTTCATCACGCCGTAGTCCGTGTCGATGTAATCGGCAAAGGTTCGGTTCAGGAAGCTATTGAACACGCCTGCACCAAACCGTCGTCCTGGGTTGCCTTCGTTGTTATCCAGTGTGCTGTGCAGGAAGAACGCATGGCTGGGGTCATAATCGCCCTCAACCGCCTGGAAGTAGTTGCACCGTAGGAGGTACTTCCGAATATAACGGCTATCCTGGCCTACATCAAGCCACTCAAAGGCGGGTTTCGGGGGTTCTTTGTCCGCTGGCCCCATGTATACCCAGATGATTCCGCCCTTGTCCCATGCGGGATATGCCGTGGTTTTCACTTTATCTTTGTAGGTCTCCCCTTCGGGGCTGTTGGGCAGGTCTACGCATTCGCCACTGATATCAAACTTCCAACCGTGGTAGACACAACGCAGCCCGCTTTCTTCGTTCCTACCAAAGAACAGCGGTGCACCACGATGGGGGCAATACGCATCAAGCAGGCCAGGGTTTCCATTAGTATCGCGAAAGGCGACCAGGTTCTCGCTGAGAAGTTGAACCCGAACAGGAGGGCAATCTGCCCCTGGAATCTGTTCCGACAAAAGCGCCGGTATCCAGTGCCGACGGAACAGGTCACCCATGGGGGTGCCTGGACCAGTTTGGGTCAACATATCGTTTTCTTCTATGGTAAGCATGGGAAATCCTCCCCTATATTATTTTTCTGTGTCAGCAATCTGCAATTGCCTCTAACTCTTGCCACTACAGTACAATTGGCAAAATAGTATTGCGACGGGGTATGGCTGTCAACACTTTTGGACATAACAGTACTAATGCGAGGAGAGAAATGACCGAAGAAATTTCAGACATTATCACTATGGCAGACATGGCGAAGGTCTTTGATGTGACGGATACCTTTGGTATTGACCGGGAAAGCATCAGCGTGGAATTGAGTAAAGAAGACCCTGGCCTTGTGGAGACTGATGACGGCGGCACCCTTGAGATCACTCTGCCACTGAGCACGCCTCTGGACATTTGGGCATCAACTTTGAAGGAAGAGTTGCAACGGTTGGGGTATACAAAAGAGTAGGCGCACCCATGGTTCGTAGCCCCCTGCATCCAGTAGGGTTCCAGCGGGTAACGATTGCGTGTAAGCTACTGTTGCTCCAAATCACATCGAATTTTTACCGATTCTTTCACCCCAGAAGGGGTTACAACTGCCTTAGGAGGGCTCCCGTATATGCCTAAATCAAACGCCGTACTACTCCCACAGAACGTTCAGCCAACCAGCTACGCCATTCATTTAACACCAGACCTGGTGGCTTTTACCTTTGCGGGTGAGGAATCGGTGGCAATTGAAGTCCTGGAAAGCACTAATCAAATCGTCCTGAATGCTGCCGAGTTGCAGGTCAGCGAGGCCAGCTTCACCGGCTCCAATGGCGTGAGTACTGCCGCCAGCAACATCGCGATGGATGCAGATGAAGAGACCATGACGCTCACCTTCCCAAGCGCCATATCGGAGGGAAAGGGAACGTTGCGCTTGGTCTTTACTGGGGAGTTGAACGACAGGCTGACGGGTTTTTACCGAAGCCAGTACACAGACTCAGACGGTCAGTCTCACACAATGGCCACCACGCAGTTTGAGCCGTCCTCGGCGCGTCGCTCGTTCCCCTGCTGGGACGAACCTGCGCTGAAAGCCACGTTCCAACTGACGCTGACCGTGCCAGCCGCGATGGACGCAGTCTCCAACATGCCGGTGTCTGAGGAAAAGGCAGCAGGCGCATTGAAGACCGTGAAGTTCGCGGAATCACCCATCATGTCCACCTACCTGCTAGCATTCATCGTTGCTGAGCTTAGCGTCATCGAGCAGAAGGCCGACAATGGCACACTGATACGCGTCCTGACAACGCGAGGCAAGCAGGAACAAGGTAGGTTCGCGCTGGACACGTCTGTGGCGCTACTCACCTACTTCAACCAGTACTTCGGTATTCCTTTCCCGTTGGAGAAGCTTGACCACATTGCCATTCCCGACTTCGCAGCAGGGGCAATGGAGAACTGGGGAGCTATCACCTACAGGGAGACGGCACTGCTCGTCGACCCTAACATCAGCTCCGCCGCGACACGCCAGCGCGTGGCCGAGGTCATCTCCCACGAGATGGCCCACATGTGGTTTGGAGACCTAGTGACGATGGTCTGGTGGGACGACCTGTGGTTGAACGAGAGTTTTGCCTCATGGATGGGCGATAAGGCAGTGAACCACATCCATCCTGAATGGAAGATGTGGACGCAGTTTGTTGCCAACGATACTATCCGCGCCCTGAGCCTGGACGGTCTAAAGAACTCCCACCCCATTGAAGCAACCGTTACAACCCCCGCTGAGGTTGAAGAGTTGTTCGACGCGATCAGCTACAGCAAGGGCGCATCCATTATCCGAATGCTTGAAGACTACCTGAGCCCGGAGACATTCCGAGCAGGCTTGCAAAAGTATCTGTCAGCCCACCAATACTCCAACGCGCGGACTGCTGACCTCTGGGCGTCCATGGAGGAAGCTTCCGGCAAGCCTGTGAAATCGCTGATGGACACCTGGACGGCGCAGATGGGCTACCCGGTGCTCAACGTGGAGTCCAAGCGCGATGCATCAGGCGTACACCTAGATATTTCGCAGTCACGCTTCCTGCTCAGCCATCTGGTGGACGGAGACGAAACAAGCGCGGAAACATGGAAGGTGCCTATCAGTGTGGCCACGTCTTGGAACGCTGACCCGGCCCCAACGCTCATGGAGTCAACCAAGGCTACGATTACCATTACGCCACCACCCGCTGATGCAGCACAGCCGTGGTTCAAGGTAAACGTCGGGCAAACCGGCTTCTACCGCGTAAACATGAGCGCGGAGGACTGGTCTGCACTTATCCCCGCCATCGCGTCCCGTGCGCTGCCTGACACTGACAGGCTTGGGCTCCAAAACGACGCGTACTCGCTCTCGCGGGCGGGTTATCTACCGGTAAGCCAGTTCTTGGCGATTGCCGAGGGGTATAGGAACGAGACCGATGCCAGCGTTTGGCGCGAGTTGGCCGGAAACCTGGGAGACCTGGACACCTTGCTCTCCGATGAAGCTTGCTACCACAAGCTCAAAGCCCTTTGCCAGGGCCTCTTCACTCCTTTAGCTCAACGTATGGGCTGGGAACCGAAGCCCGGCGAAGGACACCTGGATACAATCTTGCGCGGCGTGGCCTTGGGCCAAGCCGGGTACTACGATGATCCGGCGGTGCTGGGAGAAGCCCAAGCTCGCTTTGAGAAATACTTGAAAGACCCATCATCGCTAGCGCCCGATTTACGTGGAGTCGTTTACAGCCTGACAGCGCAGCAGGGCGACGCTAACACGTACGAACGCATGTGGGACTTGCAGAAAAAGGCTGACCTCCAGGAGGAGAAGGTTCGGTTGCTCATCTCTCTTACGCGAATCCCAGATCCCGAGCTCATCAGCGATATCCTAAAGCGGTCATTGACCGACGATGTGCGTTCTCAAGATACAGTGACGGTGCTGGGCGCGGTGTCCGGCAACCCCAAGGGCAAAGCGTTGGCTTGGGATTTCTTGAAGGATAACTGGGAAGTGTTCAACGAGCGGTACGGCCACGGCGGGTTCATGTTGATGCGGCTTGTCGGGCTTCCCCGCGGTTTCACGACCCAGGAGCGATTGGATGATGTGCGACAGTTCTACACTACTCACCCAGTGCCGGCAGCGGAACGCTCTGTGCGGCAGGTCATTGAAGGGTTAGAGTTGAACGTCGCATGGCTGGATAGGAACAAAGAAGATGTTTCACAGTGGTTAGAACAACGCTGAAACACTATTTCAGAGGAGGAAGCAATGAAATTTGTAACATACGACGGTGGTAAGACAGGACTCATTAAGGGTGACGGTGTAGTGGACATCAGCAGCCTATGCTCCGGTAGCGGGCAGGCTGCTATGGCGTCCCTCATCAGCAACTACGATTCCCTGAAGGGCGACCTTGAGAAACTCGGTAAGGACGGCACTGCCACACCACTATCTAGCGTAAAGCTGAACGCACCGTTGCCTCGGCCCAGCAAGATTCTCGCCATGGGCGGAAACTTCTTGGAGAACGGAGCCAAGCAACCAGCACCCATGTGGGGCTTCACCAAGTCCCTTGATGCTGTCCTCGCGCCAGGTGGAACTGTTGTGCTCCCGGACGTGGACGCCAACATCTTCCATCACGAAGCGGAGCTAGTGCTGGTGTTCGGCAAGAACGGCAAAGATATTAAGTCTTCAGAAGCCATGGACTACGTGTTTGGCTACACCTGTGGCCTGGACGTGTCCGCTCGTATTTTCACCGGAACGCCAGCCGCTCCCAGGGTTCCCAACACACTGCCCATTTCTCCGGCCAAGTCCTATGACACCTTCGCGCCGATGGGCCCGTATATTGTTACCAAGGACGAAATCACGAATCCACAGCACTTACATGTTGAACTCCGTGTCGATGGTGAACTTCGAGGCGACTACAACACCGACGACATGGGACATTCAATTGAAGATTCCATCGAGTTTGTGTCCAGCATTGAAGCTGTCAGCCCCGGCGACGTGCTGTATTTAGGCACAAACCACCAGGGTTTGGGCGCAATGCAAGACGGCGATAGTATTGAAATAACAATCGAGCAAGTCGGCAATTTCTCCTTTAATGTCAGTGACCCGCTAAAGCGACGTTGGGCCAAAGGGGTAGATGAGGAAACCGCTAAGAACGTACGAGAAGGCACATCCGGCCCTGGTAGGAACGTTCGACCGCTGTAGTTTTCAACAGCCAGAAGAGGATGGTGACGACATGGCTGTGTATAGGGTGTACCCAGGCCCCGACGGCGAGAGCCACATTGAGCCGTTGCAGATAGAAGTCCATGCGTATTGGAAGCTTTCAGCAACATCACGGAGGCTGGCATCCATCATTACCCTGAGCTGCGCAACATGGACTTCCATCCTCTGAACGAACCTAGACTTATCATCCATCTGACTGGTGAGGTAGAGATCGGGTTGAGCGATGGCGTACAGCGAATCCCCAGCAGTTCAGATGGGCCGTTTCAGCGCATCACCCTTTACACAGGCGTTGGAGTCAGCCTGGACGGTAGAGTCCAAGACCTTGTGGGGCAAGACAACCTGGAGCAGTTTGTGTCCAGAGAACCTACCCTGGAAGAAGCCTATATCAGTATCCTGAACTAACCCCGTTGGCCTCTACTCTAGAGGCACCCACATCATGGTGCGAGGCTGGTTTCCAACTACGCGGGTGACATGACCCTGGCCGGTGGTGTCTTCAGCTAACAGGACATCCCCGGGAGCAAAGAGCTTCTTACTGCCGTCTCCCACTTCTATCTCGCCTTCACCGGACAACGTAATGACATACTGGCGACCAGGAGCGGTATGCCAGTCCAGGACGTAGCTCACGGATTGCCGCGTGAAGAACGCCTCTTTTGCGTTAGAAGCCGGAGTCCCTTCTGACTGGGCATCCGCTCTGGGGTGGAAATCCAGTTCCACCTCTTCAAAGTGGGATTTGCCGTCAGGGCCTGCGTAAATGCGGGTTACGTGCATGGTTGTTCCTCCAAGTATTTCAATGAATATCCACTGATGCGGGAGAGGCTCTTTCATTGAATTATACTTACTTCTGTCTGCTCCATCATTGCCAGTGCGACAGCGTGGAGTCCCGGGCCGACGATGCACGGAGAAACAATTGATTGTCTGGGCTGCTGAAACCCGTCGTTTCTTGGGATAGTCAATCACTAGTTTCTTCAATGGACCTCCACCCTCTCCCAACCCTCTTAAATTGTATTCAGCCTCCCTATATATTTCCTTGACCCGCGACGAATTTCGTGATAAGTTTCAAAACTGAATATCGGGAGTCCCACAACGATGGGACAAAGGAGTAATCAGTGGAAGGCATAGCCCTTTCTGGCGGCGCCGGAGCCCTGGCGATTTTATTCGCCTTGGTTTTGGTGTATAAGGTAATTAAGGCGGATCAAGGCGATAGCACAATGCAGGAGATCGCCAAATCCATTCAAGAGGGCTCGCAGGCTTTCCTCAAGCGTGAGTACAGCTTCTTGGCGTTATTCGTCGTTGCTGTGGTAGTGATCCTGGTTGTAGTCATTAACTGGCAAACGGCCACGGCGTACACAATAGGCGCCATCGTCTCGGCCGGAACAGGCTACCTAGGCATGGTAGTAGCCACCCGGGCCAATGTTCGGACTACGGCAGCGGCTTCAAAAGGCCTGAACCCCGCCCTGCGTATAGCATTTTCAAGCGGCGCCGTGATGGGTCTGATGGTAGTAGGGCTTGGCCTCATCGGCGTTTCTTCCCTCTACATCATCTTTGGCGAAATAGTCGCCAGCGACACAGCCGCGGTCGCAGTCAACGCTAGAAACATCATGGAATGGATCGTCGGGTTCAGCTTCGGTGCATCTTCCATCGCTCTCTTTGCCAGGGTGGCTGGCGGCATCTACACCAAGGCTGCCGACGTAGGCGCTGACCTGGTAGGTAAAGTTGAACAGGGGATTCCGGAAGACGACCCCCGTAACCCCGCAGTCATTGCGGACAACGTCGGTGACAACGTCGGTGACGTTGCAGGCATGGGAGCTGACCTTTTTGAGTCCTATATCGGCTCCATCATCGCAGCGATGGCCCTTGCGGTCTTCTCCGCAGGAGCAGTCGGCGGAAACATTCCGGCGCTTACTGACCTCTATTCTCCTTTCATCATGTTCCCAATGCTCATTGCAGCGGGCGGCATCGTTGCTTCCATCGTAGGAACGTTCTTCGTTCGAGCGAGTGAGACTGCAACGTTCAGCACCCTGCTCTGGGCACTCAGGCGTGGAGTCTTGGTGGCTGGTCTCTTAGTTGTAGGGTTTACCTTTGCCATCACACAGATTCTCGATTTCCCCGGAGATACCGGTATGGAGTTGTTCTACTGCGTCCTCATCGGGCTTGGCGCAGGCATCATCATCGGGTACATGACGGAGTTCTACACATCCTACGAATACTACCCCACAAAGACGGTGGCCAAGAACTCCGAGACGGGTGCCGCAACCGTAATCATTGAGGGTTTTGCCAGTGCCATGCAGAGTACTGTGGTACCAGTAATCGTCGTGGCCGGTGGTATCTGGTTGTCCTTTGAACTCTTTGAGTTCTACGGCGTGGCAATAGCCGCCGTAGGAATGCTCTCCACATTAGGGATCACCCTGGCGACCGATGCCTATGGCCCGGTGGCTGACAACGCAGGTGGTATCGCAGAGATGGCTCACCTGCCGGCTAAAGTGCGCGAACGCACAGACGCTCTGGACTCCTTGGGTAACACCACTGCAGCAACCGGCAAAGGATTTGCGATAGGTTCGGCAGCTCTAACGTCCCTAGCGCTTATGGCAGCCTACGCCCAGGCCGTTGGCCTGGAAACTGCCGACCTGCTAGAGGCCAATACAATGGTCGGCCTGATGATCGGGGCAATGCTCCCGTTCTTGTTCTCATCTCTCACCATGCAAGCAGTCGGCCGCGCGGCATTCGCCATCGTGGTTGAAGTCCGGCGACAGTTCAGGGAGATACCCGGGATCATGGACGGCACCGGGAAACCTGACTATGCCAGGTGTGTGGACATCAGTACCCAAGGCTCATTGAAAGCCATGGTCCTCCCAGGAGTCCTTGCGGTTGTGACTCCGGTAATCGTAGGGTGGTGGATTGGCCCGGAAGCCTTGGGCGGCATGCTGATGGGGTCCATTGCTTCAGGCTTCATGCTGGCCGTCACCATGGCGAATGCAGGAGGGTCCTGGGACAACGCAAAGAAGTACATTGAAAGTGGCGCACACGGTGGGAAGGGTTCTGATGCTCACAAGGCCGCCGTTGTCGGCGACACCGTTGGTGACCCTTTCAAAGACACGTCCGGCCCGTCTTTGAACATCTTGTTGAAACTGATGTCCGTCGTGGCATTGGTCTTCGCACCTTCGTTCATTTAGCTCAGGACGAAAACCAGTAAATCAACGAAGCCGCAGCTGACCGGGCCTAACCCTGGGGCTGCGGCTTCGTTACATTATTAGCAGTCGTGATATACTGCGTGTATGGGAAGGAAAGCTACTCCCATAGAGCGCTCGCCTGCTATAGATACCAAGGCAGAGGCCTTTAATGCTACGATCCAGGTCACTCATGGCCCTGGCTCCCATAACGGCAATTCTTGCGCTCCTTGCGTTAGCGTGTTCAAGTTCGCCGGTTCCACCTATTACTATCTCTTCAGCCACCACAACCGGCACGGTAGTTCCCCTATCTACTCTTACACCTGGTGAATCAATCACCACCCCTGGATTCAATGCTGTTCCACCCAAACCAATCAAAAGCGTTTCTGTGTCCCTTGAGCCTATCCCGCTAGATGGCTGGGCATCAGCACTCATCGTTTCCAGTGAACCTAACGCCACAGAAAGTAGTTCAATCCAAGGTGATGGTCGGATCTTTGTCAGCTGGGCCATCACCAACAAAGGGCCTGACTCAGCAAACAGCTCTTTTTCTATCGACTTGCTTCTAGATGGCGTTCCCGTTGAGCGATGGTCTTCTAAAGGCCTCTTTGTGGATGAGGTGCAATCAGTTCGTGACTGGAGTGTACTCCCCAGCCGATCACGACTCACCTCAGGAGAACATTTACTCACATTAGTGGTGGATTCCACCGGCTACGTACAAGATCAAGCTAAACAGGGTAACGCAGTATCCACGACGTTTAACTGGCCACAAACCCCCAACAACTCGCCGGCCACAGTAATCTCTCCACAACGACTTCCTAACCTTTCACCTTTCATCCCAGCAGATTGGAAAGTCCCCTTCAACCTGGAGGGCTTACCTACCGAAGAAGAAGCTCTTTCCACCCCGAGGGACCCAAGAATCCAATTGGCATATAACAATTCTGGATTGTCCAGCATTAAAACTTTTTTCCTGGTCTATTTGTACTTTGACGATGTCTTAATAACGAAATTTAGCCAACTAGAACTCATGTCCAATAAATCAGTCATTACATCACCATGGAGAGATTTACTGGATACGGTTCATATATCAATTGGTTACCATGTGGTTACCATGAAATTAGACCCGACGAATCTTATCGATGAGATGGATGAGAGTGACAATGTTGTATCGTTTCGCTTCCATTGGGGAGGTACCTACCCCAATGACAGCCTCCCCCCTCTCCTGACAGGGAATGGGGAACCTCTACTCAGTGAATATGTGCCTAGTGGATGGTCCGGTTCCTTAATTGTTACCAGCTACCCCGGAAGAACAGGGGCTCTAGGGCCGGTCTACCAGGGCGGAGATGCGTACGTAAGCTGGGGCATCCAGAACGACAGCGTAGTGAGGATGGATTCACCCTTTACGGTGGACCTCCTGCTAGGAGGCTCTGTTATCCGTTCTTGGACACGCCCTGGCCTCGAAGCCGGGGCAATCGACATCGTCTTGGATGAACTTCTTGAGGTTAAGCCAAGCCCAGGCGTTTATGAGATGCGCTTACTAGCCCACACAGGACTGTCAAATGAAGGACAAGGCCGACCCGATCGGCTATTGACACGACGAAGCGTTGGCTGGCTTAGTGGAGAGGCTCCTGTTTCAGTGACTGAACTCCTTGAACCAGAGGCTCTGGCGCGGCAATTGACTTCAATCGAAACCTTGCGATCTTCCAAACTCCACGCTACCAACTTCGACGTGGAATTAGATGGGCTTCACAACGTTGTGGATGCTGTGTATCAATCACTGTACCAACGTCCGTTGATGGATGAACCTCTAGCAATCAACATCCTTACCGATGCTGAATTTGAAGAATGGGTTGATGCGGAATGCCGTGATGTGGCCCCTAGCCTTGCCCCAAGCGTTCAAGGGCTCTATCTGGCTAGGTGTGAGACCACTAAAGGGTTTATTGGGTACCACACCTCATGGAGAGGCGCGTTTCGTATCGTTGTAAAAGGTGACCAATCACCTATGCAAGTCTTGACCACCCTTGCCCATGAATTGGGGCATTTTCGTCAAAGTCTCACAAATCCTGCACTGGACAACCACGCCAACTTGGACGTTCTAGCCCTCAGAGAAGCCCAAGCATACGCTCACCAGATTCTTTTCTTCCGAACTCTTGAATCACTGACAGGTTTGGATTTGCTGCTCTACCCTGAGTTGACCGGATACGAAACCTTCATCGAAACGCAGATTAGTGCCCTCTGGCGAGATTCAGAGGTTAGTGAACACGCACGAGGGCAGTTAATCCTTTGGCTGGCGTTGCTGGCAGACCCAAAGCTCAGGGAAGACCGAACCGTGCTCCTAAACAACCTGTCTATTCCAGCCGAAACGGCACAGAAATTGTTTAACTATTTGGTCGACTTCTCCCCTGGTGAAGCGCGCCTCTATGTCACTGCTCTTATGAAAAATATCGGCGCACAGGTAGGAGCAATAGAAGCGCTGGGACTAGCCCGGTTGGTCCCAGCGTTGCCCTATTGGATTGAAGGCTCGCCCGATTTAAGGGAAATAGGACTGCTGATGCCCTGATGGGGCGAGTTCCATTGAATGATGTTGGTGGGAACCACTAATTAACCATGCTCAAGATGACACCCGCAGCAATTGCTGACCCCAAAACCCCCGCTACGTTCGGCCCCATGGCGTGCATAATCAGGTAGTTGTTTGGGTTTGCTTCCAAGGCCACTTTATGGACAACACGGGCCGACATGGGCACTGCGGATACGCCTGCTGCACCCAACAAGGGATTGATTTTCCCACCCGATGCTAGGTACATGACCTTCCCCAAAAGGACCCCCCCAGCAGTTGCTACAGTAAACGCCACTAAGCCAAGCGCAAAGATCTTTAATGTATCTGGAGCCAGGAATTTATCTGCCACCATTGTTCCTCCAACCGTCAGGCCTAAGAGAATTGTGGTGAGGTTAATCAATTCGTTCTGGGCAGTGCTGGCCAGTCGGTCTACCACGCCGCTTTCACGGAGCAAGTTTCCGAACATAAACATGCCAATCAGGGGTATCGACGCTGGCGCGATGAGGGCTGCCAAAATGAGAATTACAAGAGGGAACAGCAACCGTACCAGTTTAGGGACTGGTTTGGGTTCATAGGGCATTTCTACACTACGTTCTTTCTTCGTAGTAAGAAAACGCATAATAGGTGGCTGTATCAATGGCACCATGGCCATGTAGGAATAGGCGGAAATGGCTATCGGCCCCAGTAATGCCTCGTCTGCCAATCGAATGGATACGAAGATTGCTGTGGGACCATCTGCACCACCGATAATACCGATTGCTCCAGCATTCTCCAGAGAGAAACCCAATGCAATAGCACCCAAAAGCGTTCCAAATATCCCTATTTGGGCTGCCGCACCTAAGAGCGCCATACTTGGCCGTTGGATAAGTGCGGTGAAGTCTGTCAACGCACCCAGCCCTAAGAACATTAGCAACGGAAACAATTCCGTGTCTAATCCCATATGCTTTAGTAGTACTAGCAGCCCTTCTTCCTCCGCCAGCCCGCTAAAGGGGATGTTGGCAAGCATAATTCCGACCCCAATAGGGATCAGGAGTAGGGGTTCAAATCCTTTTTGGATAGCCAGGAAAATGAAGCCAATTGCTATAAGGAACATCACCCCACTGCCCCATAAGCTGGCAAGCTCAGGGAAAAACTGGCTGTCGAAAGGAATATCACCGGTTAACACGATTTGGCCTCAGCAAATATCATTTCGTTATCGCCACCGTAATCGAGGTTTGATGGGAACTCCCTGGCTACCCACCAACGCCTGGCGTCCCTGGGAGCGCCAAGCACCAACGCTTGGCTCAGTTGTAGAGGGTAATGGCCGCTTAGCAACTCGCGTGATGCCACCTCGAACCACCTGAATAGCAGCAATCATAGCTGCTACTACCGCTGGGTCGTTTTCCTGTTGCGCTTCCACTGGCTCACTAACTACCGGTTTAATTTCAGGCAATATGTCAGATGGGCCTGCCTCCTTGAACCACCTAGTGAGAACCATCGTCACAAGGGTCAAGGTTGCTAAAGCCAGAAACACGACGCCGATGCCGGTTCCGGCAATTTCCAAGGCTCTCTCGTAATCTCCCAAAGAACTCCTCCACAGCCATTGCAAAGCTATTGTACCGGGCTGCAATGGGCAAATCTACAACTAAGAATCTCCCCTGGGTCCAATTTCTCTGGATAGTTGCCCGTGAACCATCATTCTGGGTACCATTTCCCCTTGCGAGGGCACCAATCCCCTGCTACCTTACGAAGACTCTCACCGTAAGGAGCAACATGCCGGGTCAAAAGGTGTCACTCTTCGTCACTTGTCTGGTGGATCAGTTTTTCCCAGAGGTAGGTGAAGCTACCGTAAGATTACTCCGTCATCTGGGAATTGAGGTGGACTTCCCTAGTGACCAGACATGCTGCGGACAAGTAGCGTTGAACGGGGGTTACCGCTCCCACGCTGTAGCTGTTGCCCGACAGTTTGTAGAGGTCTTCCGTGACAGCGAGATGATAGTTGCACCGTCCGGATCTTGTGTCACCACGGTGTTCACTCACTATCCAGAATTACTTCATGAGTACCCTGAGTTGGCTGAGGAAGTTGAATCACTACGAAACCGAACCTATGAACTTTCTCAATACCTTGTAGATGTGGTTGGGGTTGAGAGCATCGGCGCATCGCTGCCAAAGCCCACACGCGTTGCCTATCACGATTGCTGTCATGCATTGAGGGACCTAGGCGTGAGCAGTCAACCGCGCCAACTGCTTCAATCCGTAGAAGGGATCGAGCTGGTTGACCTCACAGACTCCACCAATTGCTGTGGGTTTGGCGGAACGTTCTCCGTGAAGTACCCGGAGATATCAACAGCTATCTTGAATGAAAAACTCCGCAATGTAGAAGCAAGCGGCGCAGAGATTCTCACTGCGGTGGACGCAAGCTGCCTGATGCACATGGGCGGGGCCATGCGTCGCCAAACAATGGAGGCTCGTCCCATGCACATTGCTGAACTGCTGGCTTCTGGCCTCCCTGGAGGTGCCAATGCCTAGCATAAGGACAAAGGAATTCACTCCTCGTGCTACCGAGGCCATTAACAACCCGACGATCCAGCAATCCCTCGACAGGTTGTCCAATTTCCGGCAAGGTCGAGTTGATTCCATCGCCGAGTTCGGGCAAAAGCGGTGGGAAGAGCATAGCAAGCGGGCTCAAGAGATAAAGTATGAGACGCTAGAACACCTCGACTATTATCTAGATATGCTCTCTACCAACGTGGAACGCGCCGGGGGCACGGTGTTTTTTGCTCACGATGCCAAGGAGGCCAACGATTACGTGGCAGGGGTTGCACGGGCACACGGCGTCAAAACCGTTATCAAGAGCAAATCAATGGTCTCTGAGGAGATGGGAATAGCCGATGTGCTGGAGTCCATGGTGATAGAGCCTGTGGAGACAGACCTAGGCGAATATATCATCCAACTAGCCAAAGAGGCGCCCTATCACATCATTGCGCCGGCGCTGCATAAATCCAAGGAAGAGGTCTCAGAGCTTTTTGAGCGCATCCTTGGCACCCCTGCTGAAAGTGACATAATTGCCCTTGCTGGAGTGGCACGTAGAGTCCTGAGAGAGAAATTTCTTCAGGCCGATATGGGCATGACCGGTGCAAACTTTGCTGTAGCAGAGACGGGCACCATTGTCATGGTCACAAATGAGG
>CAVOCU010000045.1:0-14672 GCA_963694315.1 Dehalococcoidia bacterium | reverse complement strand
GTCGGCTGATGTCCATGTCAGAGTAGTAGCGAACCATACCGCCACTACGTGACGGGTTCACCAATCCAAGGCGCTCGTACTTCCTGAGGGTCTGCGGGTGCATGTGCAGGATGCGGGCAGTCACGCTGATGACGTATACGCCCTGGGAAGCTTCCTCATCACTATCGGACTCCGGTTCCTGCCTTGACGCCTGATTTTCCGCAGGTACTGGGAGTTGCGATGGTTCCTGCTGTGTATCGCTTTGCACACCCATAGCCAGCGTGAATGACATCCCTGGGATTAGGCGAATCCTACGGATTTTTGGACTCATAGATCTAACCTATACCTCGCTAATGCGTTATGAATATCGTAATAGTTGATACGCAGCGTGTCAACAGTTATACTGCTGGATGTTGCAAGTATAGACGTGATGGGTCCCCGACGGAATCTGAAACGGAAATTATGTATCCAACAAGGCAAATGGAACGTTATATAGGGTAAGAGCGTTCATATAATTGCAAAGCCCTTTAGGGCGATTGGTAAAGGAGTCCAGGATGATCTATTTTAAGGCGTGTCCCAAGTGCAGGGGTGATATCCAGTTGCAGAACGATAACACCGGCCATGCTCTCCACTGCTTGCAGTGCGGATATGAGCGTGTCGTTGCTCCACATCTACTTGCGAAAGCTCGAGAGATGCGGAAGGTCCAAGCAGCCTAGCGTATCCCCACTGGCTCAGATGCTTTGCGTCTGCCTGCCTGATATAAACGAAGACCTCCTGGCCGTAACTGGTCGCGGGGTCTTCGTTCTTTTTATGGAGTATTTAATCTTTTACGTTGGAGTTGTTGGGAAAGCCATTAGTGGCATCTGCTGCACTGCGTCCCACATTTCTGTACCATCTCCGACTTGAAGCAGTGCCAACCTGTCTTGAGCCTCTTGGGCTATCGCGCCTGTTAGCACTCCCAGGAACGCCGGAGTAAAGGGAGCCAGGTACTGGATGGCGGGAACTAGCTGGGCAATAGCTGCCTTTGCGTTGCGTCTCTCTATTTGGAGAAGCCCCACAGCTACCTTGATGAGGGCGTAGTAGAACAGCTTCAGCGGGTAGGATGCTTCACCCCAGAGGTCTTCCAATGATTCATGGGCTTCAAAGTAGGCGCCTTGCTTCAGTTGCTGAAGGCTCAAGGTGAAAGCGAGTGACAGGGAGGGAGCTTCAGGAAGGAAGGCGTGAATACCCTCATGCTGTAGTTGGTTTAGCCAAAAAGCATCAAGAGCAGGTCGAGAGGTAGGCACATTAGCGGGGTTTGCTTCTTCTGAACTCATACGTGGTAATAGCCTAACTGTACCGCTGTTCCTTCCACGGGTCTCCAACCATGTGGTACCCGCGTTGCTCCCAGAAGCCGGGTTTATCGTGTTCCATGAACTCCATACCGTTCACCCACTTGGCGCTCTTCCATGCGTAGAGCTTGGGGACGATGAGGCGCAGTGGGCCGCCGTGGTCTGGGGCCAGGTCTTTTCCTTCTTGCTTGTAGGCAAAAAGGACATCATCTTGCACCAGGTCAGCCAGAGAGAGGTTGGTTGTGTAGCCGCCATAGCAGTGGAGCATGACATAGCCAGCGCTGGGCAACGGCTTGATTCGCTTCATGATGCTTTGGATGGAGACGCCCTCCCAGGCATTGTCCAGTTGACTCCACTGGGTGACGCAGTGGAAGTCCGCGGTTAGGGCCGTTGGTGACATCGCCTTGAACTCATCCCACGACCACGTTAATTCTTCTTCTACCAGTCCAGACACATTGAACTGCCACGTTGCCATGTCTATTCTGGGTGTTGAACCAAAGGTGAGCACAGGGAACTTGGCTGTCAGGTATTGGCCTGCGGGGACGCGTGGATTACCTGTATTTGCCATAAATTCACGTACCTCGGTGGGGTTTTCTTGGGAGCTAGCCGATTCTGGTCTACCTGAAATTATCTGAGTAAGCCAATTAAACATCAATAGCCTTCTTGTGAATCACGGTTTAGGCCATCGTAACCACACAAACCGGGCCTGTCAAAATACATGCTCACCGCTGTTGCCTGATAGTTTTCCTTAGGTAATCGTCAGGAGCCTGGGTCCAGGGCCTCGCCCTGGGGTGAAGGACAAGTCATTTAGATGTCGCCGCTTAGGAGGTTCATCACCAGACCAGTCGGGAGCTTGGGCAGGAAGAATGTACTCTTGGGCGGCAGGCGTTGACCTTCCCTCACCAGCGACTCAAACAGTGTCATATCTAGAGGAGGAACTAGGAACGCTGCCTGGCACGTCCCATCGGCGATGCGCTTGAGGAGCACGTCCAGTTCAGGCACGTAGTCGACTTGGGATTGGTCTCCGCTGGTTCCGCCGAGTACCGGATCTAACACCGCCTGGTGCAGCAACCACGCCTCGCACTGGTACAGGTCTGGAGTTGGCGCGAAGGGCAGCGAGCCCAGTGGCAGTTTGCGACGCAATGTCAGCAGTGACAACCTGCCCTCTTCCGGTTCTATCAGGCCAAGGGTTGGGTTCCCTACGCGGTTCTTCCAGGTTTCAGATAGGAATGTTCCCAGGCTCTCCGCCGTCATCCCACCCAGAGGGCGCGACTCTACTGTGAATAGCCCATATACCTGTTCTTGTATTGCAGAGAGCTTATCGCTTGTGAGCCCAGAGAGTGCCCGATGGAACTCATGGAGCTGCATCCCTGGGTCTTCCACATCTATGAGGCACATCATTACAAACTCAGACCCTTGAGAGTCCAGCCGCACCTTCTCCCGCTCCCGGACGTTATCGCGATATGCCAGAGCCGTCTCGTATCGGTGATGGCCGTCGGCAATGTAGATTGGCATGCGTTTCAGCAGCGTCCGAAGCTCTTCCGATGCTTGGGCATCTTGCATTGCCCAGACCTTGAACGAACTTCCACCTTCCATTGCCGCGGTGAAATCCGGGAGCCTGCTAGCCATCTCGTTTAGCAGCAGGGGGCGAATGCCTCCGGAATCGCGATAAAGGCCCATAATCGGGCTGAAGTTCGCGACGCATGCCTCCATCATTGCCAGCCGGTCTTCCTTGGGGCCTCTGCGCGTGTGCTCATGGGGTAGCACAATCCCTCGCTCGTATTCTTCCAGGTGGACAGCGGCGTAAATGCCTATGCGCTGGTGGAGGCCGGTGGTATCGGTGTAATCCTCTTGCATCAAGTAGTATGTCGGTTGTTCGTCTCGAATCAGGACGTTGCTTGCCGACCACTCCTGAAGTTGCTTGGCAGATTGCGCATAAACGTCTGCGCCTTCTGATTCAGGCTTTGGCAGCTCTAGCCGGACCACGTTGTGGGGGCTGCGAGCGAGCAGTTGTTCCCGCTGTTCCGGACTTATTCCATCGAAGGGCGGACACATCTCATCACCCAATTCAGCCGATTGCTGTGGGTTGAACCTCAGTCCGCGGAACGGGCGTACGTCTGCCAAAGGAACTCCTTCAGATGGTGTCTTTAGATATAGTATACAGAAGGCTCCTTGCTACTCCAAGGGGATACAGCGTGAAGTATCGCGGGTTAATGGGTTTTGTTGATGGCTTGGTTAGAGAAGGAATGTCACACTATGGTCGTTGCCCAATGCGAAATCCCCTTGACGCAGGGCGAGGAAATGATAGCCTACTGCTACGAATCTCGGTTAACGCCTACGGCGTAGCCAGACAGAGGGAACAGGTGCCAGCAACCGGCGATGCCATCAAACGAGCTTCGGAGCTCCGCGTTGAGCTTGGTCAGTACAACTATCGCTATTACGTCCTTGATGACCCGTCTGTTAGCGATGCTGTGTATGACGCCCTTATGCGTGAGTTGCGGGAGCTTGAGGCGCAGTACCCTGACCTGATAACCCCTGTGTCTCCAACCCAACGCGTTGGCGCACCTCCAGCCAGAGGGTTCGCTGAAGCAGTCCATCGCGGCCAGATGTTCAGTCTTGGCAACGCGTTTGACGATGACGAGTACATGGCGTGGGTGGAGCGCACCCGCCGCCTCTTGAATGACCGCGACTTTGATTTGACCTGTGAACTCAAGATTGATGGTCTGGCGGTGTCTTTGACCTACCAGGACGGCATTCTGGTGCGTGGCGCAACCCGTGGAGATGGCCTCAAGGGTGAGGATGTGACTACCAATGTACGCACCATCAAGAGTATCCCGCTCCAACTTATGGGCTCTCCCCCATCGTTGATTGAGATACGTGGTGAGATTTACATGAGTCGCGAGGGTTTTCACCGCATGAACGAGGCTCGGGCTGCTGAAGGATTGGCCCTCTATGCAAACCCGCGTAACAGCGCCGCCGGCTCAGTACGCCAGCTTGACCCCTCGATAACGGCGAAGCGCCCCCTGGATATATGGATCTACGGCATCGGCGTTGTTGAGGGTGGCACCGTTCCTGACACCCAGTGGGACCTCCTGGCATGGCTCAATAGCATGGGCGTCAGGACGAACCCAAACAATACCCACTATCCCACGCCGGAAGGCGGGATTGATTACTATCGCAAGTGGCTGGATGCCCGCGAAGCCCTCGACTATGACACTGACGGCATGGTGGTCAAGGTCAACAGTCGCGCGGACTGTGACACCCTGGGTGTTGCTGGTAGGGAACCGAGATGGGCCATCGCCTATAAATGGCCTTCACAGCAAGAGATTACCCGTGTCCTAGACATCAAAATCAATGTAGGGCGTACGGGCAAGGTTAACGCCTTCGCGGTACTGGAGCCGGTGGGTGTTGGAGGCGTCATCGTGCAGCACGCCACACTCCACAATGAAGACTACATCCATGAAAAAGACATCCGTGTTGGCGACTGGGTGGTTGTGGAACGTGCAGGAGAGGTCATTCCCCAGGTTGTCCAGAGCTTACCGGAGCGTCGGCCGCCAGATGCGGTGGTGTTCAACATGCCTGCAACCTGCCCCGCTTGTGGCACGGAAGTGATACGAGTGGAGGGCGAATCAGCGCATTACTGCACGAACCCCTCGTGCCCGGCCCAGCTATCAGAGCACATTTTCCATTTTGTATCCAAAGGTGCCATGGACATCGATGGCATGGGCCCGAAGTTGGCAATATCGTTGCTTGATTCAGGTCTCATCAGCAATGTTGCGGACATCTTTGAATTGAAGCTTGAGGACGTGGTCGAGCTTGAGCGCATGGGCGACCTTTCAGCGACGAAGTTGGTGGCGAACATCGCGGCTAGAAAGGGCCAACCGCTACATCGGCTATTGTTCGCCCTGGGTATAGTCCACGTGGGAGCAGAGGTCGCTGAACTGCTCGCGTCCGATTTCTACACGATGGACAGGTTGATTGCTGCAACGGAAGCGGAATTGACCAAGGTTCCGGGCATTGGCCCCAAGATTGCAGAAAGCATCGTTGAATATTTCCAGGATGAAGGAAATATTGCCCTTATAGACAAGCTTCGGGAGGCCGGTGTCCGCATGGACGCTGATATCCCTGACGCCCCCGCTGAAGGATTGCCTATGTCAGGGTTGGTTTTCTGCTTCACAGGAACGCTATCGGGGATGTCGCGTACTCAGGGAGAAGACCTGGTCAAAGCCTTGGGTGCCACTGCCTCAGGCTCCGTTACCCAAAAAACCACTCACCTGGTTGTTGGCGCGGAACCCGGCGCGGCAAAGGTTAAGCAGGGGCAGAAATATGGCACACTCGCCCTCACTGAGGAGGAGTTCATGGGTATATTGCCGGAATAACGCTTCAGTAGCCGTTTCGTAGATAACCGTCAGTCAAATGGGTCCAGGGCGAGTCCTGGGGAAGGATGTCCATGCCCGGTTCTAGGTTGGAGTTTTTGATTCACGCCACAACGGAGCCTCAGCCGTGGGTCACGGTGTATAACGGTATTGAATACCCATGTGAGGTGATAGGGGATAAGGTTGCCTTGGGTTCCCAGCCTGTATGTGAAGCGTGTGGCCTAGACACATGGGGTAACCCGCCGGAGGCCGTAGTTGAGGACTGTATTCATCAGCTTGATTTGGCCCTTGAAACCCAGATGTCGCGCCTTCGAGAGCAACTTGTGGGGCTCGTGTTGGATGAGTCTGGCACACCGCCAGTGGAGCGGTTCCTGCGCGTTCTCCGCGCCGCCGACGTTGATGCCTTCCCTGACGCGCTGAACGATCGGGTTGCTGGATTCTTGAAGACGCTACTACCCTCAAGATGAAAGTGCCAGAATGAAAATCATTGTAGGTCTAGGTAATCCTGGGGAGAAATACACCAACACTCGACATAACATCGGGGCGATGGCCATTACTCGGTTGTCGACGCTGTGGGGCATTGAGCTGACTCGTCGTAATCCCCATGCCCTTGTAGGGCAGGGCGTGGTTGGTGATGAGACCGTCATCCTCGCCAGACCGCGTACGTTCATGAACCTGAGCGGTGGGCCTGTGGCCTATTTGGTTAATCGGTTCCACATCCCATTGGAAGACCTGCTCATCGTCTATGACGAGATGAATTTACCTCTCGGAACGATGAGAATCAGGCCCGGTGGCAGCAACGGCGGGCATAACGGGCTGCGTTCCATTATTGATACGCTGAAAACCCAGGATGTCCCTCGCATGCGTTTGGGTGTGGGACGGTCGCCCCATGCAAATGCCATCAGCCATGTGTTGGGCGAGTTCACGAAAACGGAGAGCGCTGAGGTTGATAAGCTTCTGGATCGTGCCGTGCAAGCGGTGGCGTCCTTTGTTGGAGAAGGCATCAACGAGGTAATGAACAAATTCAACCAGATTCCCACGGACTAGGGTGGGCGGCTCACACGGAGAAATACCTGAGGCCAGGGGTAATCAACGTCCGTCTCGTGTATCATAAGCGCCGTGAAAACCAGGGACACTGAAAGGGGTAACTATGTTTTATGAGCTTCGTACCTACACTGCCATGCCGGGGAAACTCCCCAATGTTGTGGCACGATTTCGTGACTTCACGTCAGCGGCCTTCACTCGTCATGGATATCGCATCGTTGGCTTCTGGACACCCCACATTGGTGGCTCCAACCAGGAGTTGATTTACATGCTAGCTTGGGAAAGCTATGAGGAGCGCATCAAGTGTTTCGCTTCCTTCCGCTCTGACCCTGAGCGCACCAAGTTCTTTGCGGAGTCTGAGAAGGATGGCCCCATCGTCGCTAGTGTTCACAACGTCATGTTGGAGTCGACCGATTTTTCGCCGATGAAGTAAGCAGGCCAAACGCGATGATATACGAGCTTCGTACGTAAACTGCCATGCCTGGGGAGTTACCTGCCGTGGTTGATCGCTTCCGTAGATGTACCGCAGAGGCGCAGCGACGGCATGGCTTTCGACAGATAGGGTTCTGGACGGCGCAGGTTGGTGGAGAGAACACGCAACTGATATACATGTTGCAGTCGGAGAGCTACGAGGAACGAAACCGCTGCTACGATGCTATTCGCTCTGACCCGGAACAGGCCAGGGTCTTTGCGGAGAGCGAGGCGGCCGGCCCCATCCTGGCGAGCGTACTGAACGTTATACTGGAGCCCATCGACTTCTCACCACTCCAGTAGCGATTGCTTGAAACGTAAAGCGAGCCACCCTGCTCATATGACAGGGTGGCTCGCTTTACGTTTCAAGAGATTTGTTCCTTTTCCTTGGGTAACTGTCTGGCATTTGGGTCGGAGGCTCGCCCTTGTGGGGCCAGGGTTTAACCCTGGTTAGCTTTGGCGGGAGAGACCTTGGAGAACCAAGCGAATCTGCTCCTCAACGGGCAGGCTTGGGTCAGCTCCTGCGGCTGTTACCGCACTCCTAGCCTCAATAGCCGTGTACCCCAGGGCTATGAGCGCCTCGGTAACATCATCTGCCGTGGAGACCGCCGATGGGTTGCTGCCTCCAACCCATACTATGTCCAGTTTGCCCTTCAGCTCCACAATGATGCGTGCTGCCGTTCGTTGACCCAGCCCTGGTACCTGGGCTAGCGCCTTGGTGTCTTCTGCGGCCACCGCGGAGACCAACGTTTCTGGCGTCAATGCGGAGAGCAAGGAGTGAGCGAGCCTGGGGCCAATGCCGGACACACCTATAAGCAAATCAAACAGAATTAGAGCCTCTGGTGTGGTGAAGCCGTGAAGCACCAGCGAATCGTCTCGCACCATGAGTCGCGTGTGGAGATGCACCGCAACCCCTGGCGAACCTAGAGAGGGGATAGATGCTGTTGGCACAGACACTTGAAGACTCACCCCTCCTACAGAGATGGTCACCCAGTCTGGCCCTATACCTTCAAGCGTCCCTCTAATGCCTGTAATCATGGTTGCTCCCTAGCTTGCTGGATACTCCGCTCATCCTGAGCTTGTGGATGGATAGTGATAAAAACCCTGTTTGGAATGCCAAAAGTGCAAACCCTTAGTAGTTAACTGTCAGACACATGGCTACAGGGCATTGCCCTGTCCGTCAGGTCACATAGATCAAAGACTAGTCTTGATGAGGGATTTCAATCGCTCCTGTTGCACGTAGCACAGTGCAACCGCCAGGGCGTCTGCCGCGTCCGATGGCTCTGGCGGGTCTGGTAACGTAAGCAAAAGGCCCACCATTGTTGCTACCTGGCCTTTGCTCCCCTGGCCGTACCCGGATACCGCGCTTTTCACCTGGGCCGGTGGATATCGAAATACGGGGAGGCCGTAGTGAGCTGCTGTAATGAGAGCAACCGCCTGGGCCTGACCCACGGCAATGGCAGAGCGTACGTTAGCCTTTGCCCCACCACGGGCTGCACCCTCTACGGGGACAAAGGGTTCTTCAACCGCAATGACATCCGGATGTAACAATTCTACAAGTTGAAGTAATTCAGTATGGATGTGGTGGAGACGTTCGCCGAGAGAAAGGGACTTCTTTGCATTCAAGACACCGGCGGTAACGTAGCGGCCTTCCCAGTTCTCAACCTCAATGAGGCCATACCCTAAGTGTAGGGTTCCAGGGTCAATGCCAAGGACGCGCTGGGTCATGTATTGTCCTACGCTGCTGATCCGTATTTTTCCAGAACAGCTTCAGGGAAATCAGCGTTGGTGATTACTTTTTGAACATCGTCCAGGTCTTCTAACTTGTCCAGGAGTTTGAGGGTCTGCTCCGCAGTCTTTTCGTCCAGTACAGCCTGTATTGTTGGAATCATTGTTATTTCAGATGATAACGCTTTGAGTCCCGCTGTCTCAAACGCCAAACATAGTGTTTCAAAATTCTCTGGTGCAGTGCGAATTTCGAGTGTGGAGTCCTCTGCAGTGGTGTCTTCTGCTCCATTTTCGATGGCGAGGAGTTCGGCTTCTTCCAGTTGCTGCGCCGTCACTTCAAGAGTGATGAGGCCCTTTTGCTCGAACAGGTAGCTTACGGAACCTACCTGGCCCATCTTGCCGTTGTTCCTGTCAAACGCGTTTCGGACCTCTGATGATGCGCGGTTACGGTTATCCGTTACCGTCATAACCAGGATAGCCGCTCCACCGGGGCTGAATCCCTCATAGACAAGCTCCTCTAGATTGGCCTGGCCCTCGCCCTCGCCAGTGGCCCGTTTGATTGCCCTGTCAATGTTGTCCAGGGGCATATTGCCTGAGCGTGCTTGCTGGATGGCCAAACGCAGGCGGGGGTTCATGTCTGGGTCTCCGCCACCCGTCTTGGCCGCTACAACAATCTCTTTGGTCAGGCGCGTGAAAAGCTGGCCGCGCTTCGCGTCAAGGGCGCCCTTCTTGTTTTTGATTGTGGACCATTTAGAGTGACCGCTCATACTGCCCCCTTGCCAATTCTCTGGCGCCATTCTACTGTCTGGAAATAGAGAGGTCAAAGGGGAGCAGTTCCCGTCACCCTATGCCTAGCGGGGTGTTGGGCTATAGGAGACCTCTGCACAACCCAAGAATCTAGACCAGCTTACATACGAGGGCTAGGATTGTGATTTGAGGATGAATTCTACGGTAACCGCTAGGGGTATGGGTGAAGAGCTAAGACCTTCGGTTAGAGGAGGCCGGGGATTACATTGATCGTGATCTTGCCTGAATCAATATCAACCTGGGAAACCACGTCAGTCGTAGCAGGGATGAGAACCTCGCCCTCTGCGGTTTGAACAACATACACGTCGTTACTGCCAGTGGAAATGATATCAGTGACTTTCCCCAGAGAGTTCCCATCCGACGTCCAGACTTCTAAGCCAACGATCTGATAGTGGTAGAACGTCCCTTCAGGAAGAGAAGGAGCTTCGTTTGCCGGTGTTTCCAGTACGGAGCCTTGAAGTGCTGCAGCATCATTGCGGTTGTTGATGCCCTGGAGCTTGAGTAGCAGCGTCTTCCCTTGCGGCCGTGACCCCTCGCACACATATGCCCGTTCCCCAATGAGGAAGCGAGCACCGCTAACGAACCGGTCTGGAATATCGCTGAGGGATTCAACTTTGACGTGACCTAGCCTGCCCCACACACCAAGTATACGGGCCACAGCGTTACGGTCGGGAGGAGACGGTTGTTCAATGGCATGAGACGACATAAGTGGGGGTTCTTTCTTAGAGGCAGTGATGGAAGAGTCTACAGGATTTGGAGAGAAGCGCGGACGCCCTGTTTGATGGCGACCACTCTCAGCATGATACGCATTGCCTCTGCAACACGGCCTTGCTTTCCAATGATACGACCCTTATCGTCCGGATCCACCTCAAGCTGGATGACGTATACGCCATCTTCCTCAACTTGGGTAACCTTGACCGCGTCAGGGTTGTGTGCCAACGACTTGGCGATGTATTCGATCAGCTCACGCATGCGCTAAGCCTTCTCCAGCACACCCAAATTCCGTAGCATTCGCTCAACCGGTTCAGATGGCTGGGCGCCGTTCTTAATCCACTCAGCAGCCTTTTCTGCATTGATCTCCACAGTCGCCGGCTCTGTACGAGGGTTATACATCCCTAACTGCTCGATGTACCCGCCGTCCCGAGGTGACCGTGAATCCATGACTACAATACGGTAGCTGGGTTGGTGCTTCTTTCCCATACGCCAGAGTCTAATGCGCAACATTAAATGTAGGGCTCCTCGTTAGATATGACTTCCCAAGCATTATAGGTACCCATCCTACCTACTGTCAAACCAAGCCTAGCCTTGGATGCAGCCTAGAGCCTACGACCTCGGCACCCCACATCGACAGCAGACAAACAAATTCAGTCTGCCCTTTTCCCTACGAGAGGTTCCGCTCAAATAATCGCTAGGTGAGATGGGTCGAGGACTAATCCTCGTTATTCGTGCCGCAGCGCCTCAATGGGGTGCATCTTTGCGGCCTGCATTGCCGGATATATCCCGAAGAACAGGCCGATACCGCCAGATACCGCCATAGCCAGGAGGGCAATGTTCGTGCTAAAGGATGTCAACAAGGTCGCCGAGCCTAACTGCACGCCGTCCAGCACCTCCGTCATACCCAGTCCTATTCCTACACCCAACATTCCTCCTGTCAGGCTCAGTAGGACAGCTTCAACCAGAAACTGCGATAGGATATCGCGACGTTTAGCTCCCATCGCTTTGCGGATGCCTATCTCCCGGGTCCGCTCTGTCACGGACACCAGCATGATGTTCATGATTCCAATGCCACCAACAAGCAGCGATATGCTGGCGATGGCTCCCAAGAACACCACAAACGTTTCCGTGGTCTCCTGCAGTGTCTCAATCATTTCCTGCATGTTGGTTATCGTGAAGTCGTCCTCATCGGTGATGCGATGACGTAACCGGAGGATGTTGCTAATCTCGATCACGGCGGCATCGGCGGAATCGTCATCCACCACTTGGACGTTAATGGTCTGCACGCTGAGCTCACCCTGGGCCGTCCGCTGGGCCCCCAGCCGATAGTAAGCCGTGGTTATGGGGATGTATGCCCGGTTGTCTTGGTTACCAGACCCTCCAGACCCTTTGCTTTTCATCACCCCAATGACCTCAAAGGCCCGTTCGCTCACCTTGATTGTCTGGCCTATGGGGTCACGCAACCCAAAAAGATCTTCAACTAGGTCTGGGCCTAAGATAATTACCTGAGCAGCCGCATCTACCTGCGGCGTTGTGAAGGGTTGGCCGGATTCTAGTTCATAGCTGCGCACGGGCAGATACTCTGGCGTAATGCCAATGAGCTGGGTGTTTGTGTTCTCTCTCTCATACACAAGCTGACTCCGGATTTGGACTTCCGGCGCCACCGAGGCCAATGAAGGTGCCAATATGGGATCAATCAACGCCAGGGAGTCCTCTAGGGTTAAGGTGGCCGCACTCCCCTGAGCTCCGCTGAACCCAGACTGGTTGGTTGCGCCTGAACGGATAAAGAGCAGGTTTGTGCCTAGTGATTCAATACGGGAGGTGATGGACTCCTGTGCCCCGCGGCCTATGGCCATCAGAGTGATGACCGCGGAGACGCCTATGATGATACCTAGTAGCGTTAGTCCTGACCGCAACTTGTTGGAGTTCAGCGCATCCAGTGCCGTTAGGAACGTCGTCAGTGGGTTCATGCGCCGGCTCCTGTGCGGCTGATGTGTTCTCTGGCAGTCAGAGGGTTGGCAACCGGCTCGTCGCTTACTACGCAACCGTCTCTGAATGACACAATCCGGTTGGTGTGCTGCCCGATATCCGACTCATGGGTCACCATCAATACGGTAAGGCCCTCATCTCTATTGAGGTGCTGGAGTACGGACATGATGTCGTCGCTGGATTTGGAGTCCAAGTTGCCAGTAGGCTCGTCGGCTAACAAGAGGGAAGGATTCTTCACCAACGCTCTAGCAATACCAACCCGTTGCTGCTCTCCGCCGGAAAGCTCTGCAGGGAGGTGCTGTGCCCTATGGGCCAGTCCTACTTTATCCAGCGCTTCCATAGCTCTATCGCGCCGGTTGTGGCCGTTGCCGTACATCAACGGCATCTCTACATTGCTGAGCGCGCTTGATCGGGGCAGGAGATTGTAGGTCTGGAACACAAACCCTATCTTGCTGTGGCGAATCTCCGCCAGTTGGTTATCGTTCATCTGCCCCACGTCTTCACCTTCCAGGGAGTAAAGACCGGACGTTGCTATATCTAAGCAGCCTAGGATGTTCATCATTGTGGACTTCCCGGAGCCTGATGGCCCCATGATGGCAAGCATCTCTCCCTGTTCAACCGAGAGGTTTACCTCTTGGAGCGCAGCAACCTCAACGTTGCCCATTTGGTAGATTTTAGATGCGTTACGAATATCAATCATCAGTATTGCTCTCAATTCACAGCGATAGCGTTCTGTTTAGCGAGTTGGGGGAGTTATGCCACCACCAGCGCCTCCACCGCCGAACCCTCCTGGCGGCCGCCCGCCGCCGCCGGTGAAGTTACCGCCGCCGAACCCTCCTGGCAGCCGCCCGCCGCCGCCGCCGAATCCACCGCCGATTCTCATGCCGGCGCCAGAAAACGGATTCGTGCTTCCGCCCAGGGTAGTGGATACCACCATGTCACCCTCTTCCAGTCCCGTGAGGGCAATCGTCCAGAAGCCGTCGCTACTACCCAGAGTCACTTCCCGTTCCGTGATTTCGCCTTTAATACTCACCATCACCGTTGGCTGCTCAATGGTGCCGGCAATAGATGTGCTTGGAATGAGTAACACGTCTAATTCTTGCTGAAGCACGATATTTGCTGTTGCGCTCAGACCCTCACGCAGTTGAAGTCGACCAGGCGTCTGCACTTCAATATGAATCGGGTAAGTCACTACGCCCAGCTGGTTGTCCCCGGCCTGAGAAATGCTTATCACGACGCCCGGTAGTTGTGCGCGTGGCAGTCCATCCAAAGATACCAACGCATTTGAGCCTACCTGTACCGTGAGCACATCAATTTCGTCTAACTGGGCCTCTACCTCTGCAACGGAAGGGTCTATCACTTCGATAGCGGCAGCGTTTGCGCCAACAGCGCGCCCCACCTCCACGTTGACGCTGCCGATAAAGCCGTTAAAGGGAGCTGTGAGTACCGTCAGCGCCAGCTTCTGTTCCGCAGTAACCACGGCTGCCGCGGCAGCGTTCATCTCCGCGTCCCTAAGGGCCAATGTCAGCGAATCCGGCAGGGCTATGACCTCAGCCAAGGCATCGTTGGCCTCGACCAGTTGCGCTTCAGCTACCTCCATCTCCCGCTGCTTGACCATAATCTCCAACGGTTTGGCTCCGTCAATGGCGATTTGTAGCTTATCTTCAGCGGCGGCTAGAGCCGTTGTTGCCTGATCCACCGACTTTAATGCCGATGAGATTGTCTTGGCTGCTGCGGCATTCGTTGCGCCCCAGGTGCTGAGCGCTTTGTCCATCGTGGTCCACGAGGCGTCGATGGTAGCTCCGACGCAGACGTCCTGCGACCGTAAGGTCAGGTTTACGCACGTGCCGTAGATGTTCCCAGGGAAGAGCGTTAGCCACGTGTAAACGGTGAACTCGCTCCAATCCGTTTCTGGGTTCTCCACTAATTCTGGAGAGAACGCAAGGATTGAGCTGATCGGGTCATCCCTTTGGAGGGGAGCGAAGAGGAAGTCCAGATTGATTGCGTGGGATGACAGGAACTCATCCGGCGTCATCTTGTATTCAGCTTCTGCCAGGGTCATTCCCAGGAAATTGGTGATGGTGCCCTGATACCCTTCCTTTGCTTTGGTAAGTGCATCCTTGGCAGCCTGAACCTTGGATGCTTGATCCACTTGCTGGTACGCCAGATCGTTCTGCGCGCTGGCTAAGGAGGACTGTGCGGTTGTTTCCTGGCTCTGTGCATCTTCAAGTAT
>CAVOCU010000044.1:0-14716 GCA_963694315.1 Dehalococcoidia bacterium | reverse complement strand
TCATGCCCCGCTGCATATTCATCAAGGTTCCGTACATCGATTATTGCGATGTTAGGGTCGCTATCAATCATTTGACTTGCTTCATCTGATTTGATCCGAAAGAACGGTTCCCCTGGTTGCTGCCTTGCCATTATTGTCCTCCTAATAATTGCGCTACGGTTGACCGTGTGAAGTACTAGTTTACACGGTTGCCCAAAAGTAGTTTCAATCGGTACTTCGCAGATGGGGTCATTGCATCTGGAGATGTGATAACCGCATTGGTCAACGCCGTAGCGCACCCACACTCTCGATGGGTTGGGAGTCGCGTAACAACGCGACGCAATGCATCCTGAGCCACAGCAACGTTATGCTGAAGGTTCGCCATAATCATCTCGACAGTAACTGAGTCGTGATCGTCATGCCATACATCATAGTCGGTTGCGCAGGCTAGCGTCGCGTAGCACATTTCGGCTTCCCTTGCGAGCTTCGCTTCCGGGAGAGCAGTCATCCCTATAATGCTTGCGCCCCAAGAACGATAGAGCTTGGATTCTGCAATTGTAGAGAATGGAGGCCCTTCCATAACCACATATGTGCCTCCGTCATGAACGATAGTCTTTGTCTCTTTGACGCCCTCAACCAACAGTCCTCGCATCACCGGGCAGAACGGCTCTGCGAAGCTGACATGGGCTACGATGCCGTTTTCAAAAAACGTGGACGGTCGTCCACGAGTCCGGTCTATCAACTGGTCAGGCACAACCAAGTCCAACGGCTTGATGGGTTCTTGCAAGCTTCCAACAGCGCTGATGGAAATTATCTGTTCCACCCCCAGAGATTTTAGCGCGTAGATGTTTGCCTTTGACGGTACTTCCGTGGGATTTAAACGGTGGCCTCGCCCATGTCTGGGCAGAAACGCTACTGAAACTCCCTCAAGTTTCCCTACGAGTAAAGCATCGCTTGGGGGCCCAAAGGGCGTTGTGAGATTGACCTCTTCCAACCCCTTAAGGTCGGGCATCTGGTACAACCCAGTACCGCCGATAACGCCGATTCGCGCATTAGCCACTGCTTTGCGCTCCCGTATGCAGAAAACCACCGTAAGGCGCAGTAAACACGCCGTCCTCCGTGATGATGGCGGTGACGTACTCCGCAGGTGTCACGTCAAAGGCAGGGTTAAAAACCCTAACCTCTGCCGGGGCAGCCTGGACTCCCAAGGGCAAAGAAACTTCGTCCGGCCCGCGTTCCTCCACGACAATCTGCGCTCCGGTTGGAGTGTCTAGGTCTACGGTACTCATGGGCGCAGCCACATAGAACGGAACGTTATGGGCTTTGGCCAACACTGCTAGTCCATAGGTGCCGATCTTATTAGCCACATCACCATTAGCTGCAATCCGGTCAGCTCCCACGATGATTGCGGAAACCTTGCCGGAACGCATGACAGAGGCTGCCGCACTATCTACGATGAGTGTAGTAGGAATACCTGATTGTTTGAGCTCCCAGGCGGTGAGGCGCGCACCTTGAAGGAGGGGACGTGTCTCTGTGGCGATAACCCCTTTGAGTTTACCTTGGCCCCAAGCAGTGCGGATGACGCCCAAAGCCGTGCCATATCCAGCGGTTGCCAGGGCACCTGCATTGCAGTGGGTCATCACGGTGGCATCTAGTGGGAGGAGCTGGGATCCGTGTTCGCCGATGGAGTGGTTGGCCTCTATATCCTCACGTTCAATCGTTTGCGCTTCCATGAGGAGAAGTTCTATAGCTTGGCGGGCGTCTGTGGCGGGTGCCGCTGCTTTCAGCACGCAGGAGACAGCCCATGCGAGGTTGACCGCCGTAGGCCGAGCCTTGGCGATTGATGATGCCGCGCTCGCGAGGTTCTCCTGGAATTTCGCAAAAGGGAGATTTTTCAATTCTTGAGCTGCTAGGACAACCGCGTATGCCCCGGCTACGCCCAGCGCTGGTGCGCCGCGTACCTGCATTGAAGTGATTGCCGTAACTACCTGAGGCCAGTGCTCCAATTCGGCATATTCAACCTTTATGGGTAAGAGCGTTTGATCCAGCAACCGCAAGCGATTGTTGGTCCATTCCAGAGCCTTAACTTCTTCGGTCTTGGCAGCACCGGAGGTCAAACAACTTCCCTTCCGCTATAGGCAATAAAAAAGAGCTTCTCGACAAGAGAAGCTCTTAGCCGATCAACACTCTCATCGAATCAAGCCGTTACACGACTTGACGGCGTTGGCACCGTTGTTTCCTGGAACACTCCCAGGAGACCGGTTGCCGGGCATCATTGGGCCGTTCCCTCTGCCACTCTTGATAAAAGTAATTTGCCAGTATGCTGTTGTTGCCACAATACTAGTAGAATGCCAAAGCGGGTGTCAAGGAAAATTTGCTTATACAAACCCTCCAGTTCCCTGAGTTAAGCTCATCAGGTTGCTGTTTCAGCAAAAGCGATGCCCGAGTATACTGGGAACGTCCGTTGTAACAGAGCCAACCGCAGCCCAAGAAACCACCCGGGGGAATGAGACGTGGCAAAACTACCCATCATTGCAATCACCATGGGAGACCCTGCCGGTATTGGACCAGAAGTCATTGCGAAGGCACTGTCCATTCCAGACATAGCCAGTTGGTGTACACCGCTTGTTGTAGGCAATGCAGAGGTGCTTCGCAAGGCAATGGTACTGACTGGCTCAGGATTGGCTGTGGAAGCGGTGGAATCACCTCAAGAATCGATAGTTGGGCAAGGCTCCGTAGCAGTGTTGGATATTGGCAATTTGGATGCAAACAGCATTCTACCAGGGCAAATTTCCGCTGTCGCCGGTAAAGCGGCTATGGAATGGGCCATCAGGGCAGGAGAACTCTGCATGGATGGCTCCGTAGCAGGAATGGCAACAGCACCACTCCATAAAGAAGCCGCGAGCTTGGCAGGATATAAAGACATTGGCCACATGGAGGTGCTTCAACGCCTCTCGGGGACACCTAAGGTTCTAACCATGCTCACCTCAAAGGGCTTACGCGTTGTACACCTTACTACCCACCGGTCACTGAGAAGGGCCTGTGATTACGTCACAAAGGACAACGTCTTGGAGGCGTTGGTGCTAACGAACCAGGTATTTCAACAATGGGGCATCAAAGAACCTCGCATTGGGGTTTCAGCCCTGAACCCTCACGCCTCAGATGGAGGGCTCATTGGGGACGAAGAAGAGAAAGAAATTACCCCGGCGGTGCAGGAGGCCCAACGCTTGGGTATTAAGGCCACAGGCCCGGTGCCCGCAGACACAGTGTTCCTTCAGGGCATCCACGGAGACTACGATGCAATTCTGGCGATGTATCACGATCAGGGCCATATCCCTGTTAAGGTATATGGGTTTGAAGAGAGCATCACAGTCAATCTAGGACTCCCGTTTATACGCACATCGGTGGACCATGGAACAGCTTTCGACATCGCGTGGCAGGGAGTAGCAGATGCTACCAGCATGGTAGAAGCAATCCATGCCGCCGCTGAACTGGCAGCAGGCGCTGGCTTAGCAACGTCACATCCATAACGATATTAGTTGTTTGAATGGCCCGACATAACGTCAGGTGCTACAATAGATTCATCTTGTGTATGGAGTTGGTATGCGTATCGCCTTTATTGGTGGCGGAACCATGGCTGAAGCTATCCTCAACGGAGTGCTGGCGAAGAAACTCGCTGCACCCGCTGACATTGCTGTGGTTGAACCAGTTGAAGCCCGGCGTACGCTCTTATCCCAACAATACGGCGTTGCCACTACAGATAATGCCAATACAGCAGCGGCCACAGGTGACATCATCGTTCTTGCAGTAAAGCCACAGGACTTACCTGCTGCAATGTCCGAGATTAAAGGGGCGCTAACCGCAAACCAGGCAGTGTTATCGATAGTCGCGGGAGTTAAGATAGGAGCAATCAGTTCCGGCCTGGATCACAGCTCTGTCATTAGAGTCATGCCCAACACACCTGCCCAGATTGGCTCTGCCGCCAGCGTTTGGACTGCCACACCTGAGGTGTCCCCTGAGCGACTGGCAGATGCACGCAACCTACTACAGGCCATAGGCGAAGAGGTCTATGTTGCTAGTGAGAAATATGTAGACATGGCGACGGGACTTAGCGGGAGCGGCCCTGCGTACGTGTTCATGTTCATTGAATCTCTGACGGACGCAGGCGTTCATATTGGGTTGCCCAGAGATACCGCTGCAAAGCTAGCGGTGCAGACTGTGCTGGGAAGCGCTCAACTTGTTAAGCAGACCGGACGTCACCCGGCTGAACTACGGAACATGGTGACATCACCGGGGGGAACAACAGCGGATGGAACCTTGGTGCTAGAAGGCGCAGGGTTCAGGGCCAGTGTGATAGAGGCGGTAGAGGCGGCATATGAAAAAGCACTTTTATTAGGCGAAGAGGAGTAACCGTTTTATGGGAGAGTTAATCAACTCGGTATTGTTTTTATTTGTGATGGCTATTTTCATCAGATCCGTCCTCACATGGTTTCCAATAGGCCCAAATAATCCAATTCAAGTGATAGTGTTCCAAGTGACAGAGCCAGTGCTCGCGCCTATACGGAGATTATTGCCACGGTTCGGTACCATGGACCTCAGCCCAATGCTCGTCATCATTATCATTCTTTGGGTTCTTCAACCTACTGTTACGAAAGTCTTTGGGTAGGCCTGGAGCGTTTCCAGGTGAAGATGAAGGTTTATTGAGTAGCCGGTAGCCCTTGTCCAGGGTTAATCTTTCAACTCCCACTAATTTCCTGCGGCCCTTGCCGCCTCGTTGGATGTGAACTCGACTTTTAGGTGCACCTAAGGCGTCAGCCAACAATCCTATCAGCAGCTCGTTTGCTTTACCTTCCACGGGTGGAACGGCGACCCGCACGCGCAGCACGTCATCAACCCAGCCTACAATGGCGGATTGGCGCGCTCCAGGTTGCACATGAACCGATAATTTAAACGACTCAGGCATTTGTGCTGTTTCTCATTTCTTGACCCTAGTATTCGGTCATACTACCATCGCGGCTGATGTTCCAAACGAAAGAGAATGCAGAATGAGTCTGATGTGACGAACGGCCTGCGTACAACGGTGGTGGTAGACAGCACAGCCTCCCTTTCCAGTGACCAGGTTGAGGGGTTGCCGCTTACTATAGTGCCGTTGCAGATTGCATTAAACGGACAAAGTTACCAGGACGGCATAGACCTGACGCCTGATGAATTTTATCGACGCATCGCGACCAGCGAATCTACGGCACAGACTTCCGCGCCATCGCCGTCATCGTTTCAAGCTGCTTTTGCTGAAGCCGCTGCCACGGGAACTGATGTCCTTTGCATCACTGTTTCTTCCCTTTTAAGCGCCACATACGACGCTGCGCGAGCAGCAATTGAGTTGGCCCAGACAACGTCTCCGCACCAACAGATACACCTACTGGATAGTGGAACCGCCGGTGGCGCTGAAGCCCTTGTAGCCCTGGCAGCTGCCAGAGCTGCACAAGAGGGCAAGTCGCTGGAAGAGGTGGAAGCTGTCGCTACATGGGTAGCAGGTCGCGTGTATTTTGTAGGTGTGCTAGAGACATTAAAGCACCTGCAACGGGGTGGGCGTGTGCCACGAGTCGCTTCCTGGGCAGCCTCGCTGTTGAACATCAAGCCCGTGCTAGCCATTTGGCCGGGCGAAGGCGAAGTGCGGATGCTTGAGCGCCCCCGCAACAAGCCGAAGGCCATTGAACGCGTCCTCAACGTCATCGAAAGAGAATCCCTAGGCAAACCCCTCCATGTGATTGTGATGCATGCCGCCGCCGCTGAAGAAGCAAGTGCATTGCTAGGCCTCATCCAGGAGCGATTTACTTGTGTTGAAACCTTGACGACCACGTTCACCCCTGTAATTGGAGCGCACACAGGGCCAGGGCTTCTGGGTGTAGCGTTTTACGCAAAAGAGTAAACGATTACACCTCAAGGGGAGTTCTCCTATTGGACACCTCTGGTATAATCTCCCGCAAGCGGGTGATGCCCAACTGGCGCCCAAGACCCGCGACGATTAGGAAGACGCTTGTCGGCAACGTCTGGAACTCCTCCCACCAACGGCGTGAGTTGCTCCAGAAATAGCTAGGCAGGCTCACAGAACATCCAAGTGTTGGTAAGGAGATACGCGTGAGCGACATTCGTGTAGTTGTCACAGGCATCGGTATTGTAAGCCCCATTGGTCTCACTGCTGCATCAACATGGGATGCGTTGGTCAATGGCCGGTCAGGAGTTTCCCTCATCACCGCCTTTGACCCCACTGACTTTGAAACACAAATTGCTGCAGAAGTCGGCGATTTTGACCCTGAGAAATATATGGACAGGAAAGAAGCTCGGAGGGCAGATCGCTTTTCTCAGCTTGCTCTTGCCGCGGCAATTGAAGCCATTGCGCAGGCGGGGTTGGAACAGGATGAGCCTCTAGGAAACAGAACGTCCTCCCTCATCGCCAGCGGAGTTGGAGGCATCATCACCCTGTCAGGGCAATTTGGCGTGCTGCATGAGAAGGGCCCCAAACGCATCAGCCCCTTCCTTATACCGGCCATGCTCATAGACATGGCTGCAGCTAACGTCTCTATGAAATTCGGCGCAAGAGGCCCCAGCTTTGCAACGGTCTCTGCCTGCGCTAGCGGAGCGGATGCCATTGGTAGCGGATATGAACTCATCAAGCGAGGCGAGATTGATATCGCCATCTGCGGCGGTACCGAGGCCCCTATCTGCCCCATCGCCGTTGCAGGGTTTAACTCAGTTGGCGCGCTGTCCAAGAACAACGATAACCCCCAGGCCGCTTCCAGGCCTTTCGATGCCAAGCGAGACGGCTTCATTATTGGAGAGGGTGCATCAGTGCTGGTCATTGAAGAACTGGGGCATGCGTTAGCACGTGGTGCAACACCCTTGGTGGAGTTAGTTGGGTATGGCGCCACTTCAGATGCATCACACATCACGCAGCCAGCACCCTTTGGTGAAGGCGGCGCGCGAGCAATGAGCCAGGCAATTGCAAACGCCAATCTCAAACCTACAGACGTTAATTACATCAACGCTCACGGGACATCAACGGCTATGAACGATAAGGCTGAGACGGACGCTATTAAAGGGGTCTTTGGGAATGACGCTAACAAGGTGGCTATCAGTTCAACCAAGTCCATGACCGGCCACCTACTGGGAGCAGCCGGGGCTATAGAATCCGCCATTTGCACCTTGTCCATCATGAACGGCTGTATTCCTCCAACAATAAACCTTGAGAACCCTGACCCTGAATGCAACTTGGACTACACGCCCAACAAAGCCAAGTATACTCAGGTGAGCGTTGCCATGACCAACTCACTTGGGTTTGGCGGCCACAACGCTTCTCTGGTGTTCCAGCGATACGATGCGTAATGCAGGGCTCATAACTCTATGACGCTTGAGAAGGGCATTCCTCGTCCACGCTGGACGGTGGCTCCGCCGGTTCCTGACGATGTGGTCACTGTATTAGGTATGCCTCGATTGTGGGCGCAGGTGTTATACAACAGGAGTATCCAGGACGCTGACACCGCCTCTAACATGCTGGATGCCTCCCACACAGCTCTTCATGACCCTTTCCTTTTTGACGACATGGATCTTGCGGTCCGCCGCATCACCCAGGCGATACACCACGGCGAGACTATCGCGGTGTTCGGCGACTTCGATACGGATGGCGTTACAGCCACGGTGATGCTCTACGAAGCGTTGGGCGAATTAGGTGGCACGGCCATTGCCCACATCCCTCACCGCGTCAGAGACGGTCATGGCCTAAACATCGACGCCGTTCATGACATGCGAAGTCAGGGCGCGACGCTAATCATCACCGTTGATTGTGGGATTACCTCCGTGGCGGAGGTTAAAGCAGCTAAAGAGTTAGGCATGGAAGTCATCCTGACAGACCACCATGCACCGTTGACCAGCCTCCCTGACGCATATGCGGTTGTGACACCAAGAAGAGCGGTAGACGCGTACCCGTTCCCATTTCTGACGGGAGCAGGGATTGCCTTCAAACTGGTGCAAGCCTTGAACCAGGTACAGGAACAAACAGTGTCTGAAGGCGCATTAGAACTCGCGGCCCTAGGCACGGTGGCGGACATGGCACCTCTTCTAGGTGAGAACCGTGCCCTGGCAACCCTTGGCTTAGCAGGTTTGAAACGAACCAAACGTCCGGGACTCCTGGCGTTGTTGGAAGCCGCCCATACAACAAGCGCCGAACTCGACCATGAATCCATCCCCTTCGTCATTGCGCCACGCCTCAACGCAGCAGGACGCATGGACACCGCAGACCTGAGCTTTGACCTACTAACCGCGCCCAATATGGACACAGCTAGAGAACTAGCGGCCCAGATTGAAGAGTTGAACCAACAACGGAGAGAGCTTACCGGGATGCTGGTAGAGCAAGGGGTTGATGGTGCATCCCTACAAGTTGAGAATGAATCGCTCATCTTTCTGGCCAGCGAGGAATTTGAGCCTGGTGTCAGTGGCCTTGTGGCAGGGAGATTGGCAGAGCGATTCTACCGACCCGCCATCGTAGTTTCAGTAGATGGTGATATTGCCCGAGCCAGTGGTCGCAGCATCCCTGAGTTCAACCTGGGGGAAGCGCTCGCTCAGTGCGAGGAGCTATTCCATCGCTTTGGTGGGCACCCTGCGGCAGCGGGGTTTGTGGCAGACACAGCAAACCTTGATGCCATCAAAGAACGATTGCAACGGCTAGCGAGGGAGCAACTGCAAGGTATCGCCTTGGAGCCTAGGCTGCTCATTGATGCGGAGGTTGCCTTCAAGGACGTGCTGGGAGAGACGTACAAGTTCCTGCGTTCGCTAGCGCCCTTTGGTCAGGAGCACGCTCCACCTGCGTTCCTGGCGCGAAACGTAGAGGTGACAGCACTCCGACAGATGGGTACAGAAGGCCAACATATGCGGCTGACCCTGCGCCAAAGCGGTGCCAAGTGGGACGCAGTGGCCTTCAGCCAGCGTTGGCCCGAGGGCCTCAACATGCCTGACGGTTCTAGCTATCCGACTATAGACCTGGTGTACATCCCTGAAATCAACAATTTCAACGGTCGTAGCACAATGCAATTCAGGGTACTGGATTTGAAGGCTTCTGAGCGTTAATCGTCCTCAAGCGTTGATGTGTCACCCAAGGGCAGTCCAAGCTCCTCCGCCTTCAACAGCCTCCGCATAATCTTACCGCTGCGGGTCTTCGGCAGCGACGCCCTGAACTCTATGCTCCGTGGTGCAATCGCTTGCAGTCGCTGTCGTGCGTGACCAAGAATTTCGCGTCGGAGTTCTTCTGTTGGCTCGAAACCGTCTTTCAACGACACGAACCCCTTCACGACTTCCATTGCCAGCGCATCGGGAATACCAATAACGGCTGCTTCTGCCACTGCGGGATGCTCAATAAGGACGCTCTCCACTTCAAAGGGGCCTACCAAATGACCGGCGGTGTTGATGACATCGTCTGCACGGCCCACAAACCAGATATAGCCATCTTCATCGATTTTGGCCTGATCTCCGGAGATGTACCAGCCTTTGTGAAACTTGGAATTGTAAAGTTCCAGATTGTTCCAGTACGTATGGAACATGGAAGGCCAGCCTGGGCGAATCGCAAGGTACCCCTCTTCCCCTGCTGGGAGGGGGTTGTACTCACCGTCCAGAATTCCCATATCAACTCCGGGAATAGGGCGTCCCATCGAGCCCGGACGTACAGGCATGGCCGGGTAATTGGCCACCATAATTGCGCCGGTCTCCGTCTGCCAGTAGTTGTCATGGATAGCCTGGTCAAAAACCTTGGTGCCCCAAACAACGGCCTCAGGATTCAAGGGTTCGCCAACGCTGTTGATATGCCTAAGGGAAGACAGATCGAAGCGCGCTGGGACATCATCACCGGCCTTCATCAGCATACGAATGGCTGTAGGAGCCGTGTACCACACAGTGACGCTGTATTTCTGGATGAGCTCATACCAGGCTCGAGCACTGAACCCGCCTTCATAGATGAGCTGCGTCACACCGTTGGACCAGGGGGCAAACATGCCGTATGAAGTGCCTGTCACCCAGCCGGGGTCTGCTGTGCACCAGTAGAGGTCGTCGGGGTGCAGGTCAAGGACCCACTTGCCCGTGGCATACTGCTGCACCACTGCCACGTGGCGATGAACGGCGCCCTTTGGCTTCCCTGTAGTGCCGGAGGTGTAATGGATTACTGAGTAGTCATACATGCTGGTGTTGGCGATATCGAACTCAGCAGATGCGTCTGTTATAAGGGTTTCGTAGCTGAGATCGCCATCTGCGAGAGGTTCTGCGCTCCTGCCGTTTTTATTTACGATGATGGTGTGCTTGAGGTCAGGGAGATTGGGAATCATATCCGCGACTCGGCGTTTCAGGTCAGGCTGGGCCACCAGCACGGTTGCGCCACTATCAAGCATGCGATCCCGGACAGGGTCAGGGCCAAAGGCAGAGAAGAGCGGCCCGACTACTGCGCCCAGCTTCAGCGCGCCAAAGATGGCAAAATAGAGTTCCGGTAGCCGCTCCATGAACACGAAGATACGCTCGCCCTTTTTCACTCCAAGGCCCTGGAGCACGTTAGCGAACTTGTTGGTCTGTTCCTTCATATCACTGAAGGTGTAGCGTTCTTCTTCGCCGTTCTTCCCTACCCAGATGAGGGCGGTTTTGTCACCGCGACCAGCATTAACATGCCGGTCTATGCACTCATGGGCCTGGTTGAGATAACCGCCAGGTAGCCAATCAAGCTCCTTGTACATGTCTGTCCACTGGAAGCCCACACGGGCCGCATCCAGGTCCGGCAGGTTGGGTTTCACCCTCATTTTATCTGCCGGTTCTTTGTCTATTGTTGGGTACTCCATGACGCCTCCTTGTTCGGTACACGCTTCGGGTTTTTGTCGCCTCGCCCGTGAGCACCCGCCAAATTTACTGCTATGGACTGGGAGCGTCAAGCACCAAGGGCTCGATTTTGACCCCATATGATCTGACAGAAACGGTTAATGCTGGGTGCCGACAACATGATAGATTGGTCGTTTTCTGCTACGCTTGGGCAATATCGAATAAGGAGTTACGTATGAAGAAAGCAACCTGCAAAGAAATGCGCGGCGCGTGCGATATGGAGTTTTCCAGTGAGACTCCTGAAGAGATGGGCGGGAAATGCAGAGGTCATGTCATGGAAAGGGTTCAGGCAGGCGATGCAGATCACAAGGCCGCCCTTGATGTAATGATGGCGCAGAGCAAAGAGGATCAGGAAAAATGGTACAACGAGTTCAGAGCCAATTTTGAGTCGTTGCAAGACGCGTAGCATTTTTTCTACGTCCGAGTCAATTGTTAGAGACTGTGGTTAGCTAAACAAAACAGGGACGCTCAATTGAGCGTCCCTGTTTTCTATGTGCCTTAAAAGGTGTTTGGCGAGTTAGGCTTTCGGCTGAATGAGTACACGGACGGTGCCATCGCCCTCGTCACGCTGGTTGACCAACACGTGGCCACCCTTCTCGGTCCAGAGAATGACATCAAAGATGTTCAACGCATCGCCCAGAATCGTCTCTACCATTGAAGAATGATCTGCCTTCGTCTGCTTCTCCAGTGCTGCGATAACACCGGCGCAACTCTTGCCCCTACCATCAATGACTACCCAGCCGCCTCCCGCCGTTACGACAGGTGCATCGCCGTTAGTACCAGCTGCGTTTGGACGGACACTTATCTCGCCGCTCTTCCGCAAGTCTACCTGCTTCTTGAACTCGGCTACTGCTTCCCATGCGACAGCACGGTCACGGTCTCCGGTGCTACATACTGCGCCGCGCACACCAACGATGTCCGGGTTGATACGGGCCAGTTCATCCAAATCATCAAGCTTTAAGTGGCCGGAAAGGGCAGTGCTCAAACCACGCTTCTTGCCTTCCAAGACCATATCGTGCAACTCTGCCTCGGTGAGGAAGTCAAAGAGGTTTCGTCCGTCTTTAATCAACGTATCAATGAGGAAGCCGTCACACTCGCCATCCGTTGCCAGTTGAACCATCAGCTTGGGGTCAAGTCCACCCTCGTACAACAGGTTATCGGCAAAGAGAGAGCCAACAAGCTTCGTGTTGTAGCCGTCCATCGCTCGCCGTGATTCCTTCAGAATCTCAACTGCCGTGTCGTACTCGGTCTGCATGAAGCCAATTTTGACGGAAGTGGCGTCCATTACTGCCGCTGCATATGCAGCCATCGCCACAGTACCGGCCTGATTAGGCACTACGCCCAGTGTGATGCTGACGTGGTTCTCCGGCTGAATCTGCGCGCGAACCTGCCGAACCGTGGTGGGATGCCCAGAGCCGACAAGGGCTTCCTGAAGGTTCTTGACGTCTACAACGTCTGCGCCGCCGCGTTCTGCCTCAAGGGCCTCTTCAACGTTCTGCACGCTGACCATGAGCAGCATCCCGGTGGCAAACGCGTTGTTGCCGGTCAGCCAGGTTGCCCGGGGCTTATAGGGTGTCTTGGTAACTAGTGTTTTAGGTTTCAATGGAGTCAACTCCTCTTTAAGTTGGGCCTTCTCTGCGGCTGAGAACTGTGGCAACGGTTGTCGGGTGGGGCCACCAGCCATGCCCATCAACTCGCCCCAATATTTAATCATGGCAACAGGCAATGCGCCGCCGTTCTTGTCGGCCGTCCGGATCCACCACGTTTCCGATAGCTCGTTGAGACGCCTCAGGTGAGCCTCATAGAAATCGTCATCATAGACTCCGGCGCTGGCACGTTCAATGAACTGGACGTAGTAGTTCGCCTCAGGAGTGTCGAATCGCCAATCGGATGTGTTGGCAAACATCACCTGCTGCTGAAACCCAAGGTCCTGGGCAAAGGGATATATCCACTCATTCGGGGTGCTAATCACGTAGTCTTTGCCGAGGGACAAGTGCGTCTCGATGGAAAGCTGTTGGTTGAAGCTGGCTTCTTTGACACCGACGACCTGAGGTAACTCGCAGATTTGCTTTAGCCCCTGGGGGCTCATGACGATGCCAAACTGTGGCGAGTTGTAGAACATGATGCCGAGTTTTGTGTTTTCGCTCAGCGTTTTGACGTATTCAATGACTTGACCTTCGGTTTTGGCTTCCATGTATGGTGCCGCGACAACCAGCAGGTCAAATCCGACTGATTCTGCATGCTTGGCCAAATCCACGGTCTCCCGGCTAGACGTGTGGGTGACATGGGCTGCAACGGGCCACTTCCCACCGGCTTCTTCAGCAACGATGTCCATCACACGAACGCGTTCATCGTGGGTCAGACTCCAGAATTCACCCATGCCCCAGGTGCAACCAGCGCCACGGGTTCCAAGCTTCTTGACGTGTCTAATGTTGTTCCGAAGCCCCTGCTCGTCAAGATCACCATTCTGCTCAAAGGGCGTGATGAGAGTGCTCCACTGACCTTTCAGCGTCTCCCAAGCCCAATCCTGGGCCTCACTTGCCTTGTAATGAGCCATTCCGGGTCCTCCGTTTACGCGTGCATCTTGTCTGATGGGTTGGTTAGGGGTGAGAGAACAAGTTCTCACGTCTGAGTCTAGTGAACAGCTATGCGGCTGTCAATTGAGCATCTTGCATATTTAACCCCTAAAGACACCTCTACAAAGGAGGTGAAGTGTGGCTAAGCACTTTGCCTCCGACCAGTTATGGGAAGAATCGCCGGAAGGCTGGCAGCATCTCGTCACGAATCTCCTCGGGAGCATTTCCGAGGAAGTCAATGGGCCAGCCGTATCCCACAACATTCCTAGGTAGTCCTACATGATACATCATGCTCGCTTGGAGTTTCTCATTCGGGTCAGAGATAGGTTCGATTCGTCGAACACGGCCTATTTCGTCACCATCTTCGACAACACGGCCGACCAAGGAAATAAGCTCAAAGCACTTGGTGATGTCGAAACCAGAAACCCCAACGCTAAGAAAACCGGGGATGGCATGATGCTTAGCCCAGTTGTCTATGGCCTGAACCACCCTGAGCCTAGGAGGTTTGCCTGGTCTGCTGTATGGCTGAAACGAGCGGATAACCTCAACGGCATCAGGCCCAATCCGTTTGAGCATTCGATTTGTGGCCCCAGATTCCCAGCCTTCTGCATACAAGCAGATGGAGAAGGCAGTCGATTTCTCGCTGTCGAGGAGCGGCTTTGGCCCTTTGAGGGCAAGTTCTCAAGCAAGCATGTCCAATGCAGCCCGCAGGTTATGGGCGTAGTCGGCAGCGAGAACCCCAAGTCGGAGAGGTGGTGGGCGAAAAATGTTAGCCCTCACGATGTACTCGCCATCTATGGGCTTGTCTGGGGTGGAGAATCCATAGGCTGGAGGAAACTCCATCATGAACATCCTCGATTCATGCTTCAGTGCGTCAATATGCTCCACCGCCCTCTCAAGCCGGGCTTCAACCCCATTCAGCTCATTCTTGTGTGGAATGCTATCGAGCTGCTGCCTGCATCGCAATCAAGAAGAAATAACAGTGCACAGCAACCTTATGCAGACCGCTCGCATACCGCGCACCCGAATATGCTTAAAGCGAACGCTATCTCGAAACCCTCAGCAGAGCCGCTCCGCGGTTTTGACCCCATTCCCTTGTTCCTATAAAGTGCTATCCACATATATACATGAGGGGTGAACATATGGACAAAGAATTCAAGCAATACCCTGACATCGCCCCGGTCATGGGCAACTACTCACGCGCCACAAAGGTAGGCAACATGTTCTTCATGGCAGGGTGTACTGCCGGTGATAGCTCG
>CAVOCU010000043.1:0-14749 GCA_963694315.1 Dehalococcoidia bacterium | reverse complement strand
AGTCCAGCTAACGGAGCGAGACGAGTTTTTCTACCATGAGATGCTGGTTCACCCTGTGCTCCATGCCCATCCAGATCCAAAGCACGTACTGATTATTGGCGGCGGTGACGGCGGCTCAATGCGAGAGGCATTGCGACACAAAGGCGTGGAGAGCGTTACCCTGGCCGAGATTGACCCGCGAGTGGTTGCTGTGTGCAGGGACCACTTCCCAACCCTCAGGTCAGGATTTGAAGACCCACGGGCAGAGGTAATCTTCACGGACGGCATCAAACACGTTGAAGCTCCACCCAAACGGTATGACGCCATTATTGTGGATTCAACAGACCCCGTTGGCCCAGCAGAAAACCTCTTTGGCGGAGAATTCTATAAAGCGGCGGCGGCAGCATTGACCCCCAACGGCCTCTTCGTTACTCAGTCAGAGTCGTTGATGTTTCATTCGGGCTTCGTGTCTGAGGTCCACAACCGTTTGAAGGCTGCCTTTCCCCTTGCAGACTGCTATGCACAGCCTCTGGCTACCTACGCCGGGAACTGGTGGACTTTCTCCGTGGGGTCAAAGGAAGTGAACCCAAGGGCACCGCTGCGGAAGCCTCGGATTACTACACGGTATTACTCGTCAGAGGTACACCGGAAGGCGTTCCTTCCTAGAGCACTCTTGAAGAAGGTTGCTGCTGGGCAGATAGACTGGTAAACCCGTCAATGTCTTTATCCAAGCGCACGGCATATGTACGCTGAGCTTGGATGATACCTTACAGAGTTCGCAAGCCTTGGGGGCACGGGATGCGGAGCACCATACGTTTCGGTAAAATCTTCGGCATCCCTGTGGGCATCAACTCCAGTTGGTTCCTGGTCATCGCCCTGATAACCTTTCTGCTTCAGAGCCAGTTCAGCCTTGAATTCCCCCGATGGACCCTCGTCCAGACATGGAGTTTAGCGGGCGTAACAGGGCTCCTCTTCTTCGGCTCCGTCCTTGCCCATGAGCTTGCTCACAGCGTTGTGGCCACGGCTCGTGGCATTCCCGTGCGGGGTATCACGCTCTTCGTCTTTGGTGGCGTCTCCAACATTTCCCATGAGGCCAAGCGACCGTGGGTGGAGTTCATCATTGCCTTTGCAGGGCCTCTGCTCAGCATGGTGCTGGGTGGCGTACTACTGGGTGTCTCATGGGTCATGTTTCCTTTGAACGACTCTATTTACATTGCTGCGTTGACCCTTGGCTGGACTAACTTGGCCCTGGGCATCTTCAACCTCCTGCCAGGATTTCCTCTGGATGGCGGGCGCGTACTCCGTGCCATCATCTGGGGCACCACGGGGAACTACCATGTTGCAACCAACATTGCTGCCAGGATAGGCCAGGGTCTTGCGGTGTCCATCATCTTGGGCAGTGTTATCTGGTTCATTCTTTCTGGTGAACTGCTCCGCCTATGGCCCCTACTCATTGGCATGTTCCTGTTCTCTGCCGCAACGTCTGCTCTGAGTGAAGTGCGAGAGCGACAGCGATACCGCGATGTGACCGCCAAACATGTTGCATTAGCCAGTTGCACCGCCGTAGACTGTTCGATTCTCCTGTCGGAAGTGGTTGAGCGTCATGTCCTGGGGCAGGGGCAGACATGTTTCTTGGTCTGCGATGGAGAGGCACCGGTAGGAATTGTCCCACTCAAGATTATTAGGGACATGCCAAAGGCAGGATGGATCACTACTACCCTAGGTCAGGTAATGGCTACCCTGGATGAACTCCCGGAAATGGAACAGGACACTGACGTGTCTGAGTTGCTGGATGTGTTTGAGGATGACAATCCGCCAATCGCCATTTTGCTGTCGTCAGATAATGGCATAGTTGGTGCGGTGACACCCCTTGATATTGACCGCTATATGAAAACACGGCGAGACCTAGGCATGTAGCCTGAGGGCTCCCATGCTAGAATACAGGAACTTTCCGTGCGTGATTGGCTCATAGTCGTTTCAACCAGGATGTGAGGGAACAGTGGAAGATACAGGACAACATACGGTCTACCTTGACCATGCAGCCACCACGCCGCTGCGGCCAGAGGCCTTGGAGGCGATGCTACCCTACTTTACTCAGATCTTTGGCAACCCCTCCAGCATCCACACTATGGGGCAGCAGGCTCGCAAAGCCCTGGAGGCTGCTCGCGAGAGCGTATCCAAAGTGCTTGATTGCCGCGCCAGCGAGATAGTGTTCACCGGCGGCGGTACAGAGTCTGACAACACAGCCATTAAGGGCGGCGCATTTGCCTTGAAGCAGATGGGCAACCACATTGTGACTACTTCAATTGAGCACCACGCAGTGCTTCACGCTTGTCACCAACTTGAGAGTTTTGGGTTTGAGACCACCTATGTGCCCGTGAACGCTGATGGTCTGGTGGATCCAGAAACTGTCGCTGCCGCTGTGACTGAAAAGACAGTAGTTGTCAGTGTCATGTACGCCAACAACGAGATTGGCAGTGTGCAGCCGGTTCAGGAGATTGCTCGACTTGTGCGAGCGCGAGCCGAAGAAATGGGCCGCACCATTCTCATCCACACGGACGCAGTGCAGGCTGCAGGGTACTTAAACCTCTCTGTGAAAGCCCTAGGCGTAGATATGCTGAGTCTATCTGCCCACAAATTCCACGGCCCCAAGGGCGTTGGGGTTTTGTATGTGAAAAGAGGCACTCCCTTTATTCCTCTGCTGATGGGCGGCGGCCAGGAGCGTGAGCGGCGTTCCGGTACGGAGAATATTGCGGGTATTGTCGGAACAGCTACAGCTCTCAGGCTGGCAGAGGAAGAGCGTGAAGCCACGGGAGCCCACTGCCGTGCGTTGCGTGACCGCATCATCGCAGCAATCCCTGAACTGGTTCCCGGAACAATGCTGAACGGCCATGCCACCAAACGCCTTGATAACAACGTTAATGTCTGCTTCCCTGGGTTGGAAGCGGAACCGGTGTTGCTGGGATTGGATCTCAAAGGTGTTTTTGCCTCCAGTGGTAGTGCTTGCTCCACCGCTTCCTTGGAGCCGTCTCACGTGCTGACAGCCATTGGTAGATCTGCGGACATCGCTAGGAGCAGCCTTCGTGTCACCCTAGGGAGAGAAACCACAGACGATGATGTGGACTACTTTTTGGACACACTGCCCTCCGTGGTACGACGTTTACGAGAGCTGCCCTCCTTTGGCGCCCGTAGAGCGTAATATCATTTAGTGCGTGCGCCTTTGACTCAACTGCTGTATTGTTATGCGTGTTGCCTTTGAACATTAATGGTGAGAACAATGAAAAAAAGAAATCTTTTTATTCTACTGGCCGCCACCGTAACGTTGATGCTTGCTGCTGCGTGCTCTGGTGATTCAGCCGAAATTACCGGCCTGACTCTGGCGGGTAGAGGTTTGACTATGAACGTTTCTAACGTCCAAAAAATCGATACTCTCACCTACCAGGATGTTGATAACCTCTACTATAGCGTTGGGCCTGTGGAACCCGGATATGACCTGGTAGTAGCAAAGGTGACTATCTGGAACACGCGGTCCGGCAGACTCTCCATATTTGTAGATGGTGATGCCGCTACCTTGGTAGGGGCAGAGCGAGAGAAGGCGTTTGTCATAGACCCGTACCTGCGTAGGCAAGTATTGGCGTCTGCTCCGTCAGACCTGGGCCACTACACCCCCTTGCTTTGGGGGCCTTCTGACCTCCCACAGGATTTCAACATCTTTGGATGGATGGCCTTTGAAGTCCCGGAGGATGTAGATATCAAGGTATTTCGGTGGGAGCAGGTTGATTTTTTGACCTTTCCCGTCTCAGTGAACTAAGGCTGGAGCTGCATCCGGATAATGGTTTTACGCGTACACGACCGCGTGCAGAGTCGCATTTGTAGAATTGACGGTAGCTAGAAACAAGTTAGGTTGCTATACTCTAGCACTGTCAGCCGAGTGTTCGGCGGTATTTGACGCTCAAGCTTGTGAGTAGGAAATTTGATGCCTGAAGTAATGATAGAGGTCGAAGGCCTCACCAAGTTCTACGGGGAACACTTGGCGGTTGATGGTATTTCCTTCGAGGTCAAGAAGGGTGAAGTTGTTGGCTTCCTTGGCCCCAACGGTTCTGGGAAAACAACAACCATGCGTATCCTCACTGGATACCTCCCACCATCTACGGGTACAGCCAGCATCGCAGGATTTGATACCATGACTGCGTCTCTTGACGCACGGCGACACATTGGCTACCTGCCTGAAACCGTACCTCTCTATACTGATATGACCGTTGAGGACTACCTGAGGTTTCTGGGCACCATCCGCGGGATGCGGAAGGATCAATTGAAACGTCGCATAGACACCGCTATTGAGCGCGTCAAGCTTGGTGACTACCGAAAGTCCTTCATCAGCAAGCTCTCCAAGGGCTATCGCCAGCGCACTGGACTGGCCCAAGCGATACTGCATGAGCCTGAAGTTTTAATCCTTGACGAGCCCACCGTCGGCATTGACCCAATCCAGGTGGTGGAGACTCGGCAGTTGATTAAGGAATTGGGCAAGGAGCAGACCCTTCTTTTAAGCACCCACATCCTTCCGGAAGTCAGCGCTACCTGCGACCGTGTGATTATCATCAACCAGGGATCCATCGTGGCTGAAGATACGCCGGACAACTTGGCTGTTCGGCTAAGAGGTTCGGAGCAGGTGCAAGCGGAAATCCGGGGGCCCAGCGCCGATGTAATCAAGGCCATCCGGGATCTTTCCGGCGTGACCAGTGCCCGGCATATTGAGACGGCTACCGGCTCTCGCTACAACATTGAATCCTCAGCAGGGAATGACATCCGCGAGAAGGTAGCCGAGATGGTTGTTACCAACAGTTGGGGCTTGTTGCAACTGAGCGTTGTTCCTATGAGCCTTGAAGAGATATTCCTGGAACTCACCAGTGGTGAAGAAAATGAGGATGCATAGCCTGTGAAGAACGTGTCATCCATATCAGTACCGAAAATAACCTGGTCAGGGGCGGTAGCGTTCCTTTTTTCCACGTGGAGTAACACTGCTGCGATTTTCTGGAAAGAAACCAAGACCTATTTCACCTCTCCAATGGCGTATATCATTGCTGGTGTCTTCTTGGCTATTACTGGCTACCTCTTCGTCCAGAGCATCAGCACCACCTTCCCTGAGGCCAGCATCCGGGGATGGCTTGAACCCAGCACCACAGTCTTTATTCTCTGGTCTCCAGCTCTCACCATGAGGTTGCTGGCGGAGGAGCAGAAGCTTGGCACGCTGGAACTCCTTATGACATCACCCATCCGTGATTATGAGATTGTGATTGGCAAGTTCTTAGCGGTTCTGACAATCTTGTTGGCAACCCTATCGTTGACGTCGTTTTACACCTTGATGTTGTTCTGGTTCGGAGACCCGGATGTGGGCCCGTTGCTCACCGGTTATTTGGGGATTATCCTCTTTGGAGCGTCCACCCTCGCCGTGGGTATGCTGGCTTCCTCCCTTACTAGCAATCAGGTTGTTGCTGCGGTTGTCAGTTTTGGATTCCTCCTGTTGATGGTGCTGACTAATCAGGCTGCGGACATCACAACAGGCTTGGCAGCGCAGATATTGGAAGGGTTCTCCCTTAGTGGTCACTTTGATGACTTTTCAAGGGGCATTCTGGACACCAATAACTTTGTTTATTACTTCAGCGTGATTTCGGTGTTCCTCTTCCTGACCATACGGAACATTGAGTCAAGGCGGTGGAGATAGCATGGCTCAGGAGAACGCTCAGCAAAATGGCACGTGGGCCCGTATAAAGTCGTTTTTATCGGCTGCGGCCCTGCTTCTCTCAATCATTGGCGGAATTGCCCTGGTGGGCGGCGGCGTACTCTGGCTTTGGGCAGATGACCTTCGTGACTTCGGCCTCACCGTCATGGGCGTTGGGCTTGGAATCGTCGTTGTAGCCGCAATCTTCTCAACCGTGAATTTTCGACAGGCCCTTTCTGGACAACGAGGCCGTTTTGCAATAAACGCTATCGTCATGATTGTCGCCTTTGTGGGAATCGTGGTGTTCATCAACTTCATCAGCTACTTCAACGTTGGTCGTATGGACACTACAGCCTCCAAGCAGTTTTCATTGGCGCTTCAGTCCGTTCAAGTGTTGAACAACCTGAACCAGGACGTCCACGCCACTGCCTTTTTCATCCCTAATAAAGTGGATACTGCTGCTGAAAGGCTGTTGGCAGATGACCTAATGTTTGAGTTTGAACGACGTTCTGGGCGGAGTTTCACGTACGAATTTGTTGACCCGGAGAGTGACCCCTCCACCGCAGGGCGGTACCAGTTGACCCAGTTCCCTGCCATAGTTTTTGAAGCTAGGGATTCAGGTCAAGCCGTGGTGCTTAACGTGCCACCGTTGTCTGAACAGGACCTAACAAGCATGTTGCTCATTGTCACTGGAGAGGAGCAAAAGCAGGTCTATTTTCTCACCGGCCACGGAGAGAAAGACATTATCAACCAGAACCCGGAGGACACGTCTGGTTTTGCCTTTGCCGCCCGGGGTGTTGTCAATGATAGTTACGGCGTTGCTCCGTTGAACCTAGCCCAGACCGGAGTAGTACCCAATGATGCGGCGGTCGTCGTTATTGCAGGCCCAACCCGAAACATGGCACTGCTTGAGTTTGATGCCCTGGATACATGGATTAAAGATGGCGGACGTGCAATCTTCCTGCTCGACCCACCAGTGCCCAATAGCTTCCGTGCACTGTTAGAACCATGGGGAATTAGCGTGGGTGACACTACGTTAGTGGATGCTGGCAGTTCGCTGTTTGGTGACGCCAGGAGTCCCTTGATTCAGAGCGGGCAGTACCTTAATGGAGTGCCCATTACCAGAGACTTGGATACTTCGCTCTTGCCGCGGTCTACGCCAATTGAGATTAGCCTTGCTCCAGAGAAGATTCCTCCGTGGGTGCAGTACACCCCGTTGGCGCAAACAACAACATTGAGTTGGAAGACCACGGATCCAACGAGTGACACCTTTGACCCCAGCGCTGGAGACGTCATCGGCCCCTACGTGGTGGCGTTAACAGTCCATGCGTGTGGTGTAGTAGGTGAGGAGATTGATTGGAGGCTGGTGCCTGGTGGCAGAAGCTTAGGATGCGCGTCAGCAGAGGGTATAAAAACCCCGACGACCCTGGTCGTCTTTGGCGATTCGGACTTTGCTTCTAACAGCTTTGCAGCCTATTCCACTAACTTAGATTTCTTCTTGAACTCCGTGAACTTTGCCACAGAGGACTTTGGCCTCATCTCTATCAGGCCTAAGCCCTTCGCTTTCCGTGAGCTTGTGGTGACCAGCCAAGAGTTTGACTTCATCCGGTTCTCCAGTTGGTTCTTGCTGCCAGCCGCCATTGGTCTTGCAAGCGTAGTAGTTTGGTGGCGGCGTCGCTAAAACTCTGGTTAAGGACTTAAGCGTACAGGATATCCATGAACATCACTGCTACCGGAATATTATTGGCCGTACTGGTGCTTATTGCTGGACTTTGGTTCTTTGTGATTAAAGAAGGGGAAGAGCCCCGTTCTCCCACCGATGCTTTTTGGTTTTACAAAGTGGCCGAAAATGATATTCAAATCATCTCCATTCAAACAGAGGCTGTAGATCAGTCCTTCACCTTTAGAGATGGTTCAGGCTGGTTTTTCACTGGAGAACAACAGCCGCCCGTGGATTTGGCCCGATGGGGTGGCGTCACCCTCGTGTTAAGTGGCCCTAGGGCAAGACGTGTCCTGTCAGAAGAACTAGTTGATCTTAAGACCTATGGCTTGGACCCGCCTTCCACCGTGTTTGATCTCAGCTTGCGTGGTGACCGTACGTTGCGGATGTATCTTGGTAATACCACGCCGGACGGCACGGGGTACTACGCCACCCAGGAAGGCGATGATAACCTCTACGTTATTGAATCAGTCTGGGGACAGGTTCTTCGTCGTTTGGCCTTTGAACCCCCGTACCCACAGTGGTTCTACAAGCTTGATCCAGCCCGCGTCCTGTACCTTGGTGTGACCAAGGGCGAAGTGACATCGGACTTTGTGAGGGAAGGTATCCTCTGGCGTTTTGCCAATGCTGACCGCACTCCCATAGACCCCATTCGATGGGCGGAGATTGTCCCGCTGCTAGATGGCCCTCAGTCTCTAGGCATACTTCAGGAGCAGATTGATGATCTGGGGAAATACGGACTTCTTGAGCCCGAGGCAACAGTCATCGTGGAGTATCTACCTCCCACAGGCATTGAGGGATCCAACTGGGAGTTATTGCTGGAAGTTGGTAACGCAACACCAGATGGGTCAGCATACTATGCCAAGGCCGTTGGACAGCCATCACTCCTGACAATTGAAGCTTCTTGGTACGAGACAATGGAGCATTTGGCGGATGATCCGCCTCTGGTTGCCGTTGTACCAACGCCCTAACTGCTCTAGGCATACTTCAAGAGCAGATTGACGATTTTGGTCTATGTGCGAAGCAGAGATGCAAGGCTTCTCTTCTGGGCTGATACCCTCGTTTTAGTAACCATCAAACCGTATAACCCCTGGGCTTAGCCCGCCTACTTGGCTTGAGTGCTACGCTCCCCTATACTCCACACGTTCTACAGCATATTCAGAGGGAGACCGTTATGCGCGCTGAAATATTGGCCTTTGGCACGGAAATCCTCATGGGCGAGACGCAGGACACCAATTCTGCCCACATTGCCGCCAGGCTTCCTGCCCTGGGTGTTGAGCTTCACACGGTCACCGTTATGGCGGACGAAGTGGATGAAATGGTCGCCACGCTGCACCGGGGAATGGCGCGTTCAGATGTCATCATCTGCACTGGAGGCCTTGGGCCCACTAAGGACGATATTACTCGTGAGGCCATAGCTGAGGCGTTTGGGGAGACCATTGAAGTGGACCCGGACCTTGTGGCGGACATGGAGCGGTACTTTAAAGGCCGTGGGATGGAAATGCCCGAGAGTAATGTTAAACAGGCTACCCGCATCCCCTCCGTTACCATCCTGCCCAACCCTAGAGGCACCGCGCCCGGCTGGTGGGCTGAGAAGAATGGAACCATCATCATCGCCATGCCCGGCGTGCCGAGTGAGATGGTGGTGATGTGGGAGCAACAGGCTGCTCCTCGGTTGAAAGAGCGTTCTCAGGGCACGGTCATCCTCTCCCGCACTTTCAAGACCATCGGTCTTGGAGAAGCTACAGTTGGGGAGCAGGTGGGTTCATTGTTCGGCCAGGAGAACCCTTACCTTGGCATCTACGCCCGACAGGATGGCATCCACCTTCGCATCATCTCTAAAGCCCCCACGGAGCAGGAAGCCCGCGCCCTCATGGAGCCAATGGAGGCTGAGATATTTTCCGTGTTGGGGCCATCCATCTGGGGTGTGGACGATGAGACGCCGGAAGAGCGTGTTGGTACGCTATTACAACAGAAGGGTCTGACTATGGCGGCTATGGAGTCCTGCACTGGTGGTCTCCTTGCCAGCGTTGTCACCGATGTCCCTGGCTCGTCTGCCTATTTCAAGGGTAGCTTGGTCACGTACGCCACAGAGGTGAAGTCCATCGCGGGTGTTGACGCTGATCTCATCAAGAAGCACGGCGTTGTCAGCTCAGAGGTGGCGGAGGCTATGGCAGAGGCCGTCCGTGGCGGTCTCAATGCCGATGTCGGTATCGGTATTACCGGCGTGGCTGGCCCCGGCCCATCAGAAGGCATCGCGGCAGGCACTGTCTACGTTGGTGTTTCGTTAAACGGCATTACCCAGAGCACAGAGATGCGCTTCCCGCCCGACAGACCTCTGGTGAAGCGACGAGCCGTTGTTCAGGCGTTGCTTCTGGTATACCGGCTCCTCTTAGAGCGACAGGGCTAGTACATCGCAGAAACCCCATCACAGGGCATTCGTTGCGCGCATACCCACGCCCGCCGTATACTTTTCCCTACGGGTCACATAGTAGCGCTGCTGTTTGTTGCCCATCGTATAAGTGGAGGAAAGCATGAAGGTCGGCATCCTGAACGTCACTGGTTACGCAGGGAGTGAGCTTGCTCGCATCCTGGCCAATCACCCCAAGGCTGAATTGGTGGCCGTAACTGGACGAAGTGATGCTGGCAAGCGCCTCTCTGAGGTGTTTCCCCACCTGAGTGCCATTGACCTCCCTATTGTTGAAGAGATTAAAGAGAGCGTGGACATTGTGTTCTCTGCTCTGCCGCACAAGGCAAGCGCTGAAGCGTGCGGGCCTTTCTTCTTGGGTGGCGTGAAGGTTGTGGACATCAGCGCGGATTTCCGCCTGAAAGACCTAGCGGAATATGAGTCCTGGTACAACGTGCAGCACCCGCTTCCAGAGTTGATGAGGGATGCTGTTTACGGTCTCCCGGAGCTTCACCGCTCAGAAATCGCAGCATCCAACCTTGTAGCCAATCCCGGCTGCTATCCTACTGGAGCCATCCTAGCCTTGGCCCCCGCGGTTAAAGCAGGCATCATTGACCCTGACGTGATTGTGGATGGCAAGTCAGGCGTTTCCGGCGCGGGGCGAGGCCTTGGCCTGAGCACCCACTACTCAGAGGTCAATGAGAGCGTTCGTGCCTACTCTATGGATGGGCACAGGCATATGCCGGAGATTACCCAGGAGTTGCGTGAGGTGAGTAAGCAGGAGCCTCGTGTCACCTTCATGCCCCACCTGATTCCCATGACCAGGGGTATCCTGAGTAGCTGCTACGCATCGCTGAAGCCCGGGGCTCTTCCCAGCGGCCCAGCTGGTATTGCCGCCCTCCGTGAGGTGTATGAGGACTTCTATCGTGACGAGCCCTTTGTGAAGATAGCAGCCCAACCACCGCACACCAAGCACACCCTTGGGAACAATGATTGCGTCATCTACCCCACCATTGATTTACGGACGAATCGCCTTACGGTGGTCAGTGCCATAGACAATTTGGTGAAGGGTGCGGCCGGCCAGGCGGTGCAGAACATGAACATCATGTTTGGATTGCCAGAGATTATGGGGCTAACAGCGCTGGCCCTCTACCCGTAGCCCAAGCTATACTGTTTCTAGTGTCTATTTCTGAGCGGAGCTAACAAGCCATGCCGTAATGGCTTCGCTCCCTGCTCATCATCGGAATGCCCCTATCGTCTAGCGGCCAAGGACGCCACCCTTTCAAGGTGGAGATCGCGGGTTCGAACCCCGCTGGGGGCACCACTCCTTCACTATCGCTGTAGAAAAGACTGTGGTACCCACTACAGTAATCAATCCCGCTACCATCAAAGCCAATGGCGCATCTGTTATTTGTGCCAGAGCCCCCATTACCAGCCCCCCAACTGCGGTCACTCCCCATGTTAGTTGGTGTAGGCTCATGACTCGTCCGCGGAACTCCTCGTCCACCACCCCCTGAACCATCGTGTTATTGATGGTCAGAAATATTACGCTGAATCCCCCCACCATCCCCAGCATGATGAGGGCAGCGGGAAACCAGTTAATCTGAGAGAAGACCATAAGGCTTATGCCTAACCCGGCTCCAGCAATTAGATGGATAATCGCCGCGTTTCTTAAGGTGCCAATCCAAGCCAACGTCGCGGTTCCGGTTATTCCTCCCACACCAATGGACATCAGCAACCACCCGTATCGACTAACATCCCCGGACAAAACTTGGTCGGCGAATACCGGTAGAAGCGTCTCAAAGGACAGCCCGAACATTCCACCGACTATGCCCAGCCCAAGAAGGTTGAGAATCATCCGGTGTTCCTTGGCATAGCCAAGCCCTTCCTTCAACCCTCGCCATAGCCACCCTTTGGCTGCATGGGGCTTTTGCGGCAGCGGTTTCATCATGAGGAGCATTGCCACCGTCAACGCGTATGCCACACCGATGAGGAAGAATAACCCCTCTACTCCCCAGATGTGGACGAGTGGGGCGAAGAAACTAGGCCCGATAATCGCTGAACCCGCAGATAGGAATGAGTAGAGGGCAATGGCATTTACTAGGCGCTCTGCAGGCACAAGGTTGGGTAACATGGCTTGGCGAGATGGGATGTCAAAGGAAAGCAGGACGCCGGTACCTAGAGAGATGGCAATGAGGTGCCAGGGTTGGATGACGTCAGTTGCAACAAGGACACCGGTGAGCAATGCCAATCCGGAAAACATCGCTCGCGTCACCGTAACCAGCCGGAGCCTGTTGACGCGGTCTGCAACTACCCCGCCCCAGATTGACAGAACAAGCACCGGCCCCAAGCTGGAAGCCGTCACCACGCCCAACATTAACGGTGAGTCAGTGAGGTCATGCATAAGCCAGAGGCGACCATAAATCAGGGCCCACATTCCAATGTTGGAGAAGGCGCCACCCAACCAGAATAAGCGGTATTCACGGTACCCAAGCGCAGTTAGTAGCCCTGGTTTATGGATCGCGTCGGAATCAGGTAACTTCATTCGGTGATGTTCTCAGCTTGTGAGCGACTTTTTGTGCTCAACCCCCAGCAAAAGAGCGGAACGCTCATTCCCGTTCCAGTAGCTCAACCCTGATGTTGCCGGGTACGTTCACAAACGCAATCTTTAGGCCCGGCCTCAACTGATAGGGTTCCGCAACAAACTCTGCGCCTTTTGACTTTAACTCCGTCGCTGCTGTTTCAATGTCGTCCACCTGAAGCCCGAAGTGATCCAGTCCGACGTACGGGATCGCAGGCCCATCAGGCGTGTTCTCGTTCGCCTTAGCCAGGAAAATGGTCAGCCCGTTTAGGTCAATGTCGATGCGTGATTGGCCGTCAGTCTGCACCGACTCCAGGATTGTTGCGCCAAACATCTTCTCAAAGTACTGCGCCGTCGCCATCGGGTCTCGACTCCGCAGATGCATGTGGTCATATTTGTAGGTTGTCATGGTATCTCCCTCTACTGGATGTCGGGAGGCTAGCACGCGGTATGGTTCAAGGCAAGCGCCCGTTCCCTTAACTCCCTAGATTCCATTACACTAGAGAGTCATAGGAATTCTGTTGTGAAAGCAGCTGCATTGAACAATTTGGCCATAGAGGCTAAAGGGCTAGTCCGTTCCTTCAAAGAAGTTGAAGCCGTGAAGGGCGTTGACCTTTCTATCTCCAAGGGAGAGGTGTACGGCTTCCTTGGCCCAAACGGAGCGGGGAAAACCACTGTTGTGCGTATGCTCATTACGCTCCTCCTTCCCACAGAAGGCCAGGCTACCGTTGCAGGCTATGACCTGATAACGGAGTCAAAACAGATACGCCTACGGATTGGCGCAGCGCTCCAGGATTCCACCCTTGACCCCAAGCAGCGTGGGGTGGAGTTTCTTCGATTGCAAGGATACCTCTACGGTTTGTCGCGACGCCAGGTTGATCGGCGCATCGATGAGCTTGGGTCGCTTATTGATATTGGCGATGCCATTAACCGGAGCATCAGCACCTACTCTGGCGGGATGAAGCGGCGGCTAGATCTTGCTGCTGCCATGATTCACAACCCGGAGATACTCTTCCTTGATGAGCCTACAACCGGGCTGGATCCTATTAGTCGTAACAAAGTCTGGGAGGAGGTTCGCCGCATCAACCAAGAATTGGGCGTTACCATCTTCTTGACCACCCAGTACCTGGAAGAGGCAGACACCCTTGCGGACAGGGTTGGCATCATCAACCACGGCGTCCTTGCTGTTGAAGGGACGCCAACAGAGCTGAAGCGTTCAATGGGTTCAGACGTCATCATCGTTGAGGTAGAAGGTGACACGGGTGCGGCAGCAGGCGCTGTACGCACGCTTGACGCGGCTGGGCAGATAGAAATTCACGGCAATGAACTCATGGTCAAAGTCTCTAATGGTGCAGCACACATTGGCCCCGTTGCCTTGGCGCTTCATCAGAGGGGCGTGGAAGTGAAAGAGATCAAGATGCGCACACCAACCTTGGACGATGTGTTCCTTAATGTCACAGGAGCGCGCTTTGAGGAAGTAACCGCCGCAGAGGATGCCGCCAATGAGCAGTAAGCTAACCAATCAACCCGAAATTCTTGCCAAGTACTCCGGCTTCCATAGAGATGTCATGTCTGTAGCGGGAAGAGCCATGCGTTCAATTCCTAGAGACCCGGAGGTCATTGTGCCAGCCCTGGTCTTCCCCGTGTTCTTTTTCTTCGTCACCATTGGTGCACTGCAAAGTCTTATTGAGCAGGCCCCAGGGATAGACTACAAAGCCTTTCAATTGCCGGTTGCCATTGTGTTTGCGGTAACGGGAATTTCCCGTGCCGTTACCCTGGTGACAGACATTCAGACAGGGTACTTTGACCGTCTTACCCTGACGCCGGTGAACCGCCTGGCACTTTTGCTGGGCTTGATGGTGGCTGACTTTGCCCTTGTGGTGGCGTTGACACTTCCTGTGGTGATTCTGGGATTCATTGTTGGCGTTGATTTCCAGAGCGGCCCATTGGGTGTGGTTGCCTTCATCCTCATATCCGGCATATGGGGCTTGGCTTATACAGGGTTTCCCTACGCCATTGCGCTCAAGACAGGAAGCCCGGCCGCGGTGAACAGCAGCTTCTTGTTGTTCATGCCCTTCGTGTTCTTAACCACCGTCTATCTGCCTCAAGATCAGATGACAGGATGGTTTGCTACCATTGTTGCCTATAACCCCGTCACGTACCTGTTGGCCGCCCTGCGCTCTCTCATCACCGATGGTTGGGACTGGCCTGTCCTGGCAAAGGGGCTTGGTGCCATAGTAGGTGTGGCTGTGGTGAGCATGACCATGGCGCTTACGGCCCTCCGCGGTAGGGCGAGGCGGAGTTAGCCCCCTTCATGGCCTCTGCCTAGACTCCCCTACTTCT
>CAVOCU010000042.1:0-15175 GCA_963694315.1 Dehalococcoidia bacterium | reverse complement strand
GCAAGACGCAGGATGGCTTCATTGGCAGAAGAGCAATGCGCTTTTCCGCAGCCTCGGAACGTAGCATTAGAAGATGGCCCATGGGTAAAAGAGAAATATTTGTGAAACCAAGGGCGTGACGTATCTGCGACGGTACGTGCTGGTATTTACGAATTAACCTGACCGAGCAAGTTTGCTTCGTTACAAAAGCCGCTCTCCGCGTTTTGTTGTCTCGCCTGCATCGACAGCAACACTCCATGGGTCATCGTCAGGTCCAATAATAATCTCTTCCGAACGTATCTTGTGAAACGGTATAGTAGGGTCAAGTGATGATGGTTCTATACCCTCTTGAAGATTTTTTACCGATTGTATAAGCATTTGCCTCAAACGGATTATTGCAGCATCCCCCCCGTATAAATGTTCCTTAGTTCGATCATAGATTGGCCCCATGCTCTCGGTGATGGCATAATCCTGTTCAGCAGGAGGCCAAATCCCTGAGAAAGCTGTAGTTTTTTGTGCTTTTCGGTCTATTAGATAATCATTTTCTGCACGCACCATTCGAAGGGTCGGGTGCTCGGGGTCCATGTACGTACTGATCGCTTGAATAGATTTGCGCTCAGCAGAGCTGAATGGGCGGTCTGGCCTCGCACTAAAACTCATCCTAAAACAGTTATCGTCATCCGAAGGAACATGAATTAGGACTGCGGCATTGTCACGTTGGGAGGCAATAAACGAGATATTAGGTAGAGCCTGGCAATTAATCCGAACAATCTTGTTCCCTGCTGGAGTTGGTCTGGTTGCAATCAACCGGAAACCATAATTGGTATCTTGGACATCGACCATGGCATATCTTGCAAAAGCACGTAGATATACCGAGAAACCCATTGATGGATATCCAGGCCGATCAGTTCCGTCATCCACTGGATTAAAATCGTCCCAAGATCGATGCAATGTACCAAGATGAGTAGAATCGATATTCCCTTCTAGACTCTGTAGGTAATTGCAATATATGGGCGTCCTTGTAGCGTTAACATTAGCCTCTGGTAGGTTGTTTATCACATAATTGGGATGAGAAGGTTCTTTTTCAGCAGGACCCAGGTAGGCCCAAATGGCCCCTGCTGATTCTATGCAGGGGTACGAGGTGATGTGGACTTTACCCTTGAACTCGCTGCCCGGTAGGTCTGAGGGCATATCCACGCAGTCGCCTCTCACATCGTACTTCCAGCCGTGGTAGATGCACATCAAGCCGCATTCCTGGTTGATGGCGAAGAACATTGAAGCGCCGCGATGCGGGCATCGCTCATCAATCAGGCCGACCTTCCCGTCCGTGTCGCGGAAAGCCACCAAATTTTCACCCAGCAATCGAACACGCACCGGAGTACCGTCTGCCTCTGGAAGCTCGCTCACTAACAGAAATGGTTGCCAGTACCTACGGAACAGGTCTCCCATCGGCGTCCCTGGTCCAGTGCGTGTTAAATAGTCATTCTCTTTCTGTGCCAACATATAAAGCTCCTGATTGGAATATCCAAAATTAAGCGAGGAACAAAGTGTGTTCCTTTATAAATTTGAGGCTGTTTTAGAAAAAATTGGCGTCCGTGCGGAGATGATGTGCCTGCGATCAACGGAAGGGATGGTGCTACCGTAACATGTTATACGGGCTAGCGTTTCCATTGGGGAAGTGCGTCTGGGACGGGCCCGATTTCCCATCTTAGGGCAGCGGTAGCTCCACCCATCGTCCCTCAACTGAGGAAAGGTGAGATGCCTCCAGGTACTCCACATTCTTGACTCCATCATAAAACGTGAGGTCTCCTTCCGTGATCTCTCCTCGGATAAGTCGCACAAAATCCTCTTCCACATGCCAGAAGGCTAGGTATTCTTCGGGAACTGTGAGAGGCCCCAAGGCCTCGTCGCCCCTTTGTGCTCCTATTAAATCTCCTTGGGGTGAGCAGATGAGGGTTCCCTCTTCTCCGTAGATCTCAATACGCTCTTGGCCGAAGTGGGCTACACCACTCTGAATGCAGGTGACGACGACCCCTCCCTCCATCTGCGCAATGACTGTGATCGCGTCTGGCAGCTCAATGGCCAGTTGTGGGCTATTAAGCCCATCGGATCGTTCTGGAGTGAAAATGTCGCTACTTGCCAAGACCCGTTGAGGGTCACCAAACCAGGGCCTCAAGGCATCCCAATATATCCCTAAAGCCATGGGGTTGATTACTCCGAAGTTTCGGTGGTCTTGCCTTCGATGCAAAGGAGAGCTGCTGTCCACGTAGTTAGGAACAAAATAGTAGGCAAACACCTGGCGCACTTTTCCGACATATCCAGTGGTCAGCAGGTGCTTCACATAGCGGTGGGTGCGCGAGTAGGCGGAAGCACGTACCAGCATTGTTTTACGGCCTGTGTCCTGGGCTGTTTGGTACATCTGCCTTGCCTGTTGAAGGCTGGAGGCCAAACGGGTCTGGCAAAGGACGTGCTTACCTGCTCGCAGCGCTGCCAGGACGATTTCGTGATGGGCGCTGGGCTGAGTGCCAACCAAAACCGCGTCGACATCAACTCTGGCCAGGAGCTGTTTCCAATCTGCCAACGCCGTAGTGATTCCATAGTCAGCAGCCACATACTCAGCGCTCTTAAGGCTACGATTGGCCACCGCGACCAACTCCACATCGGGTAGCGATATGAAGTTCGGCAGCATGCGACTCCGAGTGAAGTTTCCGGCACCTATGATACCCATCCGAACTGTCTGCGGCATTTGTCCCCTAATCTAATGGTTTGAGTCGCCTGTGCAGGTACTGCCGTTGCTCGAGTTTGTGTGTCGGCAGTATTCACTTGAGCGGGTTCAGTACTGCTGCAAGCAAAACTAAGTAAAGCCAGAAAAATTAGTTAATAAAAATTTTCACTGTTCGATTATATTCCGTTTTAAACAGTTTCGTTAAAATTAGGTCAATGTTGTACATCGGCTAAGACGGGGCCAGCAACCGCTGATTTTCGAGAATGCCAATTAGGTGCCAACGGGTAGATGCTGCATGCATTAGCACCCAATAACGAAATTAAGGGAAGGGGGTGCCTGCCACAAGGGTGTACCCCAAAATGTTCTGAAGTACTCAACCATGGAGGTGGCTACTAAATTGATCTTCCTATCAGAAGTCCCAACGCAGCGGCGGCAATTCCGGCAAGAACGGTACCTAGGAGGTTCACAGTCGCGATCTGAATCTCCCCCTGTTGCAGTAGGCGCACTGTCGCGAAACTCAAGGTAGAAAAAGTGGTATATGATCCTAGGAACCCCACAGTAACTAGAAATTTAAGGGGATCGGGAAAGTGACCATGCGAAATCAGTATCCCGGCAACGATACCAAGAACGAACGACCCAGTTGAATTAACTATAAATGTACCTTGCAGGGAAGATTTAAAATACGTAAGAGCTACTTGATCAATACCGTACCTACTAAGTGCTCCAAAAGCCCCACCAATGGCCACAGCTACTAAAGTTTGCATTTGAACTTTCTCCACTGCCGAACTCAGTTCTTTCTAAAGCTCCAAACAATTCCTAATTTATCAAGCTTCTTTATCCGTGTAACCGATAACTTATCCCTTCTGCAAAAAATTCGCTGGCTATTGACCCAAGTACCAAGCCTGAACCCATCATCTGCCACATAGTTTTGTTTAGGGTTGGCATTACCGGTGGTTGTATGGTAGTTGAGCAGGTGTTGGTAGTTGCCATCTTGATGGCGCGTCTGGGTGTGGTCAACAAAACCCCTTATCTCTCTCTATCGCCTTGGTGCGCTCGTAGACATACCATCCCATGTCGACGTTGGTAGAGCCGTAGGATATTCGCTTTCTGACTAACCATTTCCCTTTGCCCTTGTATTCCGCTACATAGGTTATAGAAGGAAGCACGCCCAACTGGTTGCATTCTTCTAACGAATGTGTTCGCAACAGCCCTTGAACAAGGCCTATAGCCTCATCCTCTGTGTACTTAGGTACATCGGGTACTTGCGGTGGCTCAGAGGAACACGCCACTCCCAAGGAGAGTAGGAGCGTTAGTAGGAGTATCGGTAGAAATTTCATGCGGGGATGATATACCTAAGGTCAACGCTCCTCCCGTATCTCTACACCGCTGATTCCGTCAGAACTGTCGAATGAGAATGAGATAATCACAGCAGATGACCGGCCGTCAGCTGTTGCTATCTCCCCTTTTACAATTATCGTCATTTCTGCAGTAGAAGTATCCCATTCCTCTGTAGCTGCCCTCCATTCACTTACTTGGGGAATAACATCTTTAGTAAGATGTTCTGACACTTCAAATATTGCATCTCTGCTGCCACTGGTTAATGCTCTGGCATAGGAATCTGCCGCTGCCAACCGATTTTGTACAGGCATGAATCGCTCCTCTTAGTTTATTGACCATAAAACCAAGCAATGGGCAGTAGCCAAAGAAAAATTGCCCTAGGCTGGAATCATTGAGCCGCTTTAGTCAGTCGATGTGGAGATGATACACCTAGCGGTCAACGCTTCCACTCAGGGAGTGCATCTGCCCATGGCTCAGGCTTCCGACCATGCTCACGGTCAAGGCTGGTGAGTATCTGGCCGATGGTGGCTGCTGGTGATAGCGCCTCCTCCGACGCAAAGGAACCAGCAAGACGGAGGATGGCTTCATTGGCACTCAGAGCCACACGCTTTTCCGCAGCAGTGGCCTCCGGGGGTACGGTTGCTAGTGTACGGATGTTCAAGTAGCTATCTAACGCATCAGCCTGAGCAACCTTCTTCACCGTCGCTGTAGTAACCGCTGTACGAAGCTGGGCCATAGTGTAGAAGCAATCATGGAAGAGCTTTTGCTTCTTATACGCTACTAATGTCGCTGGTTTGATACGCAGATGCGCACATATCTCTTTGTTTCCTAACCCCCTACCAGCCAAACCCAGTATCCGTTGTTGGGTGGGTGGCATGTGCGTAAGGGCATCATCAACCTGCTCATCGGTTAACGCTTCAAACCAGACCGTTTGGCCTTGCACCTTAATGGTGGTTACGTCAGTCATAGTCTCTCCTTCCGGGATATATTCCCCGGCCTTAGGGGAGTGATAACCCCATATACACCTGTACATAGGGAAGTGCGTAGGGGGAAAATCGAACTTTGTTTATCATGATAAGAATGAGGTATATAATCTGGACACTATGAAAATCATCGAATGGCACAAACGCTACAACGAATCGTGGCAGAGGAGATTAGGTATGACGGATTATCAATTCCTTTGGCTCGCCTTTTTCAAAGGTATCCTTGTCACAGTAATTGTGTACCTGTTGGTTTGTAATTTTTGAAACCGTTTTTAACCCCCCCTCTCGTTATTAGGGGGCTGGTCTTAGAATTTTCATATCAAACACGTTCAAGAGAAGGAGATACATATGGCACTCAGTGATATCAAGGTTGCATCTGGTAGCTGGCTGGTAGGAAACTGCGCAGATTTTCCGAGCGACAACGGCTGTCAACTTGTCATTATGGGGCCGGTAAACCAGAAGGACGACCTGATTGAGGCTGGCATCGCCCACGCCATTACACATGGACATGAGGATTCACCAGAACTGCGTGAAATGTTATCTGGCGGGTTTCGTACCGTCGAGGTCTAGGGGGTTGGGGGTAAAAACGGTTTGAAAAAATACAAACCAACAGGTACACAATTACTGTGGCGATTTTCTGGTGGTATGCTTTGAGGCGTTGATTTCCCTATCCTAGCCTTTCCCTAACGAGGGAAGGGACATTGGCAGCCGTGGAGGGCAAGTATGCCGCTGGACCCGCAGATCAAGGTAATCCTGGACCAGATAGAGGCGTTGGGGTTGCCTCCGCATTATGAAGTTGGGGCTGTGCAGGCTCGAGCCAACGCGGCATCGCGACCCCGTGCGCAAGGGCCGGACGTGACAGCAGTGGAGAATCGGAGCATACCCGGCCCTGACGGTCAGATGCCCATCCGCATCTACAAGCCAGCAGGCACGGGCCCTTTCCCGGCAATCGTGTGGGCCCACGGGGGCGGCATGGTCATCGGGACGCTGGAGACGTGTGACTACATCTGCCGGCACCTGTGCGTGAACGGCGGGTGCGTCGTGGTGTCGGTCGACTATCGCCTCGCCCCGGAGCACACCTTCCCTGCGGCGCCTGACGACTTCTATGATGCGACCAAGTGGGTAGCGGACAACGCCGATGCAATCGGGGTGGACGTCGGTCGAATATCCGTGGGCGGCGAGAGTGCCGGAGCCAACCTCGCTGCGGTGGCCGCGTTGATGGCGCGGGACCGTGGAGGCCCCGCGCTGGTGCACCAAACCCTGATTAACCCCATGCTGGACACGGACTTCGATACGGCATCGTACCTGGAGAACGCAGAGGGCTATTTCCTGACGCGCAAGACCATGATGTGGTACTGGGAACAGTACCTGGGCAGCGACGCCGGCACTAAGGACCCCTATGCCGTGCCACTCCAAGCCAAAGACGTGTCGGGCTTGCCACCTGCGTTGCTTATCGTGGGTGAGTTCGACCCGCTGCGTGATGAGACGGAAGCCTATGCTGGACGACTGCAAGCCGCCGGCGTCGTCACGACGTGCACTCGATACGATGGAGGGGTGCACAACTTTTTTAACATGCCACCGTCGGTGGACAAAGCGACCCAGGCAGTCGCCCAGATATCGGACGCATTGAAGGCTGCGTTCTCTTTAGCAGATGTGCGATGACCCAGAATAGGCAGAAGATAGCGGACATCAAACTCAAGGTGGAGCCGGGGCCTGAGCCAGCACCAATACAGGTAACTAAGACTAAAATTACGGCTACACCAGCCCCAACGCCTGGAGTTACGCCCTCTAGGGCAGTTAGTCGTTCCTCTGTCAGTTGGTCTTGCTCCGGAGGTTTCCGCGACTCGTGGGATTGCCGCGGTGACGGACGACTTGCGACAATCATAGATTCGAGGCCGGCACGTAGAAATCCTCCAGAAGAGTAGCATTGAACTTACAGCCCAGCACGCTTTTTAGATGAGGCAGTTGTTCTGGGATGAAGAGCTTTGGATAATTTGCAAGAGATTTAGGCAACACTTCTCTTGGCGTCAGATGATGCAGAGCGAGTTCGATTATCTTTGGTTGGACAAAATGATAACAGCTGGAATGAGGTCGTTTGATGGATATAGTATGGCCGATTATCGGGGGATTAGTTGCATTATCAATTCCTGTTCTGATTATAGGGGGAGCTGTCTACCTGATATCCAAATTGGGTGGTGTAAGTTCCATAAAATTTTCCTACCGGGCCGCTATGCGGATTTATTTTCATACCGTGCTTCTCATCAGCATCGGTCTTTTTACTATCGGGGGAGTGTCCACTTTATTGAAGGTAGGCTTTGGTGAACTCGTCGGTCCACAATTTAGCTACGGGAATGTTTATCAAGATCATCGACATGACCAGAAGGAGAAACAACAAGATAATTACCCTGCCCATTTAGATGGTGAAGCCCGTACTCTCCCAGAAAAAATTAATGACGAAATAACCGGCAATCTCATAAATGGTATAAGTATGAGCATCATTGGTTTATTTCTTTTGTTTATTCATTATTTTGGAGCTAAATGGATAGAAACCAATTCAGAACGATCCGATTTACTAAGAAAATGTTATTTATTAACTGGATTGGCAATCTTCACGTTAGTGACCCTCATATCGTTGACAGCTAGCGTTCCAGAGACATTGAGATACGCATTAATAGAAACAGAGCGAGGTGAAGGGTCGCCCGGAGAAACCTTGGCTATAGCTATTTCTGCATTGCCAGTTTGGATTGTCTACCTAGTTTTGACCATTAAAAAAACACGTTCCAACGAGAATTATTAAATCCTAGACAAAAAAGGGAAGGACTCTTCCAGGAGGGTCTCGCCGCACTCTTTGTGTGGCGGGAGGCGAGTGGCTTGGATCTGATGTAGTCCATGGGCTGATCCACTCTTGGAGATGCTTCCATAGGTGGGTTGCAGCAACAGTATTTGTCTGGCTTTACCGACAGTCAAGGTATGTGAGGTTCAAGCAACCAGCGCAACTTGCAGGTAGTGTATGTGGGAAAGACGAACCCTCCCCATCTCGACGATTCAAACCTTATAAATCCAAGTTCTTCAAATACGAAAAGGGGCACCATTTGGTGCCCCTCTTTATTGCTCTGGTCGGGGAGCCGGGATTCGAACCCGGGACCTCTACGTGATGAAGTTGATAATACGTAATACGTCGTCTCTGCGTTACACCCCGCCACCCTAGCCTTGTGGAGCTTCCCCTATGACCCTCGTGTATCGCTCCACGTAGGTTGGCCACGCCTCCGGGTTAACCAGCCTTGGCGGCTTCTCCCCCCTGAAGATAGCTGCCCATTGCAATGCCGCTGATTCCGACATTGCTGCATGCGCCTGGAAGGTTGGGCCAGAGACGTGCTGAGTCGCCAACACGTTGTCCATTGCCAGCAGAGGGTTATCCAGCAGGGGCGGTTCCGGATCCCACACATCCAACGCAGCTCCGGCAAGAGCCCCTTCCTGGAGGGCTACGATCAAAGCAGCCTCATCAATGTTTGGCCCACGGGACGTGTTGATGAAGTACGCTGTAGATTTCATCAGCGCAAACTCTTTTCTACCAATCATCCCGCGGGTCTTTTCGCTCAACGGCACATGCAGGGTGATGTAATCGGACTCTGACATGAGGTCTTCCAACGTGCAGGGCTCGCCGCCACGCTTCGCAATCTCAGCATCGCTAAGGAAGGGGTCGTGCACCAAGACTCGCATCTGGAAGGCGTTCTTACAGATATCCGTCACCCTCGCGCCGATGTTGCCCATTCCAATGACGCCGATGGTGCGGTTCATTACGTCATTGCCAGTGAACTCTCCCGGGCCTTTGATGTGGCCTGCCCGTAAGGCCCTGTCCGCTTGCGGAATGTTTTTTGAGAGGGAAATCATAGCAGCTATGACATGCTCTGCCACCGGTTCGTTGCCGATGCCCCCTTGGTTGACTACTAGGACACCCGCTTCCGTGCAGGCACCAACGTCCACAGCCTCAAACCCGGCAACGCGAGAGCCCACCGCCAGCAAGTTTGGGCATTCCTTCAGCAACGCCGCGTTCACTTCAATCTCTCGAAGCGAGAGGAGGTAGCCGTGGGCTGTAGCCAACGCCGCTTTCACTTCCTCGTCTAATAAACCCCTCTCATAAAAGGCCATCTCCGTGTTCTCATCCTTGGACAACATCTCTTCACCGGTGGGGTTTGTCCAGTGCCCAAAATAGACCAATCGTTTCTTCATGGTTTACCTCACTATGATGCTTACGCTCCGTGCGTAGCTCAGAAACAACAAGAGGGCTAGAGGTTACCCCCCAGCCCTCTTGATTTGTGCCATTTGTGTGACTACATCTGCGTCTTTTCCCTACATTGGCGAGGGCGTTGCATAGGACGGGAGTGAGCCGCGCCATGTCTTTTCCGTAGGAGGAGGAGCCGAGTTGACCTTGGCCTGCTCCGGCCCCGTAAGCTTAAAGGGCAAATCATAGAGTTCAACGGTGTTTTTCACCGTCATCTGCCATCGCTCTTCATCCGTGCATTCAGAAAGAATCTCGTTCAATACTTGCTGAGAATGGGGGAACACTGAGTCACCGTGGGGGTAATCGTTGCCCCAAATCAGTGTCTCTGTCCCAATAAAGTCCCTGGTAGCAATGCCTAGCGGATCATCCTCAAAGGTTGCATAGAAGTTCCGCTTCCAGTAGTGGCTTGGCATCATTGGCAGGCCAAATACCCGCTCACCGCCACCTCGAATGTAGGCCCAGTCCAACCGCTTAAGCAGGTGACCAATCCAACCTGTCTCAAATTCTGTAATAACAACCTTCAGGTTGGGGAACCGTTCAACTACCCCAGATTGGATTATGTCAGCAACGGTCATGGCAACACCGGCAAAGGCCATAGGTCCGTTAGCCCTGCTGGGAGCTTGTCGTGGGGCCAAGCCGTGGTTGTCTGTGGCTCCGGTGAAGATATGCATGTTCAAGGACATATTCATATCCTGAGCAGCTGCCCAGAACTTGTCATACCAGGGGTCTACGTAGAGGTGGTCAGGCGGTGCTGTTGCAGGGATGCACACACCAACATGGCCCATGGACTTGCATCGCTCCATCTCAGCGATGGCATGGTCCAAGTCATACATCTGGAGAGCACCTAGGGCAAAGAGTCGATCTGGAGCAGGCTTGCAATAGTCAGTGATCCAATCATTGTAGAGGTCAAAGGTGGCCTTCACAATGTTCAAATCTTCTACCTGATAGACATTAAACAACAGGCTTGGGTAAAGCACTTCTGCGTCAACGCCGTCCTGATCCTGTTCTTTAATTCGTTCAGCAACGTCATAGCAGCCGGGAAGCGCCAAGTCATATCCACGCTTCATGTCCTGCTTAGCCTTGGGGCTGGTGAAATCAGCGTTCTGCTGCAGGAACCCGGCGGCAGGGAGACCTACTTTGCCGTTACCCATTTGCAACTGTGGCCCCATATCAGGGTTGGATACAGCCATGTGGGGTGCCCGGTCACCGAAGGTCTTCTTCAAGGGCTCAAAGAACTCAGCCGGTTCCACAATGTGAGAGTCGCCAGAAATACAAAGCAACTTGTCCATAGTGTCTCCCTTCAAATCTGCTTAACAATCCCTTTATCGCGGAGGGGCAACTTCTGGCGATAATTCGCTAGGAGTTGCCCCCGTTTCATCCTTTAAAAGGAACTTTGGCTACTTCTTAACGGCGACAATTTCCTCCATGTGGGTCCAAGTGCCGTGTTCGGTGCCATTCCATGTATAGTCCGCGATAACATCCGGGTCAACGGTTGCCTCAGCGGGTAGATACCACAAAGGAACGTTGGCATGCCCGTCAAAGCTCAGGTTCCCTACCTCCGTGAGGTTAGCAGTATGCTTTGACCAGTCCATCTCGCTCTGGATATCCCCGACTATTCTATACATTTCCGGTGTCGCGAAACCATTTACACCGCCTGTGGCGTGCCACGTCTGGCGGTTGGCCAAAGCAAACACTGGGTGTGTACTGCTGTTATCAACATCGACCCAGTCAACAATACCTTCACCAATACCTGCTTCCCCGCCTCTGGTCGCACGACTCAAAGCGGCCCGTTTCGCGCCATCGATAGTGATTAATTCTACTTTGACGCCTACATCCTGCCAGTATCCAGCTACGGCTTCAGTTACATCTTCGCAACCAGCCATTACCACACAGGATCGTATTCTCGTTTTAATCACCAAGGGGTTCTTAGGGTTGTATCCAGACTCCGCTAGCAATGTTCTCGCGGCAGCCGGGTCATAACCATATTCAGACTCGAAATTCTTCGCCCAATCCGGATTCCATCCTGCAAATTGGGGATGGAAGTGGTTCAAAATCATCTTCTCGCCATTTGGGGCGAAAGCGTTCATGACTACGTCTCGCTGAATAGCCTTATTCAAAGCTTTACGAACATTTAGATCTAAGAGAACAGCGTCTGGATATAGCGGCCATCCTTCTACGCCAGTTTTCGGATCTGGGAAGCCAGCGTAGAACTGCATCCATACACGTGTACCGAAGTTTTGGTTTTTATGGATTACAAACCCACTGGTCTCCGCTTGAGGTTGCAAATCAGGCGGCAAGTTAGCCATGTGGACCTCTTTAGCCAACAAAGCGGAAAGCCGTGTTGACGTTTCGTTAATCCATCGGAACTCCAACTCCGGGAAATCGGGAGTTATCCGCCAATGTTCACCAGGGGTTCGTTCAAATCTGATGTATTGCCCTTGTTTTCGTTCCGTGAATTGGTACGGGCCTGTTCCGGCTAACGGATCGACGGTTGCATCAGTAGGTGCCCCATTCGTTGCCCAGTCTTTTTTGCTGACTATTGGAATCTGGTTCCATCGATCAGACATACCAAGCATGAGGAACGCATTGGGCTGTTTCATACGGAAAATTACTTCGTTGTCACTAACCTTCTCAATAGACTCTGTATGTTTTTTCCAGAAAATTCTGGAGAACACATGAGCTTTATCAAACGTAATAAATTCATCATAGAAATTAATCAAGTCATCTGCTGAGAATTCGCCATTTCCGCCGTGGAACTGGACTCCTTTACGGAGTTTGACTCTCATAGATTGACCATCAGGTTCAAGTGACCATTCTGTTGCAAGCCCGGGCCTAAATTCCCCATTCGGGGCAACGCCTAGTAAGTTTTCATACATTGGCCGGAGTTGCATAGCATCAAAGCAACAAAACATCCGTTGGTCGCTGTGTTCGTTAGTAGGTGTATTGGTAGCGAATATCATGCGGTTTACGACAGGTGCTGCCGCAGCGGCTGCGGGGGCCTGAGTCGGTGCGGGTGCTGCAGCTACAGGAGCCTGAGCCGGTGCAACTTGAGCAGGCGCGGTTGTGGTAATTGATGGTGTTCCGCTATCGTCACTTGAACACGCGGCAACGACAAGCAGCAGCAACATACTGGCTGCCATGAGCCACAGTATACGGTTAGACCTCTTCCAAGAATTCAAGTATCCCCTCCTCTAAGTTATTCAAACCCTTAAAGTAAACGACCCTATGACTCTCTTCCAGTTGCAGGGAATAGAGCACTTCAGGGGGCATCACCGTGGCAATAACCCCAATCGAGCTACACGAAAGAACCCCATCCCTTAACGCGGAGAATGTTATTTGGCGGTAAACCCCCTGTCAACCCTAAATAACGCATTGTATATTCAGGAGAAACAGCGTGATTCAGAGAAATTTCCTCAATTGTCTACGAATTACATTGTAATCAGGTGCTCCCCCGACTAGCGCGAATACGAATGTCACACTAGCTACTAACCTCTGGGCGCCTGCCCCATAATGTCTTTGTATCGCGCCACATAGGCCGGCCATACTTCCGGGTTCACAATGGGCACCGGACGCTCTCCGCCAAAAATCGCCATGAATTGCTTGCCTGCGTTCTCGCTCATGTTGTACAAAGCCTCCTGAGAGGTCCCAGAGCTATGAGGACTGGCCAACACGTTGTCTAGCTTGAGCAACGGGTGGTCAAAGGACGGAGGCTCCGTCTCCCAGACATCCAGGGCCGCCCCTGCAATGACCCCTTCTTTCAATATTTTCTCCAAGGCCTGCTCGTCGTAAAGATACCCGCGAGCAGCGTTGATAAAAAAGGCGGTGGGCTTCATTAACCGATACTCCCGCTCACCTATCATCCCTCGGGTCTGGTCTGTAAGCGGAACGTGAATGGTCACAAAATCGGACTCCTTCAGCAGCTCGTCCAGACTGACGCTTTCGCCGCCACGACGGGCAATCTCGTCATCACCCATGACCGGGTCATGCACCAACACCCGCATGCTGAAGGCAGCGCTAAGTATCTGCCCCACCCGAGACCCGATGGCGCCAAACCCCACAACCCCAACGGTTTTGCCCAGCAGGTCATTGCCGGTAAGTTCTCCCTGCTTGCGCTCAATACGAGCGTGCAGATGCCGGTCTGCCAACAATGTCCGGTGGGACAACATGAGCATTGCTGCTGTGACGTGCTCCGCCACTGGCTCGTTCCCCATGCCAGTCTGGTTACAGACCAGAATGCCAGCCTCTGTGCACATGGGCACGTTAATGGTGTCAAAGCCAGCCAGCCCAGATACGATGCCCAGGAGGTTAGGGCTCTTCTGGATCATCTCCTCTGTTTCAGGCATGGTTCGGCCCAGAGTGTAGAATCCGTGGGCGTCTGCCATAGCCTCCCACAGTTTTTCTTTGGGGTCTTGAGAGCTAAGCTTCACCATCTCAACTTCATCTGGATGTTGCTTCAAATTCTCTTCACCAACGGGATTGATAAACCTATCAAAATACACCAGCTTTTTAGCTGCCATGCTTGTGCTCCTCATGCAGTTTTTTGGAATCTCTCCAGAACAGTTTGCTCCGTAAATGCATTTCAAATTGAGCGAAATTTGCCATATCTCGTCGTATTTCAGGGTTATAGCAACGCTAAAGGAGGGAAACGCCGCCAGTATCAGACTGGCCTTCCATTTCGTCAAGCGCGGTGCATCCAAACCGAAATGCGCACAAATAAGAAGAGGGGCACCTTACGGTGCCCCTCTGTAATGCGCTGGTCGGGGAGCCGGTTCTCGAAGGTCCTCGGTCGCCTACGCCGAGGACTTTCGAATTTTGGAGGCAATTTGGGGGACAATAGTCTGATACAATATGGACTCCAGAGGACAATATGGACGGATTCTTTAGCTACGAAATGGAGTTTCGTTGCTAGCTGCTTATACTTCCCAAGCAAAATGTCGAGGGTTCGACTCCCTTCGCCCGCTCCACTCCCACTCCGTAGCTGACTCATAGTTGAGTCAGGACGGTCGAATCGCCTGGCCGAAAACCCCGAAAACCAATTTGGGGACCAATAGAATGGGACAATACGGACTCGGAGAGACAAAACTGGCGAAGAAAGGCCCCGCTTTCGGCAAGGATTCGCCATAGCAACTAGATATCGCCCACAGTGTCTCTAGGAGGTTACTAGAACACCGTTCTGATGAGACACTAAGGTTCCTTATTGAGAATGCCAGGCAGCTTAATGAAGATGGTAGTGTGGCGATTTATGAAGACGGAAAGGTAATTGAGGAGTAATGAGAATAAAGCTGGCATTAGTTCTATCGGTGCTGATTGTAATCCTTGTCTTTGCTTATTACAGTGCTTCTCCTGCTCCAGGGAAACCTAGTCCCAGCATCAACGAAACCAACGAACCGATGGGGAATGAGGAAACAAGCGAGTCTCAATCCCCTGGTAAGGGTCAACAAACGAGTACTCCACTTCCACAATCAGTTAACTCTCCCACCTCGGTACCATCCAAGAAAACATTTAACTCTTCGACTAACCCCTCTAGAGATGTAACAGTTTTGAGTGGTCGTGCCCGGGACAAATTCATCCAAAACCTTCCAGATCTCAGCTATTTTGCAATTAATAAATCGGATCGTTTTATTGTCGATTTCGAAGATGTGATTGCTGCACATCCTTATCCTGGACAAAGAAGTCCGGCACCTCACAATGACGCTCAAATATATTTTTCTAATTCAGATGAGCGATGGCAAAATGAAAGACGTCCCTCAGACTATCCAGCTATATACGCAGTCGCCGACGGGATAATAACTGGAGTAGATGCATACAGCTTAAATGACCACACTGATTATGATCCACCATGGTGGCATGCCAAATATGCTTTTGTCA
>CAVOCU010000041.1:0-15585 GCA_963694315.1 Dehalococcoidia bacterium | reverse complement strand
TGACGGTTGGTGAGAAGGTATCGCCGTAGTTGGACATAACTCCTTGTAAGATGGACTCGTTGAATCGGGCGTGGGCAACGTCTACGTTTGGCTCCCCCGTAGGAAGCCACGCTATCGTGTCCAGTTTCGGGTTATTCCACCAGGGCGCATGGAGCTTGGCCATCTCTCCAACCACCAGAACTGCTTCGTCGTAGGTGCAACCGGTGAAGTCGTTGCCAGTGACCGCAGGTGCCATGTCCTCCAGTAGCAACGCGAACAACTCGGCCTTCTCGTCCATACCGCTGTAGTACCTGCGGGGGATATTGACCGTAAGCTTGTCAGTAAAATCATCGTAGAAATGGATCTCGTTCTGATAGAACTGCTGGCGGATGGCATTTTGTTTGACTGCCGGAGCAGTGGCCGGAAGCTTGATGATCATCGTTGCTGGGCCAACCGCACTTCCAGCGGCATACGTAACTCGTAGTCGAGAAGTGACGCCGTTTTGACCGGTGCCTTCGCCAATGGCCTCAGGTGTAACGGAAGAGACCTGAACGTTGACTTCTCCCTGCCTAAGCGCATCGGTCAGCCATTCAGCCGTAATGTCATCAAGTCCGCTGGGTATGCTGATGTCGGCCATCGTGGATCACCACCTTGCATGGGTTAAAGGTTACTATTTGAATAATCTGGCTTGTTTACGACCCCGGACCACGTTCCATGGAGTAGGGCTGCCAGCGTCGGAGGTCGGTCTTCTCCAACACAGACGGGTTTACGCACGATTTGGGCCACCGGCCCGTGAGCACCAACGATAGCTCCATGCCCACGCGCCGCCGCGATTCAGGCGCCATCCGCGATGATGCCGAGGCTACGTGGGGCGTCAGTGTGACGTTATCCATGTGGAGCAACGGGTTCTCAGGGTCTGGCGGCTCCTGCTCAAGCACATCCAGCGCGGCTCCAGCAATCCAGCCTTCTTGCAGAGCCTGAATCAGCGCCTTCTCGTCCACCGTTGGTCCTCGACCGTTGTTGACGAAGAGCGCACTGGGCTTCATGGCGCGAAAATGCTCGTGGGTCAGCATGTGGCTGGCCTCTGGCGTTGATGGCGCATGCATGGACACGATGTCGGACCGTTGGATTAGTTCCATGAGGCCTACCGGCTCCGCGCTGTACTGGCTGATGGCAAGCTCCTCAATGTAGGGGTCGTAGGCCAGCATCCGTACGCCAAAGGGTGCTGCCCGTAACGCGGTAGCCCTGGCAACGTGTCCAAAACCAATGAACCCTATTGTTTGGCCCATCAACCTTGGGAACTCAGAGAGCATCGGGCGCCCTTCACGCCATCGAGCTTCACGCACCATCTTGTCCATGGTGAGGAGTCGACGGAAGGAGGCAAGGATCATCATCATGGTGTGGTCGGCCACCTCTTCAATGAAGGTGTCCGGGACGTTGGTAACGGGAATGTTCCGCGCAGTAGCGGCGGCAATGTCCACTGAGTCTGCACCCACGCTGCCCAGAGAGATGACTTTGCACTTCTCCAGGCTGTCTATAATCTCTTTGGTCATGCGCCGACCACGAGCGAAGATGGCATCGGCGTCCTTGGCCCCCGCAATGAATTCCGCGTCTGTGGTAGCTGCAATTTCCACGATTTCTGCATCAATGGGGCCTAGAGACTCCATTTCAAGGTCATAGTTCCCGGGTGTCAGAGGGGTGACGGCTGCTGGCTTCTGGATTGCTACTTTGAACGTCGCCATGCTTGTCCTCCACGTATGATGCTTGAGCAGGGGTAGTGTATAGAATTTTGATGTGTTTTGCAGGCTCCCTTCTTGCCAGCTATGCGGTACAGTGTGGATGGAGATAAATCGACTGCCAAGGAACGTAAGGCACGTATGATGAACGATACCCAAGAGGATGTGGTTCGACGGCATACAATGTCGCGCCCCACGTTAGAGCGCTATCTGTCGGAGCTTCAGCCAACGTGCAAGACGGCATACCTTGAACCCGGAGCAACACTGAAGGCTTTCTCCGCGGTGTTCATTGAACTGCCTTCTAACTCGGCTTTTGACCCCGTGCTGACTGCTGTAAACACTGCCGATGTGGGTGCAGCCCTGTTCTGGGATGCCCAGACCCTTCGCGTGGTGCTTCCGCCCCTTCCTATTGCAGGAAAGCCCCTTGCTGCTGGGCTGGATACTGCCCCACTGCTGAGTCTACTCAAGACTGAGCCTCTTATAGGCGTCTGCATGGTGCGGCTGGGTAGATTTGGGGTAGGTGTGTACCAGGGCGAGAAACTGCTGGACTCCAAGACGGACAGACGTTTTGTGAAGGGCAGGCACAAGAAGGGCGGCTCTTCGTCCAACCGTTTCAGGAGAATCCGAGAGAAGCAGGCAGATGAGCTGTACAAGAAGGTCTGTACGGTGTTGCAGGAGCACTTTGAACCTTATGAGCGGAAGCTAGACCACTTCTTTTTGGGTGGAGAGGCGTCTACGTTAGTGGGGTTCCGGGGCAGGTGTCTCTACTTGAAGACGTTTGAAAGCGTATTGCGGTCGCGGGTGTTGGACATACGTGAGCCAGGGCATGAGGCATTGGAGAAGCTACCGCGTACGCTCTGGGAGAGCATCGTCTATGAAGTGCATGTGCCACTGCTAGGAGGCTGATTCACCATCAACCTCTAGTGTCGTCGCAACAATGGGGGGCATCGTCGCTGGCATCTCGCCGTTAGGAAAGATGATGTGGCGTACCGGGTAGTTAATCTCAATGCCCTCTTGCTTGAAACGACTGTGCAGCAGCTTCATCAACTCTGTTTTCATACGGAAAGAACTCAACCGACTTGTTGCCTGCACCCAGACCCAGAAATCAATGTTGGAATCGCCAAACTTCTCAAAGCCGAACCACGGAGCATTATTCTTATCGGCCTCCGGAATGGCGTCGATGACCTCCTGGGCCACCTCCATTGCTATGCGCTCCACGTGTTCCAGATCGCTGCTGTAGCTGACCCCTGCCTCCACCAGCACGCCAATCTCCATGCTTGGCCCGTAGTAGTTGGTCAGGATGCTGTCCGCCAGGCGGGAGTTGGGGATGATAACTAGGTTGTTGAAGGGCGTCCGTAGCCTGGTGCTGCGCCAGCCAACGTCCACCACATAGCCCCGTAGCCCGTTTTCCAACTCAATGAAGTCACCGGGCTGAATAACGGCGTCTCCAACCAAGTACGTGCCTGCGAAAAAGTTGGACAACGTAGGCTGCAAGGCGAGTGCTACGGCGATACCACCGATTCCCAGACCTGCGATGAGGGGGCTGATGGAGATGTTCAGTTGATCCAGAATTAGCAAGGCGGCAAGGAGGTAAATGCCCAGAACGGAAAACCTGCGGAGGGGTGAGACCAGGTTTTTCCCTAGCCCGCTGCTCCGGGGAGCGCGATATCGTCCATACCAGGTAAGAAATTCTCCAACGACCCGTGATGCGATAACAGATACCAAGAGGATGAACAGGACTCCCCAACCCTTGCGTATCGGGTCTTCCCAACTGTCCAGTGCGCTAATGGGCACCGTGGCGGCAAGGACTCCCTGCAACAGGATAAGGGCAACTAGGGGGCGGAAAACGGCCTGAACCAGCCACTCTCCTAATTGGTTCTTCCATTTGCGGGTGAGGTTCCGGGCGACACGATTCAGAAGGAAGTGCGCAACCCAGGAGATGACGACAAACAACAGGAACGTCCCGAGGCCAAAGATGGCTTCCCAGAACTCTGCCCCCAGGGTTACAGACCCAACAGTAATGTCAGGCAGGCTTTCAATCATTCAGCTACAACCTCAGTGAACATAATAGCATAGACGGACTTCAGGGGATTGCAGGCTACGGTACTTCAACAATAAGCCTCGTTTTAGGAGTTGCTCCGCCTGGGGACAGGTGAATGCGCGTGGTCAGGGTGTATAATTTTCGCATCAACTGCCTAACTATGAAACCTATTGTCAGGATGCACCAGAATGAAGCAAGAAACCCTAGATTCGGCCCAATTACTGGCTGAACAGAAGATGGCTAAACTCGGCACAGAGATAGCTACATTGGAGCGAGGAGACCCATTGGATGAAAAGCTACTCTTATCGCTGCATGGCCAACTGGCTCGGCGCACCCGCCAGTGGAACGTCATAGCGAGCCGCATATGGCTCAGGGCTATTGGAAGCCAATCCTAGCAATAATCAGGGAATTCTCGTTATTGGCCCCGGGGTTGATTCAGAACACGCAAACCTGAGATAACCGGTAGGTAACTCAGGCCCAGGACACACTCATGGCTGGTATAATTGGGCTCTATGACAACCAACCTTCTTGATGGTCTGAACACCGCTCAAAAAAAAGCTGTTGAACACGTGGAGGGTCCTCTGCTTATTGTGGCGGGGCCTGGTAGCGGCAAAACACGGGTCATTGTCCATCGTGTAGCCTATCTTGTGCAGGTGTGCGGCGTGGCTCCTCGTCGGATATGCGTAGTCACCTTCACCAACAAGGCGGCCAAAGAATTGCGTGAGCGCCTTGCCCGGTTGCTTGGTGGTCGGGTAGCTGAGCAGGTCACCGCAGGCACCTTCCACGCCCTCTGCTCCCGCATTCTTCGTCAGGACGGAGACGCCATTGGGCTGGACAAGGGATTCACCATCTATGATCGTGACGATCAGCTTGGCGTACTGAAAAAGGCCTTCCAACGAGCTGGCATTGAACCCAAGAAATTCTCCCCCAGTGCTGTGTTGAGCGCTATTTCCGGGGCCAAGGCCCAACTCCAAAGTGTTGAGGCCTTTCGCGCTAAGGTCGGCTCCTACTTTGATGAAGTGGTGCTGCGGGCGTACGAGGAGTACCAGATATTCCTGTACGCCAACCAGGCAGTGGACTTTGACGATCTGCTTATGCGGACAACCCAGCTGTTCCGCGACCATTCAGAGGTTTTGGGTCGTTACCAGGAACGATACCTGCACCTGATGGTGGACGAGTTCCAGGACACCAACATTGCTCAGTACACCCTTGCAAAGCAGCTTTCAGGACAGTGGCGCAACATGGCCGTGGTGGGAGACCCAGACCAGTCGATTTATGGATGGCGTCACGCCGATATCCGCAATATCCTCAACTTCCAGAGCGATTTCCCTGACGCGGAGACTGTACTTCTGGAAGAGAACTACCGCTCCACGGCAAACATTCTTTCGGCGGCATCTAAAGTCATCAGTGGTAACTCCAAGCGTGTTGAGAAACGATTGGTAGCAACAATGGCTGGCGGCTCGCCTGTCTGGGTGCATGAGGCCTACGATGAGCAAGAGGAAGCCATGTGGGTGGTGCAGGAGGTGGATAGGCTGCGTAAGAAGGGCGACCTGAAATACGGCGACGCAGCTGTGGCCTATCGAGTGAACGCCCAGTCTAGAGCTCTGGAAGAGGCATGTATCCGCAATGGCGTTCCCTACCGACTTGTTGGGGCGTTGAAGTTCTACCAGCGTCGTGAAATCAAGGATGTCATCGCGTATTTGCGCGTGTTGAATAACCCCGCTGACGATGTGAGCATGGAGCGGGTAGTTAACGTCCCGCCCCGTGGTATTGGACAGAAGAGCGTTGATGAGTTGACGCGGTGGGCGCGCACCCTTGGTGTTCCTATGCGGAAGGCGCTGGATATCCTGGCTGAGGACCCAACCACGGAAACCGCCATCCCCAAGGCAGGTCAAGCGGCGATGGAGCGTGTGGGACTCCTGCTTAAAGAGCTTCAGGAAATCTCCCAGACCATGGGTGTGGCTGAGTTCCTTGACCTGGTTCTGGACCGCACACGCTATCGCTCGTATCTGCTTGACGACATCGAAGAGGGCGAAGACCGTTGGGACAATGTGAAAGAGCTGCGCACTGTGGCAGCAGATTTTGTTGATGTGCCGGCCCCGGACGGGTTGAACGCCTTCCTAGAACAGGTAGCCCTTGTGTCTGACGTTGATAATGCTGACGATGGCGGCGATGGCCTGACCCTCATCACCCTCCACCAGGCTAAAGGCCTGGAGTTCCCCACCGTGTTCATGGTTGGTATGGAGGAGGGGATGCTGCCCCACATGCGCTCCTTTGATGACCCAGCCCAAATGGAGGAGGAGCGTCGGCTGTGCTATGTGGGCATGACTCGCGCCAAGGAGCGGCTGTACCTGACGAGGGCCTTCAAGCGGAGGGTGAATGGAACTACCCTTCCTGGCATTCCGTCCAGGTTCCTGAACGACATACCCCGAGAGTTGATTGCATCTCCTAGCGCAGAGGCGAAGCCCAAAGCCACTATGGTGTCTATGCGGTCGACTGGGACGAACGGCCTTGATACACCCAAGGGGGAGCCAGCGGTGCCTCAACCGCCGCCGTTCAAGGCTGGCGATAAGGTGAGCCATGGCAAGTTCGGTGATGGCATTGTGGTCAGTTGCACCACCGTCCAGGGCGACTACCAGGTGTCGGTAGCGTTTGTGAATGGCGGCGTCAAGCGACTGCTGCACTCCCTGGCGAAGTTGCAGCCTGCCCGGTAACCCCCAAACGGTAATCAAACAAGTCCTGTAACTGGAGGAAACCTGTGAGTAAAGGCGCGACCGTAGGTATTGTCATATCCCTCATTGCCTGGCTTATCCCCTTAGTCCATCCCATATCAGGATCCATAGGATCTTTTGTGGGCGGCTACATGGGCGCGAAGGCATTAGAGGAGCCAGATGCCCTTAAAGCCATGGGAATTGGGGTATTGATGGGGGCTGCCATTGGATTGGCTTCAGCGGCAGTCATCGGCATCGTCATCACAATATTCGGGCTTGATACGTTTTGGTTGGCCCTTGCGCCAGTGGCGGCGGTATGGACAGCGGGGCTTGGCATGATAGGTGCATTGTTGGGTTCAAGGTCGGTCGGCAGTGAGGCAGGCTTCTAACAACTGCTGCCTGGCTCCACAAAAAACCCCATCGGTGGTATTCCAGCGGTGGGGCCTAATCTAACTGCCTAACGGTGTATTACAGAATCACGTCAAAAATCTTGACCAACACAAACCCCAGAACAAAGCACACCGGGTAGCTAATCATCCACGCAGCCATGATGCGCCGCGTCACTCCCCACCGTACTGCGGATAGCCGCTCTGTGGCCCCCACTCCCATGATAGAGCCTGTGACAGTGTGGGTTGTGCTGACCGGGAGTCCCATGAATGATGCGAATTCAATAACTCCACCGGCAGCTATTCCAGAGGAGAATCCGTGAACATGGGTCAGCTTGGTCACCCTCATCCCCAGAGTTTGAATGACCTTCCACCCACCTAGCGCTGTGCCTGCCCCTATGGTGAGGGCGCTCACGGTTACGGCCCAGAAGGGGACACTCACATCGGCTGCCATTGTTCCTGCGTGAACCGCCAGGGCGAAGGTGATAATACCCGCTGCATTCTGTCCGTCGTTCTTCCCGTGAGCATAGGCGGCCCAACCAGCCGAGAAGATTTGAAGTCGCCCAAAGATACCGTTGACTGTGGAGTAGGACGTTCGTCTGAATGACCAATATACGATGTGCATTAGCAGTAGGCCGCCGATGAAACCGAGAACCGGTGATGCGGCCAGGGCGATAACAATCTTGATTGCGCTTGATACGACTATTGCGTCCACACCGCCGCTAGCAATGCCAGCTCCTACCAGGCCTGCAAAGAGCGAGTGACTGACGCTGACCGGGATGCCGTAGCGGGTGGCGGTCATCACCCAGAGAACTGCGGCTGAGATTGCGCCCAGGGCTGTTGACTCTGTGGCAAATTCAGGGCTTACGACTTTACTGCCAATAGTTTTGGCCACTGCTGTGCCTGTAAGCGCCCCCAAGAAGTTCATACTTGCGCCCAAGATAACGGCGTGGGATGCGCGTAGCGCCCGTGTTGAGACCACTGTGGCAATAGCATTGGCGGCATCGTTGATACCGTTGGAATAAGCGAAGGCCAGTGATAGGACGATGGTGATGACCAGTATGATCATACTGGAGTCGGTCATCGGAGGCTGGCCCTCCTTTCGTGTATTGCCTTACGCATGTTTCAGGACAATCGCTTCCAGGACATTTGCTGCGTCCTCGGCTCGGTCAGTAGCGTCTTCAAGGTAAGCGTAGATGTCTCTCCACTTGAGGATGGAAATGGCGTCGTTACCGCTGTTGGTGAATAGCGCTCCCATAGCTCGGCTGTTAATCTGATCCCCTTGGTTTTCCAACCTGTTTAACTCCACGGTGTGAGGCAGAATTTCCTTCAGCTTGGAGCCCCGAGAACTTAGAAGGCTAACGGCCTTTTCTAAATGCTCACCGCATTGGGTGATGACCCTGGACATTTCTATCGCATACACAGTTGGTGCTTCAACCTGGTATTCCAGCATGGTACGGGCAGCCTCTTCAATCGCGTCGACTACGTCGTCCAGCCGTTCAGCCAGGTGTGCAATGTCCTCTCGGTCCAGTGGGGTAACAAAGGTGCGGTGAAGTGCCTGCATGATCTGATGGATAGCCTCGTCCCCAAACTCTTCCAGGACTTTGATCTCTTCAACCTTGGCAGGTACGTTTGTGTAATCTTCCATAAGGTCTTGGAGTTTGATAGCGACCTTCTGGATGTTCATAGCGCTCTGGTGAAGCAGGAAGAAGAATTTCTCTTCCCTAGGTAGAAATGCAAGTCGCATAACGTAACCCCTTTCTTAACAACCGTTTTTTTAGGAAGATGTCTGCTACCGGGTAATTTCTTGGAAACGAAATTCTTTCCTGAGAAAAACAAAACACACCCTTCAGTCAGTCTGAAGGGTGTTAAAACTACATTCTTGCGTGTTTGCTGCCGGGCTGTTTGGCCTGCAGTACTGAAAACTCGCTATGCCTTTGGCTTGGGCGTGTGCCCCGCTACAACGAGGCAATGACTTCACGTTCATATATTTGACGGAATCTTATCATTGATTTTGGGGGGGGGTCAAGGCATTCGCGGGGGTAGTTTGGACGGTGGGTTTGCAGAGTTTGCTGCGCCTCCTGCAATGCCGCTAGTATCTTGGTGAGGCTTTTGTGCATCAAAGTTCATGAAATCGCAATGGAAATCCACCTGTTAGGTGCTAGTGTACTAACATACAATAGACCCAGTCAGGCAATCCCAGAAATGAGGTACCGTATGGACGCAGAATACGATGTAGTGATAGTTGGCGGAGGCGTCGCAGGGCTTAGCGCAGCAATATATACCACCAGAGCGCAACTGAAGACGTTGATTGTGGAGCAGCTAGCGCCGGGTGGACAGATTCTTAATACCTCTGATATTGAGAACTACCCTGGCTTCCCTGAAGGTGTCTTGGGGCCTGAAATTGGCCAGCGGATATATCAGCAGGCGGAAGCAACAGGGACTGAGTTTGCCATTGACCAGGTAATAGGCTTGAAGGTGAACGGAGAGACCAAGGTGGTGGTGGGGGAAGAGCGAGAGTACACAACAAAGACCATCGTCATCACTACCGGCGGAGAGCATAACAAGCTTGGCGTGCCTGGCGAAGACGAATTTTCTGGACGCGGGGTCACGTACTGTGCAACCTGCGACGGCAACTTTTTCAAGGGTCAGGACACCGTAGTTGTGGGTGGTGGTGATGCGGCCATTGACGAGGGCATGTACCTAAGTCGTATCGTGAACAGCTTAACCGTGGTGCACCGCCGCGACGAGCTTCGGGCCACCAAGGTATTGCAGGAACGTGCGTTCAATACAAAGAACGTCAGTTTCAAACTCAGCCATGCGGTAAAGGAAATCCGTGGGAACGGCTCTGTAGACCGAGTGTTGCTGGAAGACCTGAAGACTGGTGATGAGTTTGAGTACCCCACGTCTGGCGTGTTCATCTACGTTGGATTTCACCCTAACTCTGCGTTCTTGCAGGGGACTGTTGCATTGGACCCAGGTGGTCACGTAATTACCGGCATTAGGATGGAGACGGATACCCCCGGCGTCTTTGCTGCCGGCGATGTGCGGCAGTACTCTGATAGACAGTTGGGCACGTCTGTTGGAGACGGCATCACCGCAGCATTGTCTGCGTACAGGTACATCACGGAAGGGTAGAACCCAGAAACCTCTGGAAAAGAAGAAGTCCCCGTCCAGCATTTGGGTGGGGGCTTCTCTATGTGTCGTGATATCGGGTAGCGTTAGGTGTACATCCTGATAACACCAACCACCACGCCCTGAACCTCCACGTCCGATGCGTCAACGTAGATGGGAAACATGCTGCTGTTGGCGGGCTGTAACCGAACTTGACTGCCCTCCGGGTAGAAACGCTTCAGCGTGGTTTCCTGGCGCTCTTTAAGCCAAGCGGCCACCATCTCACCGGCCTGGGCTGTATCTCGACGCTGGAACAGCACAATGTCGCCATCATTAATGAGATCCTCAATCATGGAAAGCCCCTTCACCCTCAACGCAAACATTGAGTCGGAGTGGGGCAGCATGGAGGTAGGAAAGTCGATGGTCTCAACTGCATCGTCAGTTGCAGCGTCTGGAAAAGCCATCAATGGCTCGCCAGCGGCGATTGCTCCCAGAATGGGGATGGAGATGGATCCGGGCGCGATAGCAGCGCGACCTTTGTTCTGCTCAAGAAGCTCAATGCCACGGGAAATGTCAGGGGAGCGCTTGATATACCCTTCCCTACGCAGGATGTGGAGGTTGTAATCCACCACAGAGGTGGAACTGATGGCACACCCTAACTGTATTTCTCTGACGGATGGTGGGTACGGGTGTTCCTTCAGGAAACCTCTAATGAACTCCAGCATTTTGGCTTGGCGATCTGAGAGTTTGCGAGTTTGGGGCACCATGGACTCCTCCATAAACGAATGATTGACAGGGTTAAACATAAAACGAATGTTCTATTTTTATAATAACAAAGCCCTACAGAGCGTGTCAATACTAAAATTAGGGAAGTGGGTGGGAATTGAAGGAGAGTATTGGTGGCGTTTGCTATGCGGTACGCGCTTCTTCCGCAACCCTATCAGATGCAGCAGAGACCGGCCAGTGGTAGGTTTGCTCTTCCACACCGTCTAACGCTTCTTGCACCATCTCTTCAATGGGCAACTCTGCTTCCATCCGCTCTACGTCTATAATTCTGCTCTTGGTAACGGGGTGCTTGGGTACAAAGAGAGAGCAGCAGTCCTGATCAGGGATGATGGAGATGGGGTAGGTGCCCAGAGGACGAGCCTTGTCTATGATTTCCTCTTTGTCCATGGTAAGCAGCGGGCGGAACAGCGGCAGCTTGTCTGCTACAGCACCAATTGTTGTCATGTTTTCCAGCGTCTGGGAACTGACCTGGCCCAGACTATCGCCGGTAACAAGTGCTCCTGCATTGTGTTGCAGCGCAAGAGCTTGGGCTATGCGTAGCATGAACCGCCTGTATATGGTCACGCGGTACGCCGGTGGCACGGTGACGATGATGCGCTGCTGCGCCGCCGCGAAGGGCACCATCAGCAACAGCGAGTCCTGCTGGTACTGTGTCAGCAGTTCAACCAGGTCTCCGGCCTTCTCCTTGGACGTTCCCTCCACCAGCGGGAAGCTGTGGAAGTGAATAAAGGTCACTTTGCATCCGCGCCGTATCATCTGATACCCAGCTACGGGAGAATCAATGCCACCGGACAACAACATTGCTACGTGGCCACCCACGCCAACGGGCATTCCGCCGGGGCCTCTGACCTCCTCCGTTGATAGGAGCGCATCCTTGCCAGTGGTCTGCACCTGTAGGTTAAAGTCTGGGTTCTTAAGGTTTACGGGCCACCCTGTCAGCTCTTGAATCTGCCCACCCAGTTCCTGATTAATATCTGGGGAGGTCATTGGGAATCGTTTATCGGTGCGTCTTGCTGTCACGCGGAAAGATGTGGGGTTTCGGCCCTCCAACATCATTGGAACGGCTTCCTTGATTGCCTCAAGAGTTGGTTCTACGCGGAATGCGCGCCCAAAACGTTCAACCCCAATAACGTGCTCCAAACGCTCCTTGACCAGAGGCCACTGGTCCGCGGTCTTCAGTCGAAAGGTAGCCATCATGGAGTCTCTTTTGATGGTACTGATTCCGGTGCCGGACAAAGCGCGTTTCAGATTTGTACCCATCTGTCGAAGAAACCACGGGCGATTAGCCCCCTTTAGGGCGATCTCATGGTAGAACCTGACGAGTACATGCTGTTCCATGAAGCGTTACGCTCTTTCCTTTTGGTTACTTCGGAGGGCCAATTGCCAGCAGAGAGAACCCATTTCCGCCCCGACACTCAGTGATTCACGCGGTGCCCACTTCCACCCAGTGGAATACGTGGCGTCATCAATGCGATTCTTTGGTTTAGGAAGCTCCGGTGCAGTGGCCCCAAGAGAGGCTGCGTAGAGTCTCATTGCTAGGTGATGGGTTAATCGCTCTTGGGTACCCTCGGCTAGCAGTGTGCTGAGGGTAATATCGGAGCCCATCGACTAGGAACCCTAAAGATGGGCTCCGCCGTTGGCTGATTCATCGAGTCTGATGGAGGTAGCCGGAAGGCCCCAAACTCCGCGGACGTCTTCATCGTCATCAGGCCGCTGAACCGTAAGCATCAGGGAATCATCCAGCGGATGTGTGATGACTACGGCGATGGCGTGGACTGCGTGCATCGCACTAACGGGTGGAGGTGCCTACGCTGAAGCTACGGATGCGTTGAGCTTCTTGGCCAAACGTGACTTGGTACGTGCGGCCTTGTTGCGATGGATAACGCCCTTGCGGGCAGCGATGTCCAAATCAGCGATGGTTTGCTTCACGGCTTGCTGAGCTTCTTCTGCAGTGCCTGTGACCATCACACGTTGAGACTTTGTGCGGGATGTCCGTAGACTCCGCCTTACCGCACGGTTCCGAAGAAAACGACGAAGGGTTACTCTGGCAGACCGCTCACTTGGCACTAAATATCCTCCTCAATTGCTCCAAGGCATTATACCTGAAATGAAGACTTGTGGACAGCCCCTACCGCTGCAAAGGTTTTTTTAGAATGAACCGTGAGGCCTCGGGAGAGAAATCTAGGACTTCTCCGATGCTGTGGCTCCAGCTGCGGCCCGGTTCACGTTGAGGACTCCCTTGATCCCATCAAGGCGGGAGAAAAGACGACTGAGTTGGTAGGTCCCTGTTGTATAGAGGGTCAGAGTTATTACCGCAGTGCCATCGCCTGGCTCGCCAGTTACCACCCCTGCAATGTTTACCTTCTCGCCAGAGACCATGGTGGTAATGTCCCTCAGGAGGCCAACCCTATCCCATGAGGTAATCTCCACTCTGACAGGGTGGAGGGTTTGGGAAGGCCCCCAACTCACTGAGACGAGTCGCTCCTTCTCATCCTCGTTGATTATATTGGGACAGGTAGTTCGGTGAACGGTGATTCCCCGGATTCTGGTGATGTAGCCAATAATCTCGTCGCCGGGAACCGGGTTGCAGCAACGGGCTGTTCGGGTTAGCAGATCGCCAACGCCAAGGACTTGGATACCCGTGGTTGGGCTCTCAGGCGGCTGAATATGGTGGGTAGCTGGTGCCGGAGCCTCTTCTTGCTGCGGACTTAATCGGTTCTCTAATTGTGCTGCGCTCAGACTGCCACTGCCCAGCGCAATGTAAAGCTCATCCACGGTTTCAAACTTCAGCGCCTTCATGGCATCGGTTTCCGTGACGGAACGTGGCAGTCTGCGGAGGGTCTTGGTCAGCAGTTCACGGCCCTGCTCCATGTGCGCGCCGCGTTCCAGTTTGTTGAACCACTGACGAATCTTCTGATGGGCAGAGGCGGTGTTAACGTATCCCAGCGCAGAGTTTAGCCAGTCCATGCTTGGCCCCCGGGCCACTTTGCTGGTAACCACGTCCACGGTATCGCCGTTCGCTAGAACCGTGTCTAGAGGCATGAGCCGGCCGTTCACCTTTGCCCCAATGCAGCGATGCCCCAAATCCGTGTGGATATGGTAGGCAAAATCGATGGGGGTTGAGCCGGAAGGTAACTCCCGAATTTCGCCCTTGGGTGTGTACACAAACACCTGGTCACGGAAGATGTCTGTTTTTACTGACTCCAGGAACTCGTCTGTTCCTGCAACCTCTCGCTGCCATTCCAGGAGTTGTCGCAGCCAGGCCATCTTCTCTTCAAACTGACCGTCCTTGGAGACTCCTTCTTTGTACGTCCAGTGGGCGGCTACACCGTACTCGGCTAGGTTGTGCATCTCAAAGGTGCGAACCTGGATTTCCATGGGAATACCGCCTTCGCACATTACTGTGGTGTGCAAAGACTGATACATGTTCTCTTTTGGTGTGGCAATGTAATCGTCAAACTGCCCCGGCACCGGGTGCCAGAGTTGGTGAACCACTCCCAGGGTGTTATAGCAATCGGCATGGGTGTTGACCAGGACACGGATGGCATAGAGGTCATAGATCTCGTCGTACTCTTTGCCTTGAGCGGAGTACTTCAGAATCTTCCTATGGATGCTGTAGATGCTCTTGGGGCGTCCGTTCAGGTCCGCAGTTATGCCAGCCGCTTCCAGGGTAGTTCTCAGCGACTGGCACTGTCGCTCCAAATACTCTTCACGCTCAACGCGCCGAGTGGCCAATCGACGGGAGATGTTTTTGTACTCTTCTGGGTTTAGTGCACGGAAAGCCAAGTCTTCTAACTGCCATTTGATGTCCCACATACCAAGCCTGTGGGCCAGCGGGGAATAGATGTCCAGTGTTTCCTGGGCTACGGCAAGCCGTCGTTTGAGAGGCAGCGCACCCAGCGTCCGCATGTTATGGAGCCTGTCGGCCAGCTTGATGACCACAACCCGGACATCCTCTGCCATGGCAACCAGCATCTTACGGATGCTTTCAGCCTGAGCGCGGCTATCGGAAATATCTTCGTCTTCCCGGCCCTCAGACAAGAGGTCAATACGCGTTAGTTTGGTGACGCCATCCACCAGGTGCGATACCTCAGGCCCGAAACGCTCTTCTAGCTCTTCCTTTGAGAGGTTGCAGTCCTCAATGACATCATGAAGAAGGGTGGCGGCCAACGTAGCGGAGTCCTGGCGGAGATCGGCAAGGTAGAGGGCTGCAGTAAGGGGGTGTTCAATGTAGGGTTCGCCGGACATGCGGGTTTGACCTTCGTGTTGGGCGGCGGCAAACTCATAGGCCTGCTGCACAAACTCAAGACGGTCATCTGAGAGATATGTACTCGCTCGCTCTAGCAAGTCGGCCAGTTGAACGGCCATTCTGCTTCCTCCCGCAAGCGGGCTTATTGCCCGTAGTTCAGTGTAGCTAGAATAGACTAATTTGCATAGGGGAAACACCCTCAACACTGTAGTTGCCTTTACGCTGTTCGTACCGTGCGCTATGCTGGCCCTACTAGTTTGTATTCAAAAACGTATCGGAGGGCTCCGTGCAGTTCCGACTCCCCAGAGGCACTCAGGACATCCTGCCAGAGGACCAACCCTACTGGCGGCATGTGACGTCTACGGCCCAGGAAATTGCCCGCAGGTTTGGCTACAACCGCATTGATACACCGGTGTTTGAGCAGGCTGGCCTCTTTGAGCGTGGCGTGGGTGAAGGGACGGACATTGTTGAGAAGGAGACGTACACCTTCCCTGACCGCAGTAAAGAAATGATGACCTTACGTGCTGAAGGCACAGCTCCTGTGTGTAGAGCGTACTTGGAGCATGGTATGTCCTCTATGTCG
>CAVOCU010000040.1:0-15686 GCA_963694315.1 Dehalococcoidia bacterium | reverse complement strand
ACGGACTGGCATACGAAACGCCCAACACTGGGCTAGGCGCTGGCCCCACTCTCCGTGGCAGTTGCCAGTAACTACGCTACCCGATTTCCTGGACCAACTCATTGACTAATATTTTGATTTCTTCGAAGAGCTCGGTTGCCTGTTCAATGTGTGTTGCGGGATCAGCGATATCCCACAATGTCAGTTTGCCGCTTTCCTTCACATACTCTGGAACTTCTTCTGGCGTGAGGATTGCGATGACTCTGTCCACTCCTGCTACAAGCTCCGGCGTGAGCTGTGTACGTTCCTGCTCAGAGATGTCTATCCCCTGGGTCAGCATGTAGGGCAATGAGTGCTTGGAGTTGTCCTTCATCTTTGCAGAAGCAGGTTTCTGCTGTGCCATCATCTCGTCAACGTGGGTGCCGCTACTGCTTGCTTCATGTACCGACGCCCGGGCAAAGAACGCCTCGGCTGCCTGACTGCGTCCAACATTGGCGTGGCATACGAACATTACTTTCATGACAGCTACACTCCACTCCGATTTTTGCGGCAGGGGCTCGGGTAAGGGCATTGTACCTGCGAAGCAGCAAACGGCCAACAATGCCGGATTTCTTCCTATTCGTCGAATACCGAGGGCAGCCTCACCGTTCCTGTAACGCCGTCCAGTGCACCAGGTACGAGCGCCATTATCATTTTGGACTCTTCTAATTTCGCGTGGGTCATGTCTATTCCAAGAGGGACAGATTGGGTAAAGCCGAATCTGGGATAGTAGGAAGAGTGACCAATGACCGTCACGATGCGATGCCCCTTGGCTCGACACAACTTCAGACCATGCTCTCCGAGCCGTGTGCCCACCCCCTGACGGTGCCAGGCGGGGTGCACCGCAAGGGGTGCAAGGGTTATAGCAGGGACGTTCCCACTAGCGGATTCAATCTGGATAGGCGTGAACATCACGTGGCCTATCACCACACCTTCTAGCTCTGCTACGAGTGCTAGCTCAGGGTTGTAGCCGGGCGTCTGGCGGAGGTTATCCACCAGGGTTGCAACGTCATCTCGAGGGAACTCATCGGAAAAGGCAAGGACGAGCATTGCGCGGATGGCTTGAAAATCCGCTGGGGTCTCTGGTCGAATTGTGATGTCGGCCATATAGTTCTCCTAACGGTCTAGAACAGCAGTGTACCCTGCCCCGCAATTGCAGGACAGGGTACACGTTAACGACTTGGAAGTTGACTAGACTGCTTTGCTTGCGATGCCGCGTTTGCGGCCATAGCGATACAAGCCGTAGGGGATTCCGATAATCAGACCAAGTCCCAGCAGTACAAGGATGGCCGTGATTACTATTGCTATAGTGCTGGTCTCGTCCTTTTCCGTGAGAGCTAGGGATATCCAGGCGTCTGGCTTATCACCCGGGGCAGCTATGGGTGGCTCACCGGCACCTTCCTGAATCTCCTTGAATACAATTTCACCGTCACTCTCAATACTTGCTACAGCGGTGTCAAAATCAGCAGTGAAAACCCTGATGATTAGGTCAGCCCGCTGCACCCCGTTGCTTTCAGAGTAGGACACGCGATCCAACTCACCGTTCAGCCCAGTTACAAGCGCCTTTATTGCTTCCAACCGGCCTCCAATGTCTCCCACTGCAATATTCTCAGACAAGGAAGGTGCTTGGTACCCTTCCTCATCAGGTGGGAAAAGCTCGATGTGGATCGTGGACAGGTCAATCCTGCGCTCTAGGAAGTTTAGCTGTCCCTGGGAGCGCTCTATATCAGAGCGGACACGGGAAAGCTCACGCTCTATGGTGAGGATATCGCTGACGTTCTGGGCCTTGCCCAGCAGGGAAAGAAGGCTCTCCTCTTCTCGCAGAGCGCTCTTCAATCGTGCTTCCAGGTCTATGAACTGCTCTGAGACATCGTCACTGCCGATGTTCTCGCTCTGCACATCGCCCAGGAGTCGAATCCGCTCCAACGCAGTGGTGAACTGGGCTTGTGGCACCCGTATGGTTATGGATGCGCGCTGGTGGTTGTCAACGCCATAGCTGGAAAGCTGTTCCACAAAGCCGCCCAACCCTTCAGAGATGGCCTGGACTCCTTGAACTGAGGCCTGCACAACCTCCACTTCAACGCTGATGGAGCCTGTGGAGATGACCATGCGCTCTGCGAGCTGCAAGGAAATCTCGCCCGCAGATTTGCCATCGCTGGAGCCAAAGGACTCTGGTCTGGAGAAGTCGACAGAGGGGGCAATTGAAGGGGCAGGCGCGCTGGGCAGACCTGGAGCACCCATTGCGAAGCCAGACAAACCCTCAGACTGGCTCATCGCCGAGTCATTGGCGCTTGACGCGCTCGTTGCAAAACTCTCATCTGAACCTGAGCAAGCGGCCAGGACGAAAACCGAAGCAATAGCTGCTAGTGTGACCAGGAATCTCTTCATCGTTCCACCTTCACCTTTCTTATTGGGGTTCCAAAAAGAATGACGCGCCGTTCGACGAAAGGGTTCCCGTTCTTGCGGTAGTTGCTAGGGGATGGAGATTCCCAGACGCTCTCGCACTTCCAGGATGGTCTCTTTTGCGATTGCAGAGGCTTTCTGGGCGCCATCGGCCAGAATCTCTTTGAGTCGTTCAGGGTGGGCTTCCAATTCCCAGCGTCGCTCGCGAAAGGATTCCAGAGACGCATTGATGCCGGAGGCTAGGTGGGCCTTGCAGTCAACGCAGCCGCGCTCGGCCTTGGTGCACTCGTCATACACCGCCTTGAGGTCGCCCGGGTTGAAGAATTTGTGGAGGCTGTAGATGTTGCAGACCTCGGGACGCCCGGGGTCTGTTTTACGCAGGCGTTGGGGGTCTGTGAATGCGGTACGTAGCTTGGCGGCTGTCTCCTCTGCGGTGGCGGCAAGTTCAATGTGGTTGTCCATGCTCTTGCTCATCTTGTTCTGACCGTCCAGACCCACCACAAGCGGTGTCTCTGTGAGCTTGGCCTTAGGCTCTGGGAAGGTGGGGCCGAACATGTTGTTGAACCGCCGTACAATCTCCCGGGCAATTTCCAGGTGAGCCACCTGGTCTGCGCCAACGGGTACGGTGTCTGCCTTATAGAGGATGATGTCTGCCGTCTGGAGAACCGGGTAGCCTACAAGGCCATAACTTACCGACTCCTCAGTCTCATTCATCTGTCGGACGCGGTCCTTGAAGGTGGGAACACGTAGCAGCCACCCCAGGGGAGTGACCATGCTCAGGAGCGTGTGAAGGGTCATGACCTCTGGCACGTGGGACTGGACAAAGATGGTGCTGCGCTCAGGGTCCAGACCCGCAGCCAGCCAGTCCAGAGCAATCTCGTGGACACTGCCAGCTATTTCCGCTGCCTCATGGCCGTCCGTGAGGGTAGTGAGGGCGTGCACGTCCACAATGCTGTAGATGCACTCGTAGTCGTCCTGGAGGGCGACCCAGTTTTTCAGCGCCCCCAGCAAGTTGCCAAGGTGCAACCGACCGGAAGGTCGCATACCGGAGAAAATTCTTCCTTTGGTCTTAGTGGTCATGAAGGCTTCCTACCCTTTGATGCTACCTTGAATAGCCAGAGTGTTTGGTTAATGCAGTTGGAGATAATAAAGATAACTATGAACCCTATAGTAATTTTGAAGTTCATGTCAGATAGAAAGGTCAAGATTGCTCCGAGAAGAGCAATCAGAGCCACTCCAGCGAACCAAAGCCTGTAGCGCAGTTTGAAGTCTTTGTTTGAAGGCAAAAAGCTCTGCAACAGCCTATCGAGCATTCAGAATTTCCTGGACGGTAATGCCAATATCGCCGGGGGTTGGGATTGGACTGGCCCCTGCTGCTAGGAGTGCTTTCACCTTCTCATCAGCGCGACCTGCTGCACCGCTGATGATGGCTCCGGCGTGGCCCATACGTTTCCCGGGAGGTGCGCTGGCTCCCACGATGAGGGAGGCAACGGGCTTCTTCATTTCAGACTTAATGTACTCTGCGGCTTCCTGTTCCTTGGTGCCGCCTATCTCTCCGATGAGCACTACAACATCTGTGTCCGGATCCTCGTTGAAGAGCCTGAGCACGTCCACAAACGTTGTGCCGCTGACGGGATCGCCGCCAATGCCCACACAGGTGGACTGACCGATGCTCAGGCCGGAAAGCTGGCCTACGGCTTCATATGTCAGTGTTCCGCTGCGGGAGACCACGCCTACGCGGCCACCCAGGTGGATTGCCCCGGGCATGATGCCCACCTTGCACTTATCCCCGGGAGAGATGAGTCCCGGGCAGTTGGGGCCCAGCATTCGGGTGGTGGTTGAGCCGTCCAAGTAGCGGGCGACAGGCACCATATCATGGGGTGGTATGCCCTCTGCGATGGGAACCACCAGGGCGATGCCAGCTGCAGCCGATTCCAGGATGGCGTCTGCTGCGAAGGGTGCTGGCACAAAGATAAGGGATACGTTGGGGTTTGTTGCAGCAACGGCCTCTTCTACGGTGTTGAATACGGGTATTGAGGTTTCGCCGAACAGCGTGCCGCCACGACCCGGCGTGACGCCTGCAACGACGTTGGTGCCGTACTCCATGCATCGCATGGTGTGGAAGCTACCTTCACGCCCTGTGATGCCCTGTACCAGGATTCGGCTGTTCTTGTTTACTAAGATACTCATTTGTTTGTCCTACCTGAGATTTCTTTTTAATTTCTCTCATACCGGGGGAACTTTTCCCAACTCCGTTGACGTGGGCCTCGGAACCCCTCTGGGCTTCCCCGAAGGTGCGGATTCTTTGCTACGCCCTCAACGCCTCTGCGGCCTCGTTGAAGGTGTGCGCGATGGTGACGTTCAGGCCGGACTCGCTGAGAACCTGACGGCCCTCTTCCGCGTTGGTGCCCAGCATACGCACTACCAGGGGCGCTGTGGACTTCTTATCGGCGTAGGCTGCTACCAGGCCTCTAGCCAGCATATCGCAGCGGAGGATACCGCCGAAAATGTTGACCAGCACTCGCTTCACGTTGGGGTCTGAAAGCAGGATGCCTACAGCTGCTCGGATTCGCTCCTCGTCAGCGCCACCGCCTACGTCCAGGAAGTTGGCCGGCTTAGCGCCCACATTCGTGACCACGTCCATTGTTGCCATAGCCAAGCCCGCGCCGTTGACCAGACAACCGACATCGCCATCGAGTCGCACGTAGATGACGGCAATATCGTGGGCCTGGGACTCAAGCGGGTCTTCCTGACCGGCGTCTCGAAGGGAATCAAGGTCTTTGTGACGGAACATCGCATCGTCGTCAATGGTCAGCTTTGCGTCCACGGGGAGCACACGGCCATCGCCTGTGACGACGAGGGGGTTGATCTCCGCCTGGGAGCAGTCCTGCTCAACGAAGAGTTTGTAGAGCTTCATCATCAGGTCTGCGGCGGGACGCACCAACTCAGGTGCCATGCCCATGCCGTAGGCAAGCTGACGGCCCTGGAACGGTTGTAGGCCCACGGTGGAGTCAACCACCACGCGCAGGATTTTCTCCGGCGTTGTATCTGCAACTTCTTCGATGTCCATGCCCCCGGCCTCGCTCGCTATAACTACGATGCTCCGGGTGCTTGTATCGATGAGCATTGCCAGGTACAACTCTTTGACGATGTCCATGGTCTCTTCAACCAACACGGAACCAACGGGCACGCCCTCTGGCCCTGTCTGGAAGGTGACTAACTGGGTGCCGAGGATGGACTTGGTGAATTCAGCGGCTTCCTCCGGGTTGCCAACGACTTTCACGCCGCCAGCTTTGCCCCGACCACCTGCGTGGACCTGAGCTTTCACCACTACTTTGCCGCCAAGGTCTGTTGCAACCTTCTTGGCTTCCTCTGGTGTTGCGGCTACGCCGCCCTGGGGGACTGGGATTCCGTACTTGGCCATCAAGGCCTTCGCTTGGTACTCGTGGACTTTCATGTAGCTTGCCACCTTTGCTGGGGCGGCTTGCCGCTTTTGTTTGGCGGCTACCGCTTTCTGGAGTTTGGTTTGTTGCCGCTGCAGCTAAGCCGCAGCAGGCGCGAGGGCTATTTTAGCATAGGGAGGGGCGGCTTGCCGCTTCTGCTGGGGTTTGGCTTGTTGCCCAAGCTATGTAAGGCACAAGCAAGAGTAGTAATCATTATTGTCTGGGCCACAACCCAGAACACCCCGTAAGCAAAAGCGGTTAAACCGCTGGCTTGAACTTAGGCAGGGCTATCTCGTCGGTGATGTCCTCAAAGACCACTTCTACCGCCATGCCAACCTTGATATTCGCCGGGTCAGGCTCCACACCAACCAGGTTTGTGGGCATGCGCGGTCCCTCTTCCAGGTCTACCATCGCTACCACAAAAGGCGCATCGTCGCGGAATGCGGGCGTCGGTGCGCGGTGGACGATAGCGAAGGTATGCAACGTGCCTTTGCCACTAGCCTGCACCCAGGACGTGTTCCGCGAGAAACACATCGGGCAGATGTCCCTTGGGTAGAAGTAGGCTTTGTTGCAGTCGTCGCAATGGCGTAGCCACAACTCATGGGCCTTGGCCTTCTCCCAATAGAAGTCGGATTCGCCCTGAGGCACAGGGATTGGTTTTGTATACGGTTGCTGTGTCATGTTTGTCTCCTTATTTTGCGGGGGCACATATGTCTGGGCCTGGCCAGAGGGCCGAGATGTTTGGTTGTATTTAGTCGACCGCGAGTACTACGGTGCCGGTTGAGGACAGTGCCCCTCCGGTGCCGTTAGTCAGGTTAATCTTGCAATTGGGTACCTGGCGGTCGCCGCACTCGCCGCGAAGCTGTCGGACAGCCTCCACAATGAGGAAGATGCCGTACATGCCCGGGTGCGTGTAGCTCAGGCCACCGCCGTTCGTGTTCACCGGGAAATCGCCGCCGGGAGCCGTGCGCTGCCCCGCCACGAAGTCCGGCCCCTCACCCCTGCCGCAGAAGCCAAGCCCCTCCAGCGTCGCCAGGGTTGTGTAGGTAAAGGAGTCGTAAATCATCGCTAGGTCAATGTCGCTGTGGGTGACGCCAGCCATCGCCATAGCGTCCGGGCCGGTGCGTCGTGAGATGGTCGATGTCAGGTCAGGCATCGTGGAAATCCCCATGTGATCGTGGCCTTCCGCCGCGCCAAGAACCCACACGGGCTTCTTCTTCAGGCTCTTGGCCCGTTCTGCCGATGTAATGACCACTGCCGCGCCTGCGTCCGTCACCAGGCAGCAATCCAGCAGATGGAAGGGCCAGGCAATCCAACGCGAGTTGTGGTAATCGTCAAAGGTCATCTCATCGCGCATCATCGCCTTGGGATTCAGAGTTGCCCACTTGCGCGTTGACACCGCAATCTCCGCCAGCGCCTGCCGTGTGCGGTCTTCGCCGTACTGGTGCATATAGCGATTTGCGGCCATAGCGTAGTTGATGGGCTGGCCGATGAAGCCGTAGGGGAACTCGTACTGCATTGTGGGCAAGTTGGGATCGGGTGGAATTTGCGCCCTGCCGCTGCGTCCTGTCTGACCGTGGGTGATGAGGGCGACCTCGCAGTAGCCTGCGTTGATGGCGGCCATGGCGTGGGCGATGTGCACCACGAACGAAGAGCCGCCTATGGATGTGCTATCTGTGAACTTGGGTTGTATGCCCATGTAATCGGCTGTGGCCAGGGTTGAGAAGCCTGCTGTGAACAGGCCATCAACGTCGTCCTTAGTGAGGCCAGCGTCTTCCAGGGCGTTGTGCGCCGCTTCCGCGTGGTGTTGGAGTGCCGACTTGTTGGGAACGAGGCCAATCTCATCGGATTCTGCTGTTCCGACGATAGCTACGGACTTTGAGAGGTTTGCCATGTTTACTCCTATTTTTTCCTAAACGGGGGCACATGTGTCTGGGCCTGGCCTCCCCGACGAGTGGTCTTTACTTCACCTGAAGCTCTTTGAGGTCTGGTGAGATGATGAGCTTGGCTTCCGTGACTGCCTGGACTTCTTCCGGGGTGTAGCCTGGCGCAATTTCACGCATCAGGAAACCCTCTGGTGTGGTATCGAACAGGCCCAGATTGGTGACCACTTTGGTGACCACGCCCACTGCGGTCAGCGGTAGAGTGCAGCGCTTGAGCAACCGAGGCAAGCCCTCGCGCGTGGTGTGCTCCAATGCAAGGAACACCTGCTTTGCGCCGACGGCCAGATCCATTGCGCCGCCGATGCCGCCGCCTTTGCGGCCTAGCGTCTTCCAGTTGGCGAAATCACCGTTCTCAGCGACTTCGTATGAACCCATGACCGTCACGTCAACGTAACCGGCACGGATGATGGCAAAGGAATCAGCGTGGTGGATGATGGCTGCCCCGGGCTGCAACGTGACGTGCTGCCCACCGGCGTTGACCAGGTGGATGTCCTCTTCGCCTTCAGCCGCCATTGGGCCGTAGCCAATGACGCCGTTCTCAGACTGAAACAGGATGTCCGTATCACCAAAATCGTAGTTGGAGCAGAGGGTGGGCATGCCCACGCCAAGATTGACCACCCAGCCATCCTGAAACTCCATGGCAAGTCGGTTGCACATGGTCTGTCTATCTAGGGGTTGTTTCTCTGTCGTCATGTTTGTCCTTTTGTCTTCAAGGCTCCACAGTCTCGCTATTTGCAACTCGTCCTAATCCTGCCAAAGGATGACAGCTTGTGTGTCGAAATCCTAGCTTCTTGGGTTGGGCTTGTCCCAGATTCCCTTCGGTGCTGGAGGTATCTTGACGATCCTGTCCACCACGATGCCGGGTGTGTGGATGGAATCTGGATCCATCTGTCCCAGTTCCAGAATATCTTCTTCCACCTCTGCGATGGTAATCTTGGCGGCCATTGCCATGATGGGATTGAAATTGCGCTGGGAGCGACGGAACTGGAGGTTCCCAAAGGTGTCCGCTCTGTAGGCACGCACAAAGGCGTAGTCGGCAGGGAGGGGAAGTTCCAGCACGTAGGTACGGCCGTTGAACTCGCGATGCTCCTTGCCCTCTGCGGTCTCTGTGCCTACGCCGGTTGCAGTGTAGAACGCGCCAATGCCAGCCCCTGCTGCTCGCATTCGTTCCACCAGCGTTCCCTGAGGTACCAACTCCGCTTCCACCTCTCCTGCCTCATGCAGTTTTTCAAAGGTTGCTGCACGCGAGGGGTGAGGGGCCGCCGTGAAAGCGCAGACCATCTTGCGTATCTGGCCGTTATCGACGAGCTTGCCCACATCCATGAGTTCTCCCATGCTGCCGTGGTTGTTGGAGATACCCGTCAGGTTCTTTGCGCCCTGTCGAACCAACGCGGCCAAGAGGTTGCGGGGAACGCCAATGGAGGCGAACCCACCGGCCATGAATACTGCGCCGTCCGGGATATCAGCTACGACCTCATCAAAACTTGCGTATACCTTGTTCTTCATCAGGTACGGAGCCTCCAATACACGGCTTTAGTCCCCAACAGCTTTAGTCCCCAACAGCTTTAGTCCCCAACATATGAAAGCGGGGACATTCTAGCATAGGAAGGAGCAGTATCGAACGGTAGCGCGTTGTTAGGTGGGGGGAGTGGTTGTGGAACTCTGCTCTTGCAGGCGTTTCCGTGGCGGCTTAGCCATATATACGACAGCGGCGGCAGCGAACCAGGTGATCATGATCAATAGGAACGCCTCTTTGTAGGAACCGTAGATATCAAACATGCCTGCAACCAGCAGCGGGCTCATGGCTCCACTGGCGGTGACGAAGGGGCGAAGGATGCCGTTGATGGCCCCCAGATGCTCTCTGCCGAAGTAGTTGGCAACCATGAGCGGGCGCATGATAAAGAACCCGCCAAGGGCGATGCCGTGGAACCCCCCGGCTAGTATCAACGTGGGGACGTTCACGATGTTTAGGAAGAGGATGATGCTGACCCCGGTAATCAAGCTCTGGGCCACCATGAGGTACCGTACTGGGAACCGCTCAGCCAGGATGCCCCAAAAGAGACGGATACTGATGGAGCAGATGCCGTAGGCCGAAGCTGCCCATGCCCCCGTTGAGGGAGAGAATCCTAAATCCTCAAAGTAAGGGAGCCAGTTGGCGTGGAACCCTCCCATCCCCAGCATTGCCAGGGTGAAGGCGGCGATAAGCAGCCAGAACGACCGCGTCCGGACGGCCTCGCTTCGAGTCATGCTGCCCTCTCGTATTTCCTTCGTCGCTTTCAGCGAGGGCCGAGCTGCGGCTCGAGACGCTTCCGCCTCTGGCGTCGCGCTTGGGGGACTCGCTGAGGCGGGCGAGGCCTTGGGCGTAGGTTCAACGTCATCGTCCGGTAGGAGGCCGATGTCTTCGGGTTTAGAGTGAATCAGGAATGAAAGCGGAACGAGTATCGCCAGGATGATGAAACCCATGACCATCCAGGCGTCTCGCCAGCCCACGGCCGAGATGATGGCGTGGACCATGAAGGGAAAGAAGAGCGGGCCCATAGCGGTGCCTGTAGAGGCGATGGCAACAGCTCTACCGCGACGTCGTACAAACCACTTGGGCACGATGGCGACAGTGAGCATCTCCGCGCCGCCAATCATAGACAGGGCTCCCAGCGCGCCGAAGAGCACGTAGAAGACTCCCAGATTGTCTACCCATTTGAGGCCGATCAGGGAGAAGCCCATGGTGACGCCGCTGGCGAACATGAGGATACGTGGCCCGGAGCGGGAGTCCTGCATAGGGCCAATGATTGGCGAGAGGATGCCAGCCAGGATTGCCCGGATGGTGAATGCGCCGAAGAAGGCAGAGCGAGACCAACCTAGCTCGTCCGTCATGGGAGAGATGAATACGCTCGCACCCCAGACGCCCGCGCCACTGGAGAAGGCCCCGGCAGCTACGGCTGCCACTACGATGATCCACCCGTAGAAGAACTTGGGGCGCGCTGGTGGCATGCATACCTCGACTGTGGATTGTGTCACTCATGGAAGACATCGTGGACGGTGTCCCGGATAGCTACGGTCAGGACAGTTATGGAGTTTACGAGCGCGATGGGGGAGAGTCAACTTCGCACGCGCCCGATCGGAAGCTTATAGGTACCTGCGATACCCCATTGAAGACGCACTGAACCCTTCTCGCTCGTAGAACCTGTGGGCATCCTCTCGGTGGTTGCTGCTCTGCAACTGCATCTTGAAGCCACCCACGGCACGGACATGTTCCTCGCAACGGGCGAGTAGTGCGCGGCCAATGCCAATGCCCCTGTGTGCTTCGTGTACCACCATGTGCTCAATCTGCGCCCAGGGTTGAGCGGAATGCGTAATGGCGGGGACAATCACCACCGTGACTGTGCCGACCACCATGCCGTCCATCTCTGCCACCAGAAAGAGCATCCAAGGGTTGGAGTTAATGAGGTCAATCACCATGGTTGCGTCTGTGGCGTTAGGGAGTTCTCCAGTGGAAGCCAACTGACGGTAAAGCTCTAAGAGTTCATCCACATCTTCTGTGGTGGCTTTGCGAATGAGCAGTTCAGCCATGTTTACCTCCGGCCCTATCACATGAGTTAGTGGCATTGTAGTCCATGAGGTGTGTCGCATGCTGCAAAGGAGCGGGCAGGTCGTCACCCAATGGCCTGCCCGGGTAGGCCATTGGGTGAAAGAAATCAGGGGAAGGATGCGCTACGCAGGAGACCAACGCGAAAATCAAGACAATGGGAATTGACCACGTGATGCTGTGGGTGAGTAACTTGGAGAAGTCAAAGAAGTTCTATTCCGCATGAAACTCCAAGGCATATGGATAGATGAACATTCAAGAATTCCGGAACTACGGTTGGAGAGCGGCGGCTGTAAAACCCCATGTACCTCCGAGGTTTTGAAGTTGGTGCCAATTTGCCTTTGCATGGATTACTTCGGGAACCGCTGCTCCGAAGGTATCAACCCAATCACATGTTTTAAAAAGACTTGCATTAAGAATTTGATCTTCAGTGATAACTCCACGCTCCACGAGCAACCGAACTGCCGCTGATCCGCTCGTTGCTATACCTTCATTTAAATCTTTAGATTCATTCGCCGCAGCACCTGCAGCTGCGAGCATGAGCTGGACTCCATTGGTATTACCTTTGATTTTAGCCTGCGTGATATATGCAAAATACTCGGCAAGCCCCTCAGCGAACCACCTACCAGCCTCGGATTTTGCATCACGGACTGGGTCTGGCCTCACACCACTTTCCCCTTGGAAAATTTCTATTGAGTAGCAGTGACCTTCGTACAAAGCTACCTGCAATGCATGATAAATTTCGTGAAGGTATATTCTTTGCACCGTATCTTTACTCTGCTCTGAATTGGCTCCTACCGTGACCGTTCGGGATTCAAGACAAGCTTCAGGGGCTGTTGCTGCATCATAGCTCCCCTCAATCCAGACTCGGACCCTCTCCTTAAGTTCTTGATTTTCTACTGCTCTCCAGGCATCAGTAGTCGTGCATCCTGCAGCATCCACCCATGCATCGAAAGCATCAGCTGTTGATTTGAGTTCTGAGAGATCCCTGACTTGGGTGTACTTGTTAAAAGGGGCCCCGACCTCACCAGTTGTGCCAATTTCGCTTCCTATCGACCAAATAACACCGAGAATATCTGGCGCGGTGTAACTCAGGTTCGCAGTGGCTACCTGAGTCCAGCTGCGTATTTCTTCTGTTGAGAAGTTAGTTGCATTCAGAATAGTTATCGTAGAGACCCTGCCCGGAGGCGTAGGTGTTGCAGTAGGCGTAGGTGTTGCAGTAGGCGTAGGTGTTGCAGTAGGCGTAGGTGTTGCAGTAGGCGTAGGTGTTGCAGTAGGCGTAGGTGTTGCAGTAGGCATAGGTGTTGCAGTAGGCATAGGTGTTGCAGTAGGCATGGGTGTTGCAGTAGGCATGGGTGTTGCAGTTGGCACCGGCTTTGCAGTTGGTGTTGGTGCAGTAGTTGGCACCGGTTTTGCAGTTGGTATAGGTGCAGTAATTGGCACCGGTTTTGCAGTGGATGTCGGCACTACAACTTGTAGTACCGGTGACGCACTCTCGCCGCAAGCCCCCATCGTCATGACTATTCCAAGGAAGAGAATCAGCCCAGTGACCTTCAGATTTATTTTCATGCTTTTATCAACACCGATTTAATTTCATTAGGACAACTATTGTATACCATCGTACTTCTGGCAGTGGGTTTCATATAAGTTTAGATGCCGCAGGTTTGGCGAAGAACATAGCCACTGCGCATACTACCCAAGATATGCCCATGCAAGCAAGTCCAAACCCGTATCCCCCGGTTCGATCGAAACTTTGAGCCATCAATAAAGGTCCAATAGCCATCACACTAAAAGTGACAGGCATCGACAATCCTACGATTGCACCAAGGTGGTTGCGGCCAAAATAGCTGGGCCATACAAGTTGTTGTGTGCCTACAAAGCCGCCTATACCAAAACCCATAAATGCGGCGTAGACCAGGGCAAAATTTCCCGGAAGTACCAGCATTAGCGGCATCGACATCCCGGTGAAAACCCCTATGGCTATTAAAACGGTACGTATGTGGTACCGATCTGCCAAATACCCCCAGAAAAACCGAGCCAACATACTAAATAAGCCATAAATACTGAATCCTAGTGCAGCCAAGTGAGTGGAAAACCCTTTGTCAATGTACATAGGCACCAGAGTGGAAGGAACGCCGTTCGGAGATAAACTTGCTGCTGCTATTGCCAAGAGTAATATCCACATTGTTTTAGTACGAATGGCTTCAGAAGCTGTGTAGCTCCGAACAGGATGCACTAATGAAGATTGATCTGAATGTTCTACCGGTATTCCGTCAGGAAGGAGCCCTACATCTTCAGGTTGCCGCGAGACCAATAAGGCAGGAAGGCAGGAAAAAAGAAAGGTTAAAGATCCCAAAATAACCCATGTTCCTCTCCAACCAATAAACTCTAAAATAAAGGCTACGAGTGGGGGAAGGATAAATGCAGCTGCACCAGTACCCATGGTGGCCATTGCAACGGCACGCCCGCGGTGGCGCAGGAACCAACGAGGGACTACCGTAGACATCACCAGAAACCCTGTTCCCGAGGTGGTCAATCCGCCAATAACACCATAAAAGAGAATGTATTCCCATTGGGAGTTTATTAATCCGGTCGCTGCTAGCGATATTGCGGCAATGGCTCCACTAACCACGCCGATCAATCGGGCACCATTCTTAAGATCGGCAAATCTTCCTAAAAGGAGCATGCCTCCCGCTCCCACTAACATTCGAACTGTTAAACCAAGGTAAATAGACGATAGGCTCCATCCAAGGTCTTCTCGCATCGGTATAGCAATCACACTCGCGGCCCAAAATGCACCACCAGCCATGAACCCCATGAAGAAAGCAACTGCTACGATTACCCATCCATAAAAGAAAGGTAATCGTCCTTGCCACGAAAGTTCAAATGCTTCCTGGTCTGTTGTCATTTATTTCTCATGCCGTTTAATCGTACCTGACCCACCCTTTTGATTGGCCAATGCTGTCTCATTCTTTCTATCATCGTCCATCCGCTGGGGTGTACAGACCTCCTAGCTGAGTTAAAGCTATGGGGATGGCATAGAGGGTGCATTGGTTTGCGCTTCCCCATATATAGGAAAAATAGAGTAGCCACCTCTGTGGCTGGGTAGTTTTGAAAATTTTGGCAGTCTGGTCCTAACTCATCTCACCTTCTAGAATGCGTAGTAAGGCCCTTTCCAGAGGAAAGAGCCTTACTGACTTCAAAGACTAGGGTCTACTTTGTGGAGCTTTCCAGATCAGGGTGAACTCTAAAGGCTTTGCGCAGTTCTACGGTCGCCTCTAGCCATTCGGCCTTGCGATCGAGAATGACGCCACCGGAACGCACTTGGTAGACCTCCGGTGTATCGACTGCGGGAGCCGGCACGCCCTCCTGTAACGCCCGAGCAGCATTGATGAGCCGCTGCCGCGTCTTGATGATCATGGTATCGCTAGTGCCGAGCCTCTCATGGGTTCGGTCTACAGTGATTCCCATGCTCTCAGTAATCGCCTGATCTTGCATGTGGATACCGATGATGCCGGTGAAGCTCTTATCTTTCTGGGCATCACGGTCAATCAGATAATCGTTCTCCTTGGTGGGCAGATAACGCCATCGCTCAAGAAACCCAGTACCGTTTTCCATCCGGTTCTGCGGGCCTCCTAGGCCGACCATCGCCTTACCATCAGCGGTTTGTCTATTCATTGAGCTGTTGGAATTGCGAATGGACATGCTCGTGAACATGGTGTGGTCATCGTCAACCGGAACCCAGCAGCGCACGCCGACTTTCTGCCCAAGTCTGCCTTCGGGCGGGATGGTGTAGAAAGGCATCATGAACTGTGCGACCCGCCAGTAGTACGTGTCCTCTTCTGCTGGCCTATATGCGCCGTACATCATGCCGTAATCCGTCTCCACCACGTGGTAGTGGGGAGCACGGTCACGCTGGCTGTAGAAATCGAATGACCCTGGAGCAACGTCCTCTGCAGATACCATGCCCATGTGCAGGAAGCTGAGGTGAGCGGTATCAATGTCGCCCTCCATAGCTTGTACCCAGTTGCAGTTTCGCAACCCGGCAGAGTTACCATCCAGGCTCTCTTCCATCATGTTCGGCTCAATGTCGGGCAGGGGCGGAAGCTCCGTGCGTGGGCCCATGTAGGCCCAGATCATACCGTTGCGTTCTTTAAGAGTGTAGGCCTTAATCTTCACCTTATCTTTGAAATTGCTCTCGGCTGGCTCTGATGGCATGTCCACACAGTCGCCATTCACATCAAACTTCCACCCGTGATAGACGCATCGCAAACCGCATTCTTCGTTCCGACCGAA
>CAVOCU010000039.1:0-15744 GCA_963694315.1 Dehalococcoidia bacterium | reverse complement strand
GCCTGGCCGCCTGAGGACTGGACGCTGACGATACCGCACCAAGCTGCTCCTCCGGCTCCACATCCCCATCCGGCAGCAGGCCCATGTCTTCCGGCGAGGTTCGTATAAGAAAAGCCAGAGGCAGCAGTACAGCCAAGGTAAAGGCCCCCAGCGCAAGCCAGGCATCTCGCCAGCCAAATGCCAAGATCGCCACTTGAATCCCTGCAGGAAACACGGGGCCGAATGCTCCTCCCATACTGGCCATCGCCACCGCTCTACCGCGTTTGCGGATGAACCACTTGGGGACGATGGATTCCACCAGGACTGTTCCGCCTGAGACATTAGCTACCGCACCCAGTACACCGAACAGCAGGTAGAACTGCCAGACTTCCTGAACCCAGCGTATCGCCATCATGGAGGTACCCAGGATTATCGCTGTCACAATAGACATGATCCTTGGGCCGTTCCTGGTATCAAAGAAGGGGCCTATAAACGGTGACAGTGCTCCTGCTACCAACGCACGAACGGTCAACGCGCCGAAGATGGCGGTTCGACTCCACCCCAATTCATCCTGCATGGGTGAGACGAAGATGCCAATGCTCCAGAGACCGGTCCCCAGGGTGAAGACTCCACCCAGACCAGCCACGGCCACCATGATCCAGCCATAAAAAATCTGAGGTCGTTTCAGAGTCATCGCTCCTGAGTGGGTTCAAATGCTCAAGGGACTGTATCAGATTCGGCGCGTCAGTGTCGGATTCGGCGCAGCTTGACTGATGCATTATTCTTTCTGGTACTAGGATGTCGATTAGCCCATAACCCAGCTCTGTCGACTCGGCCCCCCATCACAAAACTCAAAGGGAACCCAAGGAGATTACAGTGGAAATCGGTGTGCAACTCCACCCGGACCGTGGGACAGACAATGTAATGGAAGAGGCACAGCTTGCGGATGAGCGGTTGTTGGGCTTCAAGCCCCTGAATCAACCACCCAGTGAGTACGTCCATGAGCACTGCCTGTGGGGATTCCAGCAGGATAGGGCCGGGGTGGAACTCCGTCACCACATGGGCGTTGATAACCTGATCTGGGCGTCTGATTTTCCCCATCAGGAATCGGATTTTCCGGATTCTCAAGAGACTTTGGATTGGAACTTCAAGGATGTGCCCGCCGATGAACGGTACAAGATGGTGGCCGGAAACGTTATAAATTTCTTTCATTTTCCTACAATCTAATACACGCACTAGGAGGCTCCCATGACCACAGACCCCAAGAAGAGCGGCTTAGCCCCACAGGAGTACGGATCCGATGTCATCGCCGATACCATACGAGGCCTGGGTATCGAGTACATCGCAATGAATCCCGGCGCAACGTTCCGGGGCATCCATGACTCCATTGTGAACCACCTGGGCAACGAGCGGCCCGAGTTCATTGTCTGCAACCACGAGGAAATTGCTGTGGCCATCGCCCAGGGGTACGGTCGCGCCGCAGGCAAACCAATGGCTGCATTCGTCCATGACATCGTGGGACTGCTGCACGCCTCCATGGCAATGTTCAACGCGTGGATGGGACGTTCGGGAGTGCTGGTACTGGGCGCTACAGGCCCGGTGGACGCCAACCACCGTAGACCGTGGATTGACTGGATTCACACCGCCAATGTCCAGGGCGAGGCTGTCAGAAACTTTGTGAAGTGGGACGATCAGCCAGCCAGCGTTGAGGCGTCCGTAGAATCACTGATACGCGCGTACAACCTGGTCACCTCAGAGCCGCTGGGACCGGTTTATGTGTGCTTTGATGCCGATGTTCAGGAGGAGAAGCTTACAAAGCCCTATGAACTCCCGGACTTCTCACGCTTCCCGAAGCCCACTCGACTCCAGGCAGACGCCAATGCGCTGGACCAGGTTGCCGGCATGTTGATGGCAGCCAAGAACCCGGTGGTGCTGGCTGACTTTCTCGGACGTTCAGACGACGCTATAAAAGGTCTGATTCGGTTGGCAGAGAGCCTTTCCATTCCCGTGGTCAACGGCGGCGATTTCTTTAACTTCCCCACGCGACACCCGCTGTATGCCGCAGAATCAAAAGATGAATTGCTGGCAGAGGCAGACGTGATTCTGGCCCTGGACGTGTACGACCTTCAGCAGGAACTTACCCTCCTGGACAGAGCCACGCGCATCGCCACAGACATCATCCGCCCAGACGCCAAGCTGATAGACATATCCCTGCGCCAACTCCTAACAAAGAGCTGGGCAGACGACCACGGGCACCTCTATCCCACAGACATTTCCGTTGCTGCGGAAACCTCCATGGCGGTGCCCGCACTAGCGGACATTGTTCAACGCAGGCTGGAAGACGCCACCGGCTCCACGGCTGAGATTGCAGAGCGAGGCAAACGCATCAAGGGATTTCAAGAGGCTGCGTTGGCCAAGAGTCAGGCGATTGCCAAAGCTCAGGCAGGCGAGCACCCGCTGGCCCTCTCGACTATCGCCCAAGAGTTGTGGGAGGTGGTGAAGGACGAGGACTGGGTAGTAGGGAATGGCGACCTGCGAGGCTGGATTCAGCGACTATGGGACATCAAGGAGCCGTATCAGGATGTGAGCGCCCGCGGCGGTGGTGGCCTCGGCGAGGGGTTGGGCCACGCGATAGGTGTTGCGCTAGCCAACCGCGACAAGGGTCGGCTGACCATCAACATCCAGTCAGACGGGGACATGTTGTTCACGCCCGCCGCGCTGTGGACGGCAGTGCATCACCGCATCCCCATGCTCATCGTTATGTACAACAACCGCACGTACGGCAACGACCTTGGCCATCAAGGAGCAATGGCGCAGGTTCGTGACCGGCCAATGGAGCGTCGCACCATCGGCATCGATATTGACGACCCGAACGTGGACTTCGTTGGACTGGCGCGTTCCTTTGGCGCATGGGCGGAGGGGCCGATAGAGAAAGTTGAAGACCTGAAACCGGCCCTTGAACACGCTCTAAAAGAGGTCAAAGCCGGACGTGTTGCGCTGGTGGACGTGTATACGCAGGTTGTGTAAGCAACATCAGGGACGTTTTGTCCCTAACTAGGGCCTTTTGGCCCTATTGCCGTTTGGTTGCTAATGGTATTCAGTATTAGTAATCTGGCGTGGTACGGTACGCAAGGCGGTGCCCACCACATAAATTGGATTAAGGAACCACCGAAACCAAAACCCGCAAGAGGAGAGCGCATGCTTACTAAAGAAGACAATGAGCTAATCACGCAGGTAGGCCCCGGAACGCCAATGGGAGAGCTTTTCCGGCGTTTCTGGATACCAGTCATGTTGGCAGAGGAAGTACCCGGCGCGGATAGCACGCCGGTACGTCTGAACGTCCTGGGCGAGAAACTTGTGGCGTTCAAAGACTCTGAGGGAAAGGTCGGCATTCTTGATGCCTACTGCCCGCATCGCGGCGCGCCGCTATTCTTCGGCCGCAACGAGGAGTGCGGACTGCGCTGCGTCTACCACGGTTGGAAGTTTGATGTAGACGGCAAATGCGTAGACCTCCCCAACAGCCCTGAGGGTGAGACATACAAGGACAAAGTATCCATCGCATCCTACCCGGCGGTGGAAAAGGCTGGCATGATTTGGGCGTACATGGGGCCCAAGGACAAGCAGCCCCCAATGCCTGCTTTCGACTGGATGGACATGCCAGCTGAAAACCTCTATGTGATGAAGTTTGTCCTCAAGTGCAACTACCTGCAAGGCATGGAGGGTGACTACGACCCCAGCCATGCCGGTTACCTGCACTCGACGCTCGATGGCAACGCATCCAACCAAGCGGTGATTGTGGGTCAGGTTGGCAACACCTTTGAAGATCCCATGCCTCGCTATGTAGACATTGAGGACACTGACGGCGGCATAGAGATGATTTCCAAGGCCAACCTCTCCAGTGGTCAACTTGTGGGCCTCACTCACTGGATGATGCCCATCTATTGCACCGCGGGCATTGCTGGCCCTGGCATCTTCTCCAGTAACATGCGTATCCCCATTGACGATGAGAACACTATGTTCTTCCGCTTCCGCTGGAGCTACGAGCCCATCCCCGAGTATGAGCTCATAGAGTACAAGCACGGCAACTACACTCACCCGGAGCTTATCCCTGGCACGTTCCTCCCCGTGGAGAACATGGAGAACGATTACAAGGTTGACCGAGTGGCCCAGAAGAACTACTCGTTCACCGGCATCAAGAACTTCCCACTCCAGGACATCGCGATGATGGAGGATCAGTGGGGCCCCATTGCCGACCGCACGCAGGAGCACCTGTTGACCTCTGACGAGGGCATCATCCGTGTGCGTCAACGGCTACTCCGAACCGCCCGCAAGCTCATGGAAGGGCAGGAGCCTACAGAACCGTGGTCGCCGAACGCCTATAAAGTACGGACGGTGCGCCAGTTCTTCCCCTCAGACCTTCCCACAGCCCAGGCAGTAGCTGAAGTGAAGAGTCAGCGCATGACCGCTCGCAGGCCAATGATTGAAATGGAAGCAGGTGGCTAGTTTCCCAAGGAACCAAAAGGAAGAGGCCCCGTAATTACGCGGGGCCTCTTCCTTTTTTATCGTGTCCAATTTTCGAACAATTAAAAGACGCCTACATTGTTGTGATAGGCCTGCTTTGCAGCAGGTTGACCTGACCCTCAGTGAAGCACCACTCCACGTCTACTGGTGCGCCGTAATGCTGCAAGACCCCAACCTTCTGACGAGAGGCGTTTTATGCCGTACAATGGCGTGGCGACGATAACCGTCACACGATCAAACACCATAGGCCCAGGCCTACATCATGGGAGCATCGTCCTTGAACAACGGAGGCACAGCTACGCCAGCTAGTGAAACCAAAACTCACTCAGCTCGCACGGTAATCATCACCGCGGCTCTTGCAACTATGCTAGTGCCACTGAATTCCACCATGCTGGCAGTGGCACTACCCAACATCATTGAAGAGTTTGACGTAGGGCTAGCAACGTCCGGTTGGCTGATTACGGGCTACCTCATCGCCATGGCGTCGCTGCTTCCCGTAGGCGGGAAGATTGGCGACAGGTTTGGTCGCAGGCGCATGGTGCTGCTGGGCCTCATCCTGTTCGGTGGTTCCTCCATCGCTTCGGGGTTGGCACCAAACCTCCCCACGCTACTGGCCTTCCGTATCATGCAGGGCGTTGCCGGCGCAATGATTACGCCGAATACCGGGGCCCTCATCCGGGAATCCGTGCCTGAAAACAGGCGAGGGATGGCCTTTGGGATACTGGGTGCCATTATTGGGGTTGCTGCGGGCTTAGGGCCGCCGCTGGGGGGCGCACTGGTTGAGGGAGCAGGGTGGCGCGCGGTTTTCTTCGTCAACATTATCGTCATTGTCCCAGCGTTCATCCTTGGCTGGAGAATTCTCCCTAAGCCGATGCGCTCAGGCTCACTTGGTCAGTTCGATATCCTTGGTGCCTTTGCCTTGTCAGCCATTTTGATTGGCGTTGTCTCACTCTTGATATATATATCCAGGGGCGCTGACATCCTAGTGATAGCAGTAGGAATCCCCGCCATTGCCATCGCCATCATTGGATTCGGGTGGCGAGAGGCGCATCATCCGGATCCGGTTTTTCAACCGAAGATATTTCGTAACAGATCATTTGCCGCCGCCAGCCTAGGCATCGCCCTAACTAACCTCTCCATGTACTCCCTCCTCATTGCTGTGCCGCTGTTTCTCGTAGGAAGAAACGGTTCTTCAGCCCTGCAAACTGGCTTTGTCCTAACTGCTATGACCATGGGCATGATTTTCATGTCTGTAGGGGCTGGACGCATGCTTGATAAGTACGGCAGAAAGATTCCTACCATGGTTGGCCTTGTGGTATTTGCGCTTGGTACCGCGCCACTGGCATTTGCAGGAGTGGATGTTCCCATGGATGCCCTGGTCCTTAGCCTGGTCCTTGTAGGTGTTGGGCTTGGACTTGCCATGACGGGACTCCAGACCACTTCCGTGGAATCCGTAGACGCGCGGCAGATTGGTGCAGCGGCCGGAGTGTATTCCACTAGCAGGTACTTGGGCAGCATTCTGGGCTCTGCCATCATTGCGGGGCTCATTGGTGCGGATAAAGGCGATATTGACGGCATTGGCACGGTGTTCATCGTGTCTTTTGTGGCCGCGGTGTTGGCTATGGTTACAGGATTGGGTCTACGCGCATGGCCCCAGCAGCAGTAGCGGGCATTTGTTCGCTGCCCCCAGTTCATGTATCCTATGAACTGGAGATCAACGGCCAACCCCCTCTGTCTCGGCCCCAGACCTCTTACCCGTTTCCTTTATTTTAAACTTGGCGTTATGGAGCCTATGAACGCGGAAGAACCTGCCGGGGCCAAACCTCTAGAAGCCTCTCATCAATCAGATGATGGAGATAGTGTCCACGCACCATCAACCAAGGAATCCGCTGTGCTTCCCTTCACCCCTATCGAAAGCTCTTATTTCAAACGCACATTCAGCTCTCTGTCCAATATTGAGTTCCGCTTCCTCTGGGTAGGTTCTCTCCTCACCATGGGCGCAATGCAGATGCAGACATTTGCCAGAGGGTACTTTGTCTATGACCTAACGGATTCCGGTCTACTGCTAGGCGTTGTAAGTGCTGGTGCCGGTGCCCCCGGTCTTCTGTTTTCCCTCTACGGTGGTGTGCTGGTTGATAGGCTGGAGAAGAAACGTATCATCCAGACGTGTCAGGTTGCCTTTTCCATCCTATCTGTCACCGTTGCAATCCTGGTCCTCACCGACAACATCCGCTGGCAGCACTTACTGGTAGCCTCTTTTATTCACGGTTCCATCATGCCCTTCATGATGCCCGCCAGACAGGCTATCGTTCCGCAGATTGTGGGGCGTGAAAAAATCATGAACGCGTCTGCTTTGAACTCCCTGGCTATGAGCGTCATGAGTATGCTGGCACCGGCCCTTGCTGGTGGTTTCACAGCATGGCTAGGCGTGGCGAATCTGTACTTCATTATCACCGGGATGTACCTGGCCTCATTGTTGGTCACAGGGAAGCTATCACCGCACTATGCGGTACAAGGCCGGACAGGCAAGAGCGCATTGGGCGATATCATCCAGGGGTTCGGCTACATCCGCCGAGACTCTGTCATCATGCTTCTTCTGATTATGGGCTTTGTCCAGGTGATGATGATGGCGCCCATCCGGTTTGTAATGCCCATCTTTGCCAAGGATGTATTCCACTCAGGGGCAGACGGCCTTGGTCTTCTGCTGGGCGTGATGGGCGCAGGCAGTCTGATGGGTGCACTACTAATAGCCGGAATAAGCAAGATTCAACACAGGGGATACCTGCTGGTTGCCAGCGGTATCGTATCTGGGTTAGTGATGATTGGGTTTTCAGCATTATCGGAGTTCGCCCCCATCTTCCCCATTGCTCTCATCATCATGTTCGCAGTGGGAGCGATACAATCAGCCCGTATGACGTTGCAGAACTCATTGACGCTTGAATATGTGGAGCCTGAGTACCGCGGTAGAGTCATGAGTATTCAGGGACTAACTTTTGGGCTCATGCCAGTCGGCGTCCTACCCCTGACCATCATCGCGGATCACTGGGGCGCGCCCGTTGGCCTCGCCCTGCTGGCATGCAGTTTCATAGTCCTCTCTGCTGTCATGTTGGCGTTTTCACCTAAGATGCGCGCCCTCCACTAACCCTACGTGAAGGTTATTCACCTACCACGGGGTTCCGCAGCACGCCTATCTCCGGGATTTCAATCTCCACTACGTCACCTGCCTTAATGACCGGCGTGGCACCGTCACACCCCATCCACATGACATCACCAGCATAGAGGGTCACGTACTTGGTGGTCTCAACCAGAAAATCCACCAGGGAGAAAATCATGTCCTTGGTGTGATACCGAGAGGCTTCTACGCCGTTTATCCGAGTGGTGACCTCTAATGCCTCTGGGTCCAGGCCAGGGGTAATCCACGGCCCCATGGGGTTGAAGGTGTCCGTGTTCTTGGCGCGCCACAATGTCCTATCGCCAGACTGCCATGTACGCTCACTAACATCGTTGCCAATGGTGTAGCCCAGCACGCAGTCCAGGGCGTTCTCCCGCGTTAGGTGTTTCACGGTTTTACCGATGACCGCTGCCAGTTCGCCCTCCACCTGCACAACGCCTGAGGAGTCACGCGGAATGACGATGTTCTCTTCGTGAGCCACCAGGCTGTTATTGGCACGGTAGCCAATGTCCTCCCTAGGTGGCGCTTTACCACTGCCACCTAGGTTCTCTGCAGCCCAGGCCAGATGGGATTGGTAGTTTGCCCCAGCAGCGTAGAAAGTCGGCGGAATACACGGAAGCCGCAGCACCACATCTGCCAACGCCTTTGGTTCCCCAGTGGCAACGCCACCCTCAAAGGGGCTTCCTGTGGCAGCCCTGACCGTATTACCATCCACAATTCCATAGACCGCTCGGTCTCCATCTTGAAACCTGCACCAATTCATACCGGCCTCCTCACACGCACGTATATCTCCTGATTTCTGGCAGTATACCAATGATGCGAACCTCGTCGCATTGGGCTATCATGCCGCTGACGAAATCTAGACGGGGAAGGGTATATAAACATGGCGAAGAAGCGGTTCCTCCTTGAAATGGGCATGGGCGTGGATCTGCACGATAAGGACTACACAAAGGCAGCACAGCGGGCAATACGTGAAGCCATATGGCACAACAGCTTTGGCGCAGCTCGTGCATTAGGCAAAGACCCGAACGACATGATCATAGATGTCACCATTGGGGTACCAAAGCCTGAAGAAGTAGATGGGGATGCTGTCCTAGAGGTATTGCCTTACGGAAACCACAAGACTATTACCATAGTCCAGGGCGGGCTTGAAATCCCGAACGAGGATAGCACGGACTCAACCATCATCGTCAACGCCGCTGTCGTGGTGAGCTTCGACCTGTAAGCGTTAACCCTCTCGAGGGCCAGACGCACCGAGCCTAGGCGCAACGTATGGCATCACCGGACAACACCTACCAAGGACAATCAACAACATCTTCGCTGCAACTCTGGGCAACATTGTTGAGGGTAGTGTCTTTGTGGGGCTAACTTACTGGTTCATCTATCTGCGCGAAGGGCACCGGGCCAAAGGTGCAAATAGGAAATTTTATTCCACACCAATTTCACCCAATATTCATACTCCTCACACACGCCACTGACTATATCCAAGGTTTACCATGCGTAAAGGTTACAGAATTCAATCTGACATCGAAGCTGGTTAGTCACAAAGTGTGAGCCTCATCAAGAATATGACGACACTATGAATGATAAACAATCAGCCGAACCCACTCCCAACAACCAACCCTCCGGGAGAATTCCCATGTCGGCTCTTAGAATTTTGCTCATAGACGATGATGCTGCGGTCCGTGAAACCCAACGGAGGCTGCTAGAAAACGACAGGAACATTACCGTTGTTGGAGAGGCCTCCAGCGGTGAAGAAGCCCTGGAATTCCTGGCAACTACCACAGTGGATTTCGTCACCACTGATCTGCTCCTTCCCGGCATCACCAGCATTGAAACTATCCTTCAGATTAAAACTCGCTTCCCCGCCATCAAGATTATTGTCCTTAGTGCCTACGGTGGCGACCTCATGGAGCGGAGCCTACAAGCAGGGGCGAATGGCTACGTGCTGAAGCCCTACGCCTCAAACGCCCTGGTTGAGCGCATTCTGTCCATTGCCAAGAGTTAATCTCCCCACTCAACGACGCCCCCTTGTCATTTACTGGGTGTTGGATACAATAATCAACCAGCCCAGGCACAACTAAGGAGGAAGTATGGATACCGTTGCTGAGAACCTAGATATCAAGACCGCAGACGGAACAATGACTGGATTTGTGTTTCGCCCTGTCGATGACAAACCCCACCCAACAGTCATTGTCATCCAGGAGATCTTTGGCGTAGACAACCACATCAAGGACGTAGCTCGACGCTTTGCGGCAGAGGGATACTACGCTGTGGCGCCGGATCTCTTCTACCGCGAAGGCCCTGGCCTTTCCGTTCCCTACGAGGATCGTGACGAGGCTTTCCGGCTCCGTAGCACAACCACCCCTGAGGGGATTACGGCAGACCTGAACGCCGTTATTTCTCACCTGAAGGGTGAGAGCGGTGCAAACGAGCGCATCGGTATCGTCGGATACTGCTTCGGCGGCGGGGTAGTGTATTTGGCATCCCACGCTGTACCTGGCATCCAGGCCGGGGCCATCTATTACGGTGGTGGCATCGTCCCACGTGACGACGCTCCCGCAGGCACGCCCTCCGGCCTAGACCAGGCTCCCAAGGTAGCCTGCCCAATCATCGGCTTCTTTGGAGAGGACGACGCGGGGATTCCCCCGGCCCATGTACACCGCGTTGAAGAAGCCCTTAAGGCCGCAGGTAAGGACGCAGAGTTCCACACCTACAAAGGCGCGGGACACGGCTTCTTCTGCAATGACCGTGGTAGCTACAACAAAGAGGCATCTGAGGATGCTTGGCCCAGGACCCTCAGCTTCTTTGGCAAACACCTCAGCTAAAGCAACTGGATAAACATAAGAAGAGCCCCGTCCCGATATGTTGGGGCGGGGCTCTTCTTATACCCAAGACATTCGCTAGAAATTAACCAACACCGCTCCCGCTACCATCAACATCGCTCCGGCAATAATCATCGGCGTCACCCGTTCCAATCGTCGCAAGAACAGGGCCGAGAGCAACAACGCGAATAGCGGTTGCGTGTTCTGTAGGGGTATGACTACCACCAGGTCTCCCCGCAAGATGGCCGTCAAACTGAACAGTTGTGCAACGTTGGTCAGGAGCCCCGCAATTGCAAACATCACTAGCGGATGTCCCTTGGGGAAGGAGAGGGGCTTTCCCTGGACAGGAGCCAGGACAAAGGCCGTGAAGAATGACGTGGACGCCATCATTGCTAGTCCCAGGAACACCTCTGGTGTTACCTGTAACCCCCACTTCCTGAGCATAAAGGAGACCGCAAAGAAGAACCCGGATGCCAGGGGAAACGCCATATCAACAAGGCGACGCGGCTTACCTTTGCTGCCTCCAGAACTGTCCAAAGTCAGCAGGACTACGCCCCCAAGCAACACCACAGTTCCTAACCCAACAAAGGGTGTCAGCGTCTCATTGAAGAAGAGCACGCCACCGATTACCGCAAAGAGCACCTGGACGTTGTAAAGCGGAGTTGCTACAGAGACGCCCACCCTAGCCATGCCATTGAAGAGCAGCATCCGCGCAAGAAACGGCCCGGTGGCCCCAGCAGCAATAAAAGCCAAGACAGCCCAACTTGATATACTGGAGAATGGAGCAAATATCAGGAATAGCGGCCAAAAGACCACCACGTTTGCCAACGCCGTCACCAGCACAGCAGCTCCACTGCTGGCTCGCTCCAAACCCCACCGGGTGAAGATAGACGAGAGGGCAAAGAACAGGCCAGCAAGGACAGCGAACATGGCAGGAGACAAAGTACTAGGGCCAACCTTCCTGAGGCACATCCAGAATAGAGGGCACGTCATGTTGTATCATATCTATGTCCTTAGTTAAAGACTGTTGAAGTCACAGGAGAGGAATCATGCCGAAAGTCTCTCGCGTCAAGTTGTCTCCATCCATCCTATCGGCGGACGCCGCTGCTTTTGGTGAACAGGTGGGCCAGGCGGTCTCCGCAGGGGCCGATTACATCCACGTAGACGTCATGGACGGACACTTTGTCCCTAACCTCACCTTTGGGGCACTCCTGGTAGACGCCCTCAGAGCCAAGACAGACGTGCCGTTGGATGTCCACCTTATGATTGCGTCTCCGGGGGACTTCATTGCTGATTTTGCTAAAGCCGGAGCCTCTATCCTCACGGTGCATGTAGAAGCCTGCACACACCTGCATCGCGTCATTCACCAGATTAAAGAAGCGGGCGTCCGCGCAGGAATCGCCTTCAACCCTGGCACACCTATCAGCGCTATAGAGGAGATACTCCCGGACGTTGACCTAGTTCTTGCCATGACGGTAAACCCCGGTTTCCCGTCACAGAGCTTCATCCCTTCCGTAGTACCCAAGATCCGAAAGCTGCGAGCCCTCTTGGACGAGCGTTCTCTGGACGCGGAGCTTGAGGTTGATGGCGGCATAAATGAGAGCACTGTGGCGCAAGTGGTGGACGCAGGGGCAAGGGTGTTGGTGGCAGGCTCCGCTATCTTCAATAACCATGAGAGCGTTGCAGAAGCAGTAGCCCGATTGCGTAAGAGCATCCCCAGCATCTAAAGATGGGCCCCAAGCCTTCAGGTTGAAGGCACACCACTACACGGATAGTAAATGGTTTCTTGAGGAAAGTGTCCGGGGTTGGGTGAGGAGCGAGTTCCTCTACTTAACCTTGGAGGACTTGTACTGAGACCGAATGCACCGGGTGCAGGCTTTCACCCTGGTCCGTAGACCGTTTATCACCATCGTTGCACGGTGCACATTAGGCAACCAACGAGTATTCGTTCGCCGCTTGGAATGGCTAACGTTGTTACCAAAGCTACCAATTTTTCCGCAGACCTGACAACTCGCCATGTTTTGCCCTTTGATAATGGAATAGTGCTTGGATAGAGACTGCTAGTTACTGTACCATAGGCTTTTCCCTTGGGCAAGGTGGACAGCCCCCTAGCAGTGGAGGATGTCATGGGAGACGCAGTTTTTGTGACGCGATTGGACGGTAGCGGGCTACGCCTCATGCTTTCGGCTTGCGCTCAGGTGCTGGAATCCAACGTGGAGGCTGTGAACGCTCTGAACGTCTTTCCCGTGCCTGACGGCGATACCGGCACCAACATGCTCCTGACGCTGAAGGCCGTAGTCCAAGCAGCAAATGACATCCCCGGCTCTGCAATCAGCAATGTAGCAAACGCGGCCGCTCACGGTGCGCTCCTTGGGGCGAGGGGCAACAGCGGTGTTATCTTTTCCCAGTTCTTAAGAGGCATTGCGCGCACGTTTGAAGGCCACGCTGACGCCGATGCCGGGCTTCTGGCCGCTGCTTTCACTGAGGGCGGAATCGCCACCTACCGCGCCGTCAGCAACCCCGTGGAAGGCACAATGCTGACGGTCATCCACAGAACTGCCGAGGCCATGCAATCCGCTAGCTCTTCGCCTGATATCGATATCACCTGCGTCCTAGAAGCAGGTCTGGATGCAGCTCAGGATGCGGTAGCTCAGACGCCCTCGCAGTTACCTGTCCTAAAAGCGGCTGGTGTTGTTGACGCTGGCGGCCAGGGATATTCCCTGATGTTAGACGGCGCGCTGCGTGCTCTTCGCGGGGAGGATGTCTCCGCAGTCATGCTGGAGATGGACGGCGCTGCCGGGCATGTGGACCTCGGTTTCCTGGATTCCGTTGAATCCGAAGTGTACGGCTTCTGCACCCAGTTCATCATCAGCGGCCAGGGCTTGAATCCTGACAATCTAAGAGAGCGTATCAGCGTCATCTCGGACTCCACTGTGGTCATCGGCGACGAGAGCCTAGTGCGCATCCACGCCCACACCCAGAAACCAGAGGCTCTGGTGGAGCTTGGGAAAATCTGGGGGATTGTTGATCAGCTCAAGATTGAGAGCATGGACGCGCAGCATCAGGAGTTCCATGCTTCGCACCATGATGAACAACCAAGTCCACCACTGGCATCATCGCCATTGGGCGTGGTGGCCGTCGTCCAGGGCTCTGGACTGGAAGCAGTCTTTCGCAGCTTAGGCGTCGGGGTGATTGTCACCGGAGGACAGACTATGAACCCCAGTTGTCAGGAGTTGCTGGACGCCATAGACACCCTCAACGCAGACTCCGTCCTGATTCTGCCAAACAACGCCAATGTTCTACCGGCGGCAAGGCAGGCGGCGGAGCTGGCAAGAATTCCCGTGCGCGTTGTCCCAACGGTGACGCTACCCCAGGGCATCGCGGGGATGCTGGCGTACTCGCCAGAAGGCAGCATTACGGACAACGCTGAATCCATGACCAATGGCGCATTGTCGATATTCTGTGGTGAAGTGGTAACCGCAGTACGGGATGCCCTGGTTGACGGCTCCCCGGTGCTCAGTGGACAGGTTATGGGACTGCTGGAAGGAAAGATGGTGAGGGCAGAGTCATCCCACCATGAAGCCCTGTCATCACTGGTTCAAGCGGTCGCGCCTGAGGGCGGTACTTTGGTTACGCTCTACTGGGGCGGCGATGTCTCCCAGGACGATGCCAACGATGCTGTAGAGAGCCTCCAAAACGCCCACCCTGGCACAGAAGTTGAGGCGGTGCATGGTGGACAGCCCCATTACCACTACCTGGTCTCCATCGAATGAAGACCTAGCCCTTCACCCTGGCTGGACGAAACCTTAACCCTTCCTCTTGCGTGGTGGAGTACAATCATCTTCACATTCTTCACACCTTGTCGGCATGTACGCTGAATCCCAGGAGAAACCATGACGGTGAGCATTGTCACGGACAGCACGGCAGACCTGCCATCAGAACTTGCCCAAGAGATGGGCATCACGGTGGTTCCACTGAACGTGCACTTTGGCAATGAGGAATTCATCGACGGCATCACCATCCACGCCGACGAGTTCTACCAGCGTTTGGTCTCCAGCCCCAGCCTACCCAAGACATCGCAGCCCGCAATTGGCGCATTCATGGAGACGTACCAGAAAATCCTCATGCAAGCTGACGGCATCGTCTCTGTGCACATCTCCTCTAAGGTGAGTGGCACCGTTAACTCTGCCCAGCAGGCAGTAGCAGAATTGGCGAACAATGCCATCAAAGTAGTTGATACATTGCAGGCCTCCCTTGCCCTGGGGCTCATCGCTGTAGCAGCAGCCAAGGTGGCTCAGAATGGCGGATCGCTATCGGAGGTAGTGGCGGAGGCCCAAAGTGCCACCCAACGAGCGAGCTTCTTCGGTCTGGTGGAAACGCTGGAGTATCTGGAAAAAGGTGGGCGTATAGGAAAAGCTCAGGCATTGGTAGGGTCGCTTCTGCGCATAAAGCCAATCCTGACGCTTCACGAAGGCGTGGCCCATCCTGTGGAGAAAGTCCGAACCCGCACAAAGGGGTTAGAGCGCTTGGCCGCCATCACTGCGAATCTGGCACCGCTGGAAGCTGTTGGCATCATATCCAGCGATGTAGCGGAGGACACGACCCTCATAGCTAATGCGATGGCACAGCACGTACCAAAAGCAAACCTGGTTGTCAGTCGGTTTGGCCCCGTATTAGGAACATACCTTGGGCCAGGCTCTTTGGGAGTGGCAGTGCTACGGGCAAAGGACCCCGGAGAGAAGTAGGTCGTTCTTCAGAATATAAAAAGCCCTGCTAGCCTTGATATGTTCAGGCTAGCGGGGCTTATCGTTTCAAATGATTCGGAGTGGACCCTTACGCCTTGGGCGGAGTCTTAGCCCGTGGACGACGTGCGGCGGGAGTTTTAGGAGCAGGGTCATCCAATGCCGTGCTTGCGGTCTTACGGAATTCCTTGATGGCTTTACCCATGGAGCCCGCTAGCTTTGGCAACCGCGTGCTGCCAAAGAGCAGAAGCACAATGAACAGAATGAGGATGAGTTCTGGGCCGCCAACACCACCTCTAAATAGTCCCATCACGTCGCGCCTCTCCGGTGAGTCTCGCCCACCATGCCATACGTTACCTTACTAGACAAAACTATCTTCTCAGGTTCCTAGAGGGGCCGCAAGTCCACAGCACCCCAGCAGCTTTACCCTATCTGCGTATCAAAGCTAAACGGGACATCCAGAGTAATTGATAGGAATTTGGCAACCACAACGCCCTTAATGGTC
>CAVOCU010000038.1:0-15782 GCA_963694315.1 Dehalococcoidia bacterium | reverse complement strand
ATCATATCTCTGAGCACACGTCGGTACGGGGTTTCAATAAAGCCGAACTCGTTGATGTGTCCGTAGGTGGCCAGAGATCCTAACAGTCCAATGTTTGGGCCTTCAGGAGTTTCAATAGGACAGATACGGCCGTAGTGCGAGTTATGCACGTCTCGCACTTCGAACCCGGCGCGCTCGCGAGAGAGGCCACCGGGTCCAAGGGCCGAGAGTCGCCGTTTGTGAGTCAATTCTGCCAGCGGGTTCGTCTGGTCCATGAACTGGGAGAGCTGAGACCCGCCGAAGAACTCCCTAACCGCAGCCACAACCGGTCGAATGTTTACAAGGGCTGCTGGTGTGACGTTCTCTGGCTCAATGATGGTCATGCGCTCTTTAATGACGCGTTCCATACGCAGTATTCCCACACGGAGTTGATTCTGAATCAGCTCGCCAACTGCTCGTACCCGCCGACTGCCAAGGTGATCAATGTCGTCAGGCTTTCCCTGGCCGTTGCTGATATGGATCATCTCCTTGATGACTGCAACCAGATCCTCCCTGGTCAGAACCCTCACGTCCTGAGGGCTAGGGTTCCCTAGCCGACGGTTGAGCTTGTAACGTCCAACCTTGCCCAAGTCATAGCGGCGAGGGTTGAAAAATAGGCTGTCCAATAGAATATTGGCGTTTTCTACGTTAGCAGGCTCGCCTGGGCGTAGTCGGCGGTAGAACTCCAGCCGTGCTCCAGCCAGAATCTGAGCGCCTTCCTTGTTGTAGGCTTCACCGGGGCGAACAAGCTCCCACAAAGATGTGAGATCTGACTCCCGGATGTTATCTAGCTTGTCAAAATCTACGGGATCCTTGTCCAGAGTTGTTGCTATGTATTGATGGTCCAAGTTGTTATCTACATCTGCAAATAGCGCGGTAATCTCATGATCCCATACATAGCCCAAGGCCCGGAGAAGGGTGGTGACAGGCGCTTTGCGCTTGCGGTCAACCTTTACTGAGAGGAGATCCCGTGCCCCAGTCTCAAACTCCAACCATGCCCCGCGATAGGGGATAATCTTGGTGGAGCAAACACCTCTGCCCGTACCGGAATCAACATCAAGAGTGAAGTATGCGCCGGGAGAACGAACCAACTGGCTTACTACCACGCGCTCTGCGCCATTGATGATGAATGTCCCATGGGGTGTCATGATGGGGATATCGCCAAAGAAGAGCACCTGCTCCTTGATCTCTCCAGTCTCCTTCACCTTAAGCTGTCCGGTGACGTAGAGCGGAGCGGAGTAGGTGATCTCTTTTTCTCGGCACTCCCGCATGCCAAACTTGGGTTCCCTAAAGTTGTGACCCAAGAAGCTCAAATCAAAACGGTTCCCCGTGAAGTCATCAATAGGAGAGATCTCTTCAAGTAGATCTTGGATGCCTTCTGTGGAGAACCATCGAAAGGATTCAAGCTGAATCTGGATTAGATTGGGGACCTCAATAACTTTAGGTATGCTGGCGTAGGATTTTGAGGGGACAATGGGGAAGTGGTTGCGCGACGAGGTGGCAAGGGTCATATAGCTTACGCTCCTTCACAGCGAGTCCTTATAGTGGCTCGACGGGGCATGGGAACTACAGAAGACAGTCCTTGAGGACGGCAGTGTGTGTCTGATGAACTCGAGTGTTTATTGAGGGCATAGTTCTACGAGTAAATAACTATAAGAGGTGGGTAATCTGTTGTCAAGTAATTTAGAGGTAAAATCCCGCAATAGGGTTTACATTTTAAAACCTCAATGCTAGAATCGCGTCCGAATAAGCTAGTCAGCCTATGGGTCTAGGCTAGCTTCAAATGAGTCCCTGCGGCGCCACTTCGGGGTATCAGGCACCCTTGTGTCGGCCCGTTAGTCGCTGGGAGGTAGATATATGAGTGTTCGTGTTATTGGCGGTGATGCCAAAGGTCGCTTGCTGAAGTCCCCCACCGGACAGCAGACTCGTCCTACGTCTAATTTGGTACGGTCTGCAATTTTCTCTATGTTAGAACCATACCTTGATGCCGCTAGGGTGTTGGATCTTTTTTCTGGCACTGGTGCCCTTGGCGTAGAGGCGTTAAGTCGTGGCGCAGACTGGGTTGATTTCTTCGAGAGTGATGCGCGTCAGTGCTCCGCCATAAAAGAGAACCTGAAATCCCTGGATTATTCTGCCTATGGTCAGGTTCATCGTGCACGAGCGGAACGCGCCGCAACAATGGTGGCTGGTCCCTACGACGTTATTCTGTTGGACCCGCCCTATTCCTATGACCATTTGGAACCCCTACTGGAAGGCATAGGTGAGTCCGCCCTTTCACGGCCCGGATGTATTGTTGCCGTAGAACATTCCCACCGCCAGGACCTTCCCTTGGAAGTGGATGGCTTGCGCCTCATTAAGCAGCGCAGGTACGGCGAGACCATGGTGACGGTTTACCAACAGGGAGGTGAGTAATGGTCACAGCGCTATATCCGGGGACGTTTGACCCCATGACCAATGGCCACATTGACGTGGTGAAACGGGCTGCGCAACTCTTTGACAAGGTTGTGGTAGCCGTTTATGCGGGTTCCTTGAAGTCAGTGATGTTCTCTGCTGAAGAGAGAGTGGCTCTATGCAAAGAGGCATTAGCCTCTACTCCCAACGCGGAGACTACGACATTCTCAGGGCTGGTGGTGTCATTCGCCAAGACGATTGGGGCGGATGTGATGTTGCGAGGGCTGAGAGCAGGAGCTGATTTTGAGAACGAGTTTGATATGGCCTTAATGAACAAGAAGTTGGCTCCAGACATAGAAACCGTCTTCTTGATGACCGCCATGGAGTGGCAGTTTTTGAGTTCGTCCCGGATTAAAGAGGTAGCCGCGCTTGGCGCTGATGTTTCTGACCTCGTACCGCCGCACGTGGTCGAAGCTCTTCAGGCCAAGCTGCACTAAATGTGACCCCCCTGGGTCAGTAGATAGAAGGAGGCGATATGGATTTGTTGAATTTGGTAGATAAGTTGGAAATTCTGGCCACCACTAGCGGGAAGGTTCCCGGCACCCGCAAGGTGCTGATTGATCAGGAAAAGGCTCTGGAGTTGGTTGACCAAATGCGCCTGGGCATCCCCAAGGATATCCAGGAGGCAGAGGAAGTGATGGCGCGACGAGAGGCCATCATCAACCAGTCTCTGCTGGATGCAAGGCGCATTAAGAGTTCAGCAGAAGACGAGGGCCGCACCAAGGTGAACGAGAGCGAGATCGTTGCCGAGGCACAGAAGCAGGCTGATGAGTTGCTGGCGGAGGTTAAGCAGCGGTCCGATGCATTGGTGCAGGATGCTCAGAAGAAGGCGCACCAGACAATGCAGGACGCCCAGACCTTTGCTGACAGCCGAGTGGAAGAGGCCAACCGCTATTCGCAGGAGACGCTATACAACCTGGAGCAGCACCTCTCTATTGTGCTGAACAGCGTGCGGCGTGGTCTGGATAGCCTAGAGGGCCATCCAGAAGCTGCCCAAGTAGCTTAAATAATAGAGGGGCTTTCGTGTTTGGCGAAGGCCCCTCTGTGTAAACCAGGCACGCACAAGCCATAGCATTGACGGCGCAATGAGATGGCTAAGGTTTCCTATACCCCTTGCGTATGAAGCCCTCTCTATTGACAATCCCCGTGGTTACTGTAGGATGAATATAGATATGAGTAATATATTGAGCCACCAGTTTATATGGATGACCTATTACTTTACCGGCACATTTACCGGCAGGGGTGGCGTTGCTTAGATCCTAGGACACTAAGAGTTACTGACGCTGAACCCCCTCCGAGGAATGGATGGGGGTTTTTTATTGGCCGTAGCCAAAATAAACAAACTCCCGGGTATTGAGAATGTGAAACTATGGAAAAAACACCGGTACAGGACGTGAACGTCGTGAGTACATCGGCCCTGGTCAGCCCTAGTAATCTTGCACTGAAATCTCCCATTACAAAGGGGATTGCGGATCATGTGGTGCATGGGCGTGCTCAGGTCAAAGACATCATAGAAGGCACAGACTCCCGGTTGCTCATGATTGTGGGGCCGTGCTCCATCCATGATGAAGCTGCTGCACTGGAGTACGCGGAACGCCTAGCAGCATTGTCTGCCAAGGTGAGCGACCGGATTATGGTTGTCATGCGCGTCTACTTTGAAAAACCTCGCACTACCGTTGGCTGGAAGGGCTTCGTCTACGACCCCAACCTCGACGACACATTCGACATCGGTTCCGGGCTGTCACGGGCCAGGGCATTGTTGGCTCAGCTTGGAGCAATGGGCGTCTACTCTGCAACGGAGTTCCTTGACCCAATCGTGCCCCAGTACCTTGCAGACCTTGTCACTTGGGCTGCCATTGGCGCACGGACAATAGAGAGTCAGACGCACCGGCAGATGGCCAGTGGACTCAGCATGCCGGTTGGGTTCAAGAACGGCACTGACGGCGCAGTCCAACCGGCTGTGGACGCAATGGTGTCAGCGCGGTCCCCCCATGCCTTCCTTGGCATTGATCATTCCGGTCAGACCTGCATCGTCCAGACCAAGGGTAACCCTCTTGGTCACCTGGTCTTGCGCGGCGGAAACTCTGGGCCAAATTTCAGCGCAGAGGCCATTGCTCTAGCCCAGGGTCAGTTGGAGAAGGCAAATGCCAGGCCACAAACCCTTGTGGACTGCAGCCACGGCAACTCTGATAAGGACTACGCCAAGCAGACGATCGCCTTCAAGGACGCGGTTGAGCAGCGGGCGGCTGGCTCGCGGAACATCATTGGATGCATGATGGAGAGCCACTTGAACCCCGGTAAGCAAGCCCTCAGCGGCGATGTGTCCAAGCTGGAGTACGGCGTTTCCATCACTGACGCCTGCATTGGCTGGGATGAGACGGAGTCGCTCCTGACCTGGGCCTATGACGCCATGGGCAAGTAGCAACATTGGGATGCTACCCTGGTGACCGTCAGGTAGCTTGGGTTCAGGGCAAGCCCTGATAGGTTCAGGATTCATACTGCGGGTGCCCTGGCTGTGCCCTGCTATACTGTTGCCCTAAACCACAGGTGAGGGACATCATGACACAACCAGCATCCGGTTCCCAGCAATCGCTATTTCCTGTGGAAAAATCCCCACTCCTGGTGCTCCTTGATGGCCATGCCATGGTTCACAGGGCTTTCCACGCCATCCAAAACCCTCTCACCCTCAGACGTACCGGCGAAGAGGTTCGGGGCGTCTATGGGTTTACGCAGATGCTCCTCAAAGCCATTGAGACTCTGAAACCCACGCATGTAATCCTGACCTTTGACCGACCTACACCGACGTTTCGACATGAGATGTTTGACGAGTACAAGGCTCAGCGACCAAGCATGACCCCGGAGCTTGCCGGTCAATTCCCTCACATTCGCCGACTCCTAGAGGCTTTACGCATTCCTATTTTTGAGTTGGATAGGTATGAGGCCGACGACCTGCTAGGCACCCTCTCTGCTCAGGCTCGTGACAAGGACGTTGATACGGTCATCATCACGGGGGACACTGATACGCTTCAGCTTGTTGGCCCTCACGTTAGCGTGCTGCTGCAATATTCTACGCAGAAGCAGACGCTGTATGGTGAGCCCGAGGTCAGCGAACGCTACGGAGGCCTCACTCCTGCCCAGGTGATTGACCTAAAGGCGCTCTGCGGTGACACGTCAGATAACATTCCTGGCATCCCCAGCGTTGGCCCTAAGACAGCCATCAAACTCCTGCTTCAATACGGTACACTCCAGGGTATCTATGACCACCTGGAGGAACTCCCCGCCAAGCAGCAAGCCCTTTTTGAGGAGCATCGTGAACGGGTGTTCCAGGGCCTCATCCTGGTGACCATTGTGCGGGACGCGCCGATAGCATTGGACATGGACCACAGCAAGTGGGGAGATTATGACCGCTCAGATGTAGTTGAGGTACTCAAGGGCTTAGAGTTCTTCAGCACCGTTAGCAAGATTTCTGGTGGGACTAACGACAGTGAACAGGCTACGCCGCTCCAACCGAGCTTGATGTCCGACACTCCTTCTCAGCCGGCTGATACCGACTACCGAACCGTCGATGACATAAAGACGTTGGAGGCGATGGTCAAGGAGCTTGCTGCCTCCAAGGGCTTCGCTTTCGATACGGAGACTGCGCCGTTGGATCCCGAGGTGAAGGGCATTCAACCAATGCGCTCAAGCCTGGTCGGCTTGTCCTTCTCCACAGAGGCTGGCAAAGCCTGGTATGTCCCCGTTGGCCACGCTGAGGGGACGCAAATCCCGTTGGAGCAGGTGCTGGAAACCCTACGGCCTGTGTTGGAAGACGCCAACGTACCCAAGGCTGCCCACAACGCCAACTATGACCTCACTATGCTGGGCACCAACGGTGTAACCATGCAGGGCCTTGCCTTTGACACGATGCTTGCCGCCCATTTGTTGGGACATAAGGCCATCGGCTTAAAGAACATGTCTCTAGACCTGCTGGGTATTGAGATGACACCTATCACAGACCTTATTGGCTCTGGTCGGAAGGTCACTACTATGGATCAGGTAGCCATAGAACAGGTTGCTCCCTACGCCAGCGCGGACGCCGATATGACCTTTCGACTCTGGGGCATGTTGGAAGAACGGTTGAAGACCGAGGGTCTACTAGACCTGTTCACCAAAGTGGAAGTACTTCTGACGCCCATCATCGTGCAGATGCAGCTTACGGGCATTGCCCTGGATGTTGATCGTATGGAAAAGATGGCGTACACGCTGGGTGAACGGCTGAAGGAACTAGAGGTGGACTCGTACGAGTCGCTAGGGCACACCTTCAACCTGGCATCGCCTAAACAGCTTGGCGATGTGCTCTTTGACGAGCTGAAGCTGGGCGAGATGGCGGAGATAGGTAAGCCGAAGAAGACCAAGACCGGCGGGTACTCCACCGATGCCGCTGCTCTGGAGGCCCTGCGTGGAGTGCATCCCCTGGTGGATATGATGTTGGAACATCGGCAACTGAGCAAGCTGAAGTCCACCTATGTGGACGCGCTGCCGATGTTGGTGAACCCCCGAACGGGGCGGCTGCACACCACCTACAACCAGGCGGGCTCTGTGACGGGGCGATTCTCATCCAACGACCCCAACCTCCAGAACATCCCCATACGCACAGACCTTGGCAGACAGATTCGTGTGGCGTTCCACCCCGGCGAGGAGGGTTGGTTGCTCCTGGCCGCCGACTACTCTCAGATTGAGCTTCGGGTGCTGGCCCATCTGTCAGAAGACCCAGGACTCTTGGAAGCCTTCCGAAACGATCAGGACATTCATGCCGCCACGGCCGCTCAGGTCTACAGTGTTGAGCTAGACCAGGTGACGCCGGACATGCGCCGTATAGCCAAGGTGTTGAACTTCGGCATCATCTACGGCCTCAGTGCTTTCGGCATCGCCCAGCAGACAGAACTGTCAATGGAAGAGGGCCGCGACTTCATAGAGAGCTACCTAGGCCGCTATCCCAAGGTGAAGGAATACATAGAAAACACCAAGCAGATGGCGAGAGATCAGGGCTACGTGCAGACGCTTTTGGGCCGCAGGCGCTACACCCCGGAAATCACCTCCAGTAACGCCCAGGTCCGGCAGGCTACGGAGCGTGAGGCCATCAACATGCCCGTTCAGGGCACTGCCGCCGAGGCTCTCAAGCTGGCGATGTTGGGAGTGGACCGTCGGATGGTCGAGCAGGGTTTCAAGAGTAATTTGCTTCTTCAAGTTCATGACGAGCTTATCTTTGAGACGCCGCCCGACGAGGTGGAAGCATTGAAGTCGTTGCTGCTTGAAGTGATGCCCCACGCAATGGAGCTTGCACCAACGCCCGTGGAGTTTGCGGTGCCGTTGAAAGTTGCCACCAAGGCCGGCTCCAACTGGGGTGAGCTAGAGTAACTAACCCCGCGTCAGTTCATTCGTGAGCCGCCGCTGACGTTGATTGCCTGTCCGGTGATGTTCTTGGCGTAGTCTGAGGCCAGGAATGCCGCTGTGTACCCGATGTCCTCCGGCGTTTGCTCCCTGCCAAGGGGTATCCTCTCCCACATGGGCGTCCGCAGAATGCCGGGACAGATGGCGTTGACGTTGATGTCGTACGGCGCAAGTTCCGTGGCGGAGCCCTGGGTCAGACTTATCACCCCGGCTTTGGATATAGCGTAAGGATTGTCGGGGGAACCCTGCCGGCCCGCTTGCGAGGAGATGTTGATAATCTTGCCGTAGCGACGTTCCTTCATGTACGGGATGACGGCCCTCGTCACCCGGTTCATGCCCTTCACGTTGACCTCGTAGATAACATCCCAGTCTTCCTCGGATGAGACATCTCGGTCTTCCCAGCCCTCAGCGCCAATGACTCCAGCGTTGTTGACCAGGATGTCGATGCGCCCAAAGCGGCTTATGGCTTCATGCACCATCGTTTCCACCGATTCCTGATTCGTCACGTCAACGTGCAGGGCAAGGGCCTTCCTGCCGAGTTTCTCTACTTCTGCGGCTACGAACTGAGCATCTTCCACGTTGATATCAGCGACGACGATGTCCGCACCGTTCTGCGCAAACACCAGCGAGATGCCTCTGCCGATTCCTCGTCCCGCTCCCGTGACTATCGCAATCTTATCCGTGACGTCCATGTGGATACCGGGTAGCTCCCCAGGGTTAGCCAGAGACCCGAAGGGTCGCTTTGAGGGCCAAGCACGGCCAGAAGAAGCGTAGCGGGGCATCGGTCTCAATGCCGAAGGCCTCTGAAATTTCTGGTGTTGTGTTCAGGAAGTCTTTGCGCACATCCTCGGTCGCCTCAGGTGAGGCTCCTGCACGACGCATCCAATCGTCGTATTCCAGCGAAATCTTTGTAAGGATTGTCTCCTCTACGCTGAAACCGCTTTCTGTAAGCAGTTCAATCCATTGCAAGGATGAGAGGTCACGGCCGTGACTGGGGTCTCGGCGTACTTCAATGTCGTTCATCCACTCCGCCATCCCCGGGCCTTCCGGCGTCACCGTGTCCACCAGAATCATTGTGCCGCCGGGCTCCAACACCCGCGCCCACTCCTGCGCGCCTGCAACAGTGTCGTTGAAATGATGAGCAGCAAGCCTGCACGTAATGAGTCCCACGGAGTTGGTGGCAAAGGGCAATGACTCCGCGACTACCAGGGCAGGAACCACGTTCTTCAACTCTCGTGACGCCGCGTTTTCCCTGGCGTGTTGAAGCATGGGCAGAACCAGGTCTGTGGCAAGGGTGGTTGTGGCAAAGGGTGCAACAGCAAAGGCGGTGAAACCCGCACCCGAGCCGATGTCTACGGCAAAGTTACAGTGGACGCCCTGGGCCATTGCCACGATTGCATCAAGGTCTGCGCCTGCATGAAACGTCCGACTCTTTGAGTATTCCAGCGCCTGGGCCCCGAACTGTTGTTGGGAGAGCTTCGCTATATTGCGTTCAGTCATTGGGATAGGTCTTCTTGGTTGCCCATGCGGTTATGAGGTGATGGGCAATGGCAATGGGGCCTGGGAGTGCCAACTTCTCGTTGGTGCCTGCCAACGCGCTCAGGACATCCTCACGCGTGAACCACTGCACATCGGCCATTTCGCCTTCGTCTATGGTGATTTCCGTAGTAGCCGCATCCGCCAGGCAGCCAATCATCAGCGTTGATGGGAACGGCCACGGCTGCGATGAGTGATAGCGCACGTTGCGTACCTGGATGCCGGACTCCTCTTTGATTTCCCTGGCAACGGCTTCCTCAACGGCCTCTCCCTGGTCCATGAACCCTGCCAACACCGAGTAGCGATGCATAGCTTGAAGGCGGCCCTTTGATTGTCCAAGTAGGAGGCGACCGCCATCGGTCACCGCCGTGATGACAACCGGGTCTGTTCGAGGAAAGTGCTGAGTATTGCAGCTGGAGCAGCGTCGCATATGTCCACCGCGTTCCATTGTAGTAGGTTGGCCGCACACAGAGCAGAAACCGTGGCGATTGTGCCAGTTAATTTGGGCGCGAGCCTGGGCAACAATGCCGGAGTCTGCGCCGCTGATAAGCTCCGTGACCGCTCTGGTGTCCTCAAAGGCCCAATCGCCGCTTTCCTTCAAGGATTTTGCAGCGCTTTCGTTCTTGGTGATGTCTACCGTGAAGTGTGCAAGACCGTCGCGTAAACCCAGGAACACACCTTCAACCTCAATGCCAAGTCGTTCAACGTCCTTACCATCCAGCCACCCAAGCACCTGCTCAGAACCCTCGGTAATCATCACTGTGTTGTCCAGGAGGGGGAGGAACTTGCTGGTTGCTGCCTTGGCGCTGGCGCTAAGCCAATCCTCGTCCCTGCGCTCGTGGTCGCCTCTATCTAACGGGTTGCCTGCGAATATGTGGATCATGCGTGATAGGTTGTTGCTCATACCCTCTTCCAATAACAAAGCTTGATTTGTGATGGACAATAAAATACCCAACTAGTGAATGTTGATGATACGCCTTGTTGGCCCTTGATACGGTTAGTCTACTCGTCTGGTGGGGATAACGTCCTGGTTCACCACATGTTCAGGCACTTCACCACGGCCCAACGCAAGAATCTGGTCAATGGCTAACTCCAGGTTAGCCGCACGCGCCGCGTTGCTGTGGCTTGCGTTGTGGGGAGTCAGCAGGACATGCTCGGGGTTCAGTCTCCTCAGAGGACTTTCAGGTGGAAGCGGCTCCTGGTAGAAGGAGTCCAACGCGCTCCCCGCAATCCAGTCCTCTGCCAGCGCTTTATGCAGCGCGGCCTCGTCCACAAGTTCCCCGCGTGCCAGGTTCAGGAAGTAGGCTGTGGGCTTCATTGCACGGAACTGCGCCTCGCCTATCATCTTGTGGGTTTCTTCCGTGGCTACCGCGTGAAGCGTGATAATGTCTGAGTCCGCAAGTAGCGTATCCAGGTCTGTCATTGTCACGCCAACGGTGTTTGCGGCTTCCTGAGTGACATAGGGGTCATAGGCCAGTAGATCCACATCCCAGTTCGCAAGACGGGCTGCCACTCCTTTGCCGATGCGACCCAGCCCCACAATGCCGATGGTCTTGCCGAAAAGATGCGCGCCACGGACATCGCTTGCGCCCCATCTCCCAGCGCGGAGCTCTGATTCTTTGTACTTTGTCTGCATCAGCAGGTTGAGCATTTGCGCAACGGTCACCTCTGCTACAGAGAGGAAGTTCTCCGGCGTTGGGCTGTTGGCTACCATGACGCCAACGTCCGTAGCGGATTCCTTATCAATCTTGTCCGTGCCAATGAATGGCACAATAACCAGCTTGAGTTTGGAGGCTTGTTCCATGATTGCCCTGGTGATGAGGTCTTGGCCCACCAGAAGGGCATCGGCGTCATGGGCAAGCTCCATAAGCTCACCCTCAGTGAAGGGCTCACGGGAGAGGGAACCTGGTTCTCTGCCTACTGCCAGCTCATGACCAGCAACCTTAAGGCGATTTAATGCCTCAAGGTTGCTAGGCCGAGTTGCAACAACTTTCATGTACGTATACCCCATTTCGAGATAGGCTGCTCAGGGTCTTACGCCCCGACGATGTTCAGTAGTGCCTGACGCCCCTCTACCTGAACGGCGTGAAGAGCGCGTTTAATGGCTGCGGGGACTTCGGCGGGGTCATCCACCCGTTCGCCGTAGCCGCCGGAAGCCTGACAAATCATTTCGTAGTTGAAGCTCTGAGACAGAGTAGTAATCGCCCACGTGTCGGTCTTTGCAGCGTAGCCGTCCGGGTTCATGTTCTTGGCGGAGTTCTTGACGGCGTTCCAGATACCGTTGTTCCAGACAATGAAAAGCACCGGCAGATTTTGGGCTTCCGAAACGATGTGACCTGCAGTGCCGGAACCGAAGATGTAGGAGCCGTCACCGCAGGTGCATACCACAGTCTTTTCGGGCGCGGCCAGCTTGGCTCCCAGGGCTGCACCAATGGCCCAGCCCAGGCTGCCTGCGGGCGGAATGCCGTACGTGGTGCCTGGGGCGTTGAAAGATACTTGGGTCATGTCTACGCCAAGCTCGGAGAGCAGAATCGTGTCATCTCCAAGGTGCTTCGCCAGCTCTCTGGTGAAGTAGGCCTTGGAGATTGGTGTCTGGCCTATCCCTGCCTCGGCCCTAGCGTCTGCTGCCGCCACTCGAACCTTGCGGGCCTCGCCGGACTTGGCAACGCGCTCCGTCACTGTGGCTGCGTCTACCCCAATCTTCTTCACTGCCGCGGCCAATGCCTTCAACGTGTGCTTCGGCGCTCCGGCCAGAGTCATGTCTGCTCGGAATCCACGGACGGGGTACTTGGTGAACAGCGGGTCTTCACCGATTGCAATGATTGTCGCGTCGTCCTTGGGAGTGGTGCGCTTGGGCATCCAGGGCACATCAACTTCCAGCAGTACTATGGCGTCGGCTTCTGAAACTGCGCTGTCAACATTACCGCCAGCGTGCAGAGGGCTGTTGTGTGGAAAGTTCACAAATGCCATGCCAGCTTCATACACTGGCATTCCCAAAGCTTCTGCCAGGTCTACCAATGGCTGCATGGCTTCAGGGTCTCGCCCAGAGGCACGGGTAATCAAGATGGGGTTCTTGGCGGCTGCCAGGACTTTGGCAGCCTGCTCAATGAGGTCAGCGGAGGGCATGCGATCCCTCGCGGGGGACATACGAGGTTTTTCGCTGTAGGTGAACTCCTCTATACGCTTGCCCAGCACCTCGCGCGGCAGGGTCAGGTACACCGGGCCTGCGGGCTCGGACTGCGTGATGGCCAGAGCGCGGTCTACAACACCTTCCAAATCGGCATCCGGCCGTAATTCATAGTCCCACTTGACCCACTCCCGGACCATTGAGCCCTGGTCAAAGGACTCCTGGGCCCAGTGGATGTTGCCATCACGAGAGCCGCTGAGATCGCCTTCCTCCGTGAGAGGAGTACGACCTGCGGTAAAGAGCATAGGAACGTTGGCGCGAGCGGCGTTGAGAATGCTCCCTGTGGCGTTAGCTGTTCCCGGCAGGGTGTGAACCATCACTACTTGCGGCTTGCCCGTCACCATGGTGTAGCCGTGGGCCATAGCCACAGCGGTTACCTCGTGCGGTACGGGAATGGGCTTGGGGAGCATCTGCTCCTGGGAGAATCGCTTGGCGTAGGCTTCTAGAATAGGCGCAAAGTCTGTTCCACCGTTGCCAAAGAAGTATTCCACTCCCCTGGCGGCCAGAAGTTCTAAATATGCTTCAGCTACTGTTTCCGATTCAACTTTCTTAGCCATCTCCGCCTCCTCAACGTCGTTTATTCATGAGTGGTCAATGAATGGCGGTATGCTATCCTTGCCCCTCAAAGGTGTCAACTGCATGCAGGCCGAAGGGGCCACGTGCAGGGCCGTTTGGCCCTTGGCGTGGTTTTCCAGCGGCGTAAGCTAATGAAAAGGGATTGGGGTATACCTGAGTTCCTTTTGTTTATGACCAGCGATTTCCAAGGGGAGAACGTAGGCATAGGAGGAAGAAGCTATGGTTTTGGATACCAAGAAGCCCCAGGGTGCTCCCAACGCAGCACGGTACAAGGAAAGTTTGCGCGATGGTCGCGAGGTCTGGCTCGATGGCGAGATTGTTAAGGATGTCACTACGCATCCCGCCTTCGCCAGCACAATCGACGAGCTGGCGCGAATATATGAGCTACAGCACACGGACGAGTGCAGGGATCAGGTGACCTTTGTGTCCCCGGGCAGCGGCGTGCGATGCAGTATCTCCTATCTTCTGCCACGCAACCTTGAGGACCTTAAGAAGAAGCGACGCAATAGCGAAATTTGGAACCAACAGGCTTGGGGTCAGTTTAGACGAGGCCCGGATTTGCTTCCCCAGTTTGTTCTTGGTATGTACAACAACAGGGAAGCCCTCAGCGCTATTAAGAATCCCCATTGCCCAGTTCTCACAGCGCATGGTGGAGTTGCTACGACAGATTGGTGGTTCCGACGTTGTGATGCAGCCCAGCGAAAAGGGCCTGGCCAACGCAGACTTTCGGCCGTTCTTGGACAAGTACATGCGCGGCAAGGATGTTGGCGTAGAGTACAAGTCCCGGTTGTACCGCTTGGCCCATGACCTTGCCGCATCATCCTTTGCTATGCGGCAAGAGATTTACGAGTATTGGCACGGCGGTGATCCTAACCGGAACCGCGTTAACCTGTACCGTGGGCATGACCAGAGCGGGATTACCGATCGCATCAAGGACATGATTGCCCAGCCGCTGCCTTACACTGACTAGCGTTTATTCTGAACCCAAATAGAAGAAGCCCTCCCATTCGGGAGGGCTTCTTCTATTTGATAGCTCAGGACTTGTGGCTTCACGATGCTGCTAGGAACTCCTGCACGTCTCGCATTACGTCTACCAACCCCTCATGGGTCAGGCGGCGGGTATACGTGTTGTGGGGGCTGGGGTGATATGACCCAAACAGGGTGGGGAAGCCTGGCCCCAAGTCGTATTGAACACGATGACCGAACACCACGCCCTTGGGTCTGACCAGTCCTTGTTCTTTCGCCGCACGCAAATAGCTGTCAAACCCCAACTTCCCCAGTGCCAGGACGGCTTTCATGTTGGGCATCAGTCCCAGTTCTTCAATGAGGTAAAGTCGGCAACGTGCCTGCTCTTCCACTGTCGGCTGGTTGTCTGGTGGCGCACACCGTACCGCTGCGGTGATGTACGCATTGACCATCGTCATGCCGTCGCCACGGTGTTGCGATGTGGATTGACTGGCGAACCCACCCTCATAGAGCGCGGTTGCCAAGAAATCAGCTGAAGGGTCACCGGTGAACATGCGACCTGTTCGGTTGCCGCCGTGGGCAGCAGGAGCAAGTCCAACAATGCACAGCTCAGCATCTGCGCTGCCAAACCCTGGAACCGGTTTAGCCCAATAGTCCCAGTCCATATACCGCTTTACTTTGACCTGCCCGGAACGCTCACGGTGCTCCACCAACCGTGGGCATGCCCGGCAGGCAACCACCCGCTCCATCAATTCATCCATTGCGTCTGGCATAGTGAGACCTTTCCGCTAAAGGGCTTGAGCCTCTAGGCTTTTGCCGTCTACTACAATGCACGTCAGAGTTGCACTGACACCAGGGATTGAACGGATGTCCCCTCGCAATGTGGATGTCAGCGCCTCCGCGGTTGCCGCTTCAAGGTTCACAAAAACCAAAGGGGCCAAGAACTTTGCATACAATAGCGTCCTTCATTCTACGGAGCCGGCGAAATCAGAATCCACTGAAGCCCGACTCCGTAGTACTCATGCTGAAGGCAATTGCCACGACTGTCTTCCTGTTGCGGTATAGACTCTTTTTAGCCTAACGTGGAGAAATCTTTAAGCAAGTGTACACCTCAGACTTGGCTTCATGGTTGATGCCAGTTATAATGTGAATGCTATGCCAATATATGAATTTCGTTGTGCCAGCTGTAACGCCAAAGTGGCGATATTCTTCCGTTCTATGACCACAGATGCGACGGGTACCTGTGAGCATTGTGGTAGTGCTGACCTTAGGAGACTCTTTTCCAGCTTCCGGGTCATGAAGCCTTCCTTTGACGTGAATAACGTCAACAAACGAGAGCTACTGGATGGCGTGAATTACACGGACCCCAGGTCAATGGCGAATTTCTTCAACAAGATGCAGGACACGTTCCAGGATGAGCCTAATGAACACATGAGCGAGATGGTTCAGCGCTTGGAAAATGGCGAAGCTGTAGAATCTGCCATGGATTTAAACATGGGGTCGAACTACACGGGGGGCGATGACCACGCAGGCCACAACCACGGCCCCTTACCGTCTGCAGATGGTGATTAGCACCTAGCCACATTGAATATTGAGAAGGGGCGGGATTTAATCTCGC
>CAVOCU010000037.1:0-15807 GCA_963694315.1 Dehalococcoidia bacterium | reverse complement strand
GAAGATGTTAATGAACCCTCGGTTCGTAGGCAGCTTCAAAACCATTGGAAGCTGCCCGCCTTCAAACCCAGGGCGCACAGTACCACCGGAGCGCGATTGCTGCCCCTTCATTCCCTTGCCGGAGTAGTTACCTTTGCTGCCGTTGCCCCTGCCCACGCGCTTACTAGTGCGCCTGGAGCCTTTGGGGGCACGGAGTTCATGTTGCTTCACTACTGAGTCTCCTGCCTGTTAGTCCTGTATCTCTTCTACCTGAATCATGTGGCGAACCTTAAAAATCATTCCTCGAACCACGGCTGTATCTGGACGCTCCACTGTTTGGTGTAGCTTACGCAAGCCTAAAGACTTGATTGTGGCCCTTTGGTCACGCTCAAACCCAATGTCGCTTTTTTTCCAAGTAATCCGTAGTTTTGCCATCTGGGTCATCCTATTCCATTAACGTTTACGCAAATGCGTCCAATGAGGTTTGGCAGTTACACTGCCGGTTTCGGTGCCGGGGCCACTGCTGGTGCCGGTGTTACGGGCGCTGCCGGTACCGTCCTACGTGCTCGTCGGCGTGCAACTTCAACTTGAGGGTCACGTAGAGACGCCAGTGCGTCCATTGTTGCCTTAGAAAGGTTAATAGGGTTGGTGTTGCCAATTGCCTTGGTCAGCACGTCCTTAATCCCTGCAAGGTCAATCACTGCACGAACTGTCGCTCCTGCTACCACACCAGTGCCGTCCACTGCGGGCCTCAGCATCACCTTTGATGCATGGTACTTTGTCATGATATCGTGCGGGATTGTATTCCCGCGTAAAGGAATCTCAATGAGGTTCCGCCGAGCAATCGCCACGCCTTTGCGTACCGCATCCGGTACAGCCGCAGCTTTGCCCAGGCCAATGCCAACGATGCTCTTGCCATCGCCAACAGCAACCATGGCGTTGAAGCGCATGTTCTTACCGCCCGCAGTCACTTTTGCGATACGACGGATAAGCAACACTCGCTCTGTTAGGTTCTGCGCTTTTTCCGGTGCCACTCTAGGGGCCAGGTCATACGGTGTCAATTTGGGCATATTAGAACGTTAGCCCCCCTTCGCGAGCTGCTTCGGCCAGGGCTTGCACCCTTCCATGATATGCATAGCCACCACGATCAAAAACCACCTTGGTCACTCCTGCAGCCTTACCGCGGCTTGCAGCCAGTGTTCCTACCAGTTTGGCAACTTCTGTCTTGCGCTTCCCCTCGCACTCGAATCGAATCTCTGGATCCATGTCCGAAGCAGCAGCAACAGTGTGTTGCGCTTGATCGTCAATAATCTGAACAAAAATGTGATTACTACTCCGGAACACCGCCATACGCGGGCGCTCTGGGGCACCATACACTTTTCTCCGCACGCGGATATGGCGGATTACCCGCTTTGCCCGCGCTGATTTTGCTTTTCCCTTGTATCGTAACGGTCGTAGAGCAACTACCTTTGTTGGCACATTATCCTCTCCGCTGCACGCTTAGGACCGCGCAGCGCTCTTACCAGGCTTGAGTCTTACTACCTCACCGGTATACCGGATCCCCTTGCCTTTGTAGGCGTCCGGTTTTCTCACTGCTCTGATGACTGCTGCAATCTGACCAACTTGTTGTTTATCGCATCCATCTACCAGCAAGTGAGTAGGAGTCTCAACAGTCAGGGTTATTCCCGCCGGTGCCTCAATGTCCACCGGGTGGCTATACCCCACCAGGAGCGTTATGTTTTGGCCAGTCTGCTGTACGCGGTAACCCGTACCAACCAGATCCAGGCTCTTCTGGAACCCTTCTGTCACTCCAAGCACCATGTTGTTCAACACCGCTCTGGTCAAACCCTGCAGCGCTCGAATCCCCGCCTCATCAGAGGGACGTTCTATCTTAATGATGTCGTCCGCTTGGATAATCCCAAGCTCTGGGTGAAAGCTTTGCTCAAGTGTTCCCTTTGGCCCCTTAACTGTAACGGCGTTCTCTGCCCCCACAGTGACCTCAACACCCTTGAGCACCTCGATAGGCATTGATCCAATCCGAGCCACTATTCGTTTTTGTCCGTTATCGTTTTCTACCATGTTGTACAGTCTTCTACCACACGTAGCAGAGGACTTCCCCCCCAATGCCACGATTTCGAGCGTCTTGCCCGCTCATCACGCCTTGAGACGTTGAAAGAATAACCACGCCAAGGCCACCATACACCCGAGGAATATCGCCGCGGTTCACATAGACCCGGAGACCGGGACGGCTAATCCGCTTCAATCCTCGAATAGATGCCTGGTTCCTCACGGTGGGATACAGCCGCAATCGTATCATGCGCCATTGGCCGTTCTTCACCGTGTCCACATCCTTGACGAACCCTTCGTCCTTAAGAATGTTTGCCAGTGCCTGTTTCATCTTGGACAAAGGCACAAGCACCGAGTCATGCCGCGCCATTCCGGCGTTGCGTACTCGAGTCAACAAATCTGCAATTGGGTCAGTTACTCCACTCACGACTGCTCCTACAAGCTTGCTTTACGAACTCCCGGAATCTCGCCACGAAGGGCAAGGGTCCGGAAACAAATGCGGCATAGGCCAAAGTGCCGGATATACGCCCGGGGACGTCCACACAACTGACACCGGTTATGTTCTCTTGTGGAGAACTTCGCCGGCCGTTTTGACTTGGCAATCATACTGGTCTTAGCCACCACTTGCTCCTATGGTTTTCTCGTTCAGGCTATGCGTTGACGGCTGCTCTCTCTTGAATCCGAGTGAAAGGCATTCCCATCAACTCCAACAGCCGCATCGCCTCTTGATCCGTCTTGGCGCTGGTGATGATGTTCACCTGGAACCCACGCAACTTATCAATCTTGTTGTAGTCAATTTCCGGAAACACAATCTGCTCACGGATTCCCAAGGAATAGTTACCCCGGCCATCAAATGCAGACCGAGACACCCCTCGGAAGTCACGAATTCGTGGTAACGCTGTGTTAAACAACTTGTCCAGGAAGATGTACATCCGGTCGCCACGTAACGTCGCCATGACGCCAATAGGCTGCCCTTCCCGGAGCTTAAACGATGCAACAGAGCGACGGGCCTTTGTAGACACCGGACGTTGCCCGGTAATCATGCCAATGTCATTCAGTGCGGCTTCCATAGCTCGCGCGTTAGTCAGGGCTTCGCCAAGACCAACGTTAATAACTACCTTCTGAATCTGGGGAGCCTCCATCACATTACCGTAGGAGAACTCCTGGATCATCTGAGGCTTCAGCTCATCACGGTAACGTAGTAACAACCGAGGACGCTCTTTACTTATCACGGGTCTACGGCCCTTAGCCGCCTGCCCGGAAGTTGTGCCCTCAGCGTTAGAACGTTTACCGCTTTGCCCAGTTGCAGGAGCTTCTTGGGTCTCCTCTTCGCTGGACTCAGCAGATTCCTCAGGCTCTTCTATTCGATCGGTTGGTTGCACTTCTTGCATAGCCGCACTTTCTTGCCGTCGTTCAAGAATGTAAATCCCATTCTGGCGGCAACGCCGCAGAGGGGACACACCAGTTTGACGTTGGATATAGACAAAGGCGCTTCCATAGTGATGATTCCTGCCTGGCTTACTCCCGGTTGGGCTTTGCGATGGCGCTTCACCATGTTAGCGCCTTCAACATAGACCCGGCTGTCCTGAGGGTAAACCCGCTGGACTTCACCTTGCTTGCCGCGATCTTTCCCCTTGGTGATCACGACTGTGTCTCCCTTATGGATCTTCTGTGCCATTGCCGCTTGTCCTTCTCCGTTTACTTAACGATGTACTGTCGATTGAGCTGGGTTGCTAAACAACCTCTGGCGCAAGTGACACAATCCGCATGAAACCTTTTTCTCGCAACTCCCTGGCCACGGGGCCAAAGATACGGGTACCCACCGGGGTCTGTGCTTCTGTCAAAATTACCGCAGCATTCTCATCAAACCTGATGTGCGTGCCGTCAGCTCTCCGCGTGTTCTTCACTACCCGCACAATAACCGCCCGTACCACTTTGCCGGCACGAATGGCCTCTTGCGCATTAGGAACCGCGTCCTTAACAGAACACGTAATGATATCACCAAGCCCTGCGTAGCGGCGACGACTGGAGCCAGGTATGCCGATACACATAACCTGCTTGGCACCAGAGTTATCCGCTACGGACAATCGAGACATGTGCTGGATCATGCGTCTTCCTTCTTGGCCTCAGACTCGTCTTCCGAGGACGCTTCAACAACTTCTTCAGCTGCCGGAGCCTCTGACTCAGCTTCCGCTACAGGTGCTTCAACAACTTCTTCAGCTGCCGGAGCCTCTGGCTCAGCTTCCGCTACAGGTGCTTCAACAGTTTCTTCTTCTGCCGCAGCCTCTGGCTCAGCTTCCGCTACAGGTGCTTCAACAGTTTCTTCTTCTGCCGCAGCCTCTGGCTCAGCTTCCGCTACAGGTGCTTCAACAGTTTCTTCTTCTGCCGGAGCCTCTGGCTCAGCTTCCGCTACAGGTGCTTCAACAGTTTCTTCTTCTGCCGGAGCCTCTGACTCAGCTTCCGCTACAGGTGCTTCAACAGTTTCTTCTTCTGCCGGAGCCTCTGACTCAGCTTCCGCTACAGGTGCTTCAACAGTTTCTTCTTCTGCCGCAGCAGCTTCTTCAGCCACTTTAGTTATTTTAGCCGCCTGAACTACCGCAGCTGCAGCAGCCGCTTCCGCACCAGCCGCAAGAGTGGCCTCAGCCATTGCTAGTTCAGCAGCGGCCACCTCTTCGGGCTGAAGCACTTCTTGTCGTTGCAGAACCTGCTGCAACCGGAAGCGTTTTGTCTTGGAAACCGGACGACTTTCAATCACCTGGACCAAGTCACCGTACTGAGATTCTCCCAGTGGATCATGGACATACAATATCGTCTTGCGGCGAAGAGCCTTGCCATACAACTCATGGTGTTTGACGCGGTCTACCGCAACCACCAAGGTGTTTTGCATCTTGTCGCTGATAACTCGCCCTACATAACTTCGGCGGTTCACTGGCATTTAACGAATCCCCATCTCTCGTTCCCGCAACACAGTCTGGATGCGGGCAATAGTCTTTTTAACTACCTTCATCTCATGGACGTTGGTTAATTGATGCGTGGCCCATCGGAATCGAAGATTCATCAACTCCCGATAGGATTCATCCATCTCTTGCTGGAGTTCCTCGTTATTCTTCTCTCGAACTTCTTCAACTCGCATGTTTACTCAATATCTATTCTATGCCGCTGTGTGCATGAAGAAATCTGCTCTAGTCACTATCTTGGTAGGTATTGGCAGTTTTGCTGCCGCCAACCGTAGACCTTCTCTTGCAAGCTCTTCCGGTACGCCACCAAGCTCAAATAGCATTCTGCCGCGCTTGGCAACTGCCACATAATGATCCACCGCGCCCTTGCCCTTACCCATACGAGTCTCAAGGGGCTTCTTGGTCACAGGCTTGTCGGCATAGACCCTAATCCACACCTGACCACCACGGCGTATGTACCGCACCATCGCTCGCCGGGCAGCCTCAATCTGCCGCGCCGTGAGCCATGCCGTCTCCATTGCCTTTAGTCCGTATTCGCCAAAGTGGAGTATTGCGCCGGTAGTCGCTGCTCCCTTGCGTCTTCCACGATGTACCTTGCGATACTTAACCCTTTTGGGTTGTTGCATCACTATCTCCCTCAGCTATCGCTTCAGCTGCTTCGTTCGCCGAAACATCCGTCCCTTCATCTTCCGCACGCATTGTCACCTCAATTGGCGCCAAATCCTCTTCGGCTGCTGCCCGTTCTCGTTCAGGAATTACGTCGCCCTTATAGAGCCAAACCTTTACACCAATGCGACCCATAGCTGTGCGGGCTTCGCTGATTGCGAAGTCAATGTCAGCACGAATCGTGTGGAGGGGCACCCTGCCCATCATCACCTTCTCCGTTCGAGCAATCTCCGCGCCGCCTAATCGGCCGCCAACAATAATCTTCACGCCTTGAACCCCGGCCTGCATAGAACGCTGGGCCGTCTGCTGCATTGCCCGCCGATGGGCAACGCGACGCTCCAACTGCTCAGCGCAGTTACGTGCCACCAGCGCCGCCACCATCTCTGGCTGACGAACCTCCTGCACGGAAATCCGAACGCGGCGTTCCGTTAGTGTCTCCAAAGCCTGGCGCATTTCTTCTACCCGCTGGCCTTGGCGTCCAATGACAATTCCTGGTCTGGCAGTCCAAATCACCACGGAGACATCTTGGGGGCTCCGCTCAATCTCTACCTTGGGGATTCCAGCCTCAGGGTACTTTGTTAGGATCGCGTTACGCAGCCGCAAATCCTCCTGCAAAGTATTACGGTAGTCCTTATGCTTTGCAGCAAACCACCGGCTATCCCACTCTTTAATGATTCCTAGACGGAATCCTATTGGATGTGTCTTATGACCCAAAGCCTTACCCCTCCTGGTCTACGACGATAGTGATGTGACACGAGCGACGTATGATTGGACTGATTCGCCCTCTGGACTGGGGCCGAAAACGCTTCAGCCGTGGGGCGTCGTTCGCAAATGCCTCCACCACTTTCAGTGATTCAGGCTGCATAAACCGATTATTCTCAGCGTTCGCCACTGCTGACCGGATGACTTTGGAAACGGCGATTGCCGTAGGACTGGGCACATATAGGAGCGCAGCTAACGCCAAATCTACACGTTTGCCGCGCACCAAACCCAAGACCCGTCGCACCTTCTGGGGCGACATACCGAAATTTCTATGAATAGCCCGTACTGCCACGGTATTCCTCTTTCCCCTTAGCCTTGGGGCCTGGTAGTTCGTTCACTTCTACCTGCGTGACCGCGGAAGGTCCTAGTTGGAGCAAATTCGCCCAACCGGTGGCCAACCATGTTCTCTGACAGATACACAGGGACGTGGCGTCTGCCATCATGCACGGCAATGGTCAATCCGACCATGTCCGGCATAATCATAGATGCCCTAGACCACGTCTTAATGATCATTTTTTCACTTGTTCGTTGGGCCACATCCACTCGCTTTTGCAGCTTTGGGTGAACGAAAGGCCCCTTTTTAACGGAGCGTCCCATAACCTATCCTTCGTCGTCGTATGATAAACCGGTTTGTATCCTTGTTTCGCCGGGTCTTCACGCCCAAGGCGTGCTTCCCCCACTTAGTCTTGGGGTACTTCAGACCAATGGAGTTCCTTGCCTCGCCGCCGCCGTGCGGATGATCCCTGGGGTTCATGACCTTCCCGCGCACTTCCGGTCGCTTTCCAAGCCAGCGGTTTCGACCAGCCTTGCCAATGGTGGTAGCCTGATGCTCAGAGTTACCTACCTGCCCAATAGTTGCGTAGCACTCACTCAGCACTCGACGAATCTCACCAGAAGGAAGCCGAATTTGGGTATATTTCTCTTCTCGTGCCATGACCTGGGCGCTACCGCCTGCGGTACGAACCATTTGCGCGCCTCGGCTCGGCTTAAGCTCAATGTTATGAACAACCGAACCTAGAGGCATCGCCCGCAATGGCATCGCAGTGCCCGGACGAATCTCAGCCTCTTCGCCTGACATGATAGGATCGCCCACCTTCACGTTCACTGGCCAGAGAATATACCGCTTGTCGCCGTCCCTGTAATGAATCAGTGCAATTCGGGCTGAACGGTTAGGATCATATTCAATGCTAGCTACAACCCCGGGTACTCCGGCTTTGTCCCTGCGCTTGAAGTCAATAATCCGATACATCCGTTTATGACCACCACCACGATGGCGAACAGTCATCTTACCTTGTCGATTACGACCACCCCGTTGGCGCAAAGCCCTTAGCAGTGAACGTTCCGGCTTGCTCTTCGTAATCTCAGCAAAGTCGGGTCGCACCAATTGGCGCAAGCCTGGCGTGACGGGCTTGAATGTCTTAAGGCCCATCCTTACACTCCCTCAAACACGGTAATCTTTTCTCCGGCCCGGAGGGTCACAATTGCCTTTTTCTTGTCTGGACCCTTCACCATACGAGGGCCAAACCGCTTCCTTTTACCAGGAAGATGAATGATTGTCACTTTCAACACCTTAACACCAAACAGTGTCTGCACCGCTTGCTTTACTAACGTCTTGTTAGCAGTCAACGCTACCTGGAAGGTGAATTTGTCCTCTTCCTGGAGGCGTGTGCTCTTCTCGGTCACTACAGGGCCAATAAGTACACTGGTCAATTGCGCCATTGTCATCGTTTGTTACTCCCCACCCTGCACAGCTGACGCTTCGATGGCCCGGCGCATTGGCAACCTAGGGCGTTCCTCCGCCCAAAGCTCCTCAATACGCCTGATTGCCTCAACGCTCAACACCAGGTGGTCATAGTTCAGCAGGTCCACAGTATTCAGTGTAGCTGCTGGGATGGACTTCACTCGCTGGAGGTTGTGGCAAACCTGCCACAAATCCTTCTGAGTATTCGCATTATTGACTACCAAGCACTTAGTGCTCGTAGCGATCGACAACCCCGCCAAAGCCTTTAATACCTCTTGGGTCTTTAACGCTGGCAGGACAAACTCTTGGACAACAGTAATCTCACCATCACGAACCTTCTGAGACAGCAACGACTTGATGGCCGCACGCCGCATCTTCTTCGGTGTTGCCTGACTGTAGTCCCGTGGCTTCGGGCCAAAGGTAACACCACCACCGCGCCATTGCGGGGAACGGATGCTCCCCTGCCGCGCTCGGCCTGTACCCTTCTGACGCCAAGGCTTTCGACCGCCACCACGAACCTCTGAGCGAGTCTTGGTGCTGTGCGTTCCTGCCCGCTTATTGGCAAGTTGCGCCACCATAACCTGGTGAATCAGGGCCTTGTTCAGCGGCGCATCGAAGACAGCATCACTAACTTCGATGCTACCCACCGTCGCGCCAAGCATGTCCTTTAATGAAAGTTCCATGTCTTACTTTTTCCCTTTGGAGCGTCGCAGCAACAGAAGACTCTTTGAAGTCCCCGGTACGGCGCCTTTAATGAACAACAGATTCCGGTCCTTGTCTATCTGAACGATCTCCAGGTTGCGAACCGTCACGCGCTCCGCACCCATGTGCCCTGACATCTTTGTACCCCTCCAGACACGGCCTGGAAAAGTACCTGAACCAATGGAACCCGGAGCTCGGTGCCTATCTGATTGACCGTGGGTCTTGGGACCTCCAGCAAACCCGTGCCGCTTCACAGTACCTGCGAAACCACGGCCCTTGGAGATGCCTATCGCATCAATCAAATCGCCCTCAGCAAAAATATCAACCTCAACAGGGTCGCCAACTTCAATACCCGCAATATCAGCAGCAGGCACTTCTCGCAGATGACGGAAGAGCTTACCCACAGACTTCAAGTGCCCACGTTCCGGACTCTTCAAGTTACGCGTCTCGCTAAACCCAATCTGCACAGCGCTGTAGTTGTCCTTTTCAAGAACCCTAATCTGAGTCACTGCGCAAGGGCCTGCCTGCACAGCGGTAACCCCCACAAGTTTCCCGTTTTCGCGGAAGATCTGGGTCATTCCTATTTTTGTGCCCAAAATGCCGTCTACAGCCATCGTCGATACTTTCCTATCACCAGAAGACGGAACCACCCAATGGCTCCGTCCTCAGAGATTATAATCACTCTATGTCTTGATTGTTATGTCTACACCAGCGGCTACGTTAAGCCGCGACAACGCTTCCAACGTGCGTCCAGTTGACTCCAAAATGTCCACCAAACGCTTATGTGTACGCAGCTCAAAGTGCTCACGTGAGTCCTTATCAATGTGCGGGGACCGAATCACGCAGAACCGCTGCCTATGCGTTGGTAGCGGCACAGGCCCAGCAACCACTGCACCCGTTCGCTCTGCCGTCTCAACAATCTGCTGAGCTGACAAATCAAGGGCCCGGTGATCAAAGGCTTTCAAAATGATTCTTATTTTCTGACCGGCCATGTTGTTATCCTACCTCGCTACACACAATAAACTAGACCCGAACAATTACTTGCTGCGCCACAGAGTCAGGCACCTCTTCGTAGTGGTGGAATTCCATGGAATGACTCGCTCGCCCTTGGGACATGGATCGGACTGTGGTAGCGTAGCCAAACATCTCTGCTAGGGGCACCAGCGCCTTAATGGTCTGGAGATCCCCTTCGCCTTCAATATTCTGAACTCGTCCACGTTTCCCGGAGAGATCTCCCAGGATTTCACCTAGGAACTCCCCCGGGGTAACTACTTCAACTTCAATGTACGGTTCCATGAGTACAGGCCTCGCCTTGCGGAGGCCTTCCTTCACAGCCATAGAACCAGCTATTTTAAAAGCGATTTCTGAAGAGTCCACGGGGTGGAAGCTACCATCAACTAAGGACACTTTTACGTCTACAACAGGATAGCCTGCCATAGCCCCATTGTCTAGAGCTTCCATCACTCCGGCCTTAACCGGGTTGATGTATTCTCTGGGAACAGAGCCCCCAACAATCTTGTTCTCAAAGACCTGCCCGCCGCCGGTATCCATTGGCTCCAGCTCCAGCCACACATGGCCAAACTGACCATGTCCACCGGTCTGCCGGACAAACCTACCTTCCACCCGCACATGATCCCTGATAGCTTCTCGGTAGGAGACCCTGGGCCTCCCCACCTGGGCCTGCACATTGAACTCGCGCTTCATCCTATCAACTAGGACGTCCAAATGAAGCTCGCCCATGCCAGCAATAATCGTCTGAGCAGACTCTGCATCATACCGAACCACAAACGTAGGATCCTCTTCCGCCAACTTGCGGAGAGCCTCTTCCAATCGCTCCTGGTCGGCCTGCGTCTTGGGCTCCACAGACACGGAAATAACCGGTTCCGGGAAACTCGGTGGCTCCAAGATTATCGGTGAACCTGAATCACAAATGGTCTCGCCAGTGAAGGTGGTCTTCAAGCCCACCACGGCGCCAATCTGCCCCGCTTTAAGCTCTTGGACTTCCTCACGGTGGTTGGCATGCATCAACACCAATCGGGCAATGCGTTCGTCAACTTCTTTGATGGAGTTGTACACGTACGTACCTGACTTCAACGTACCGGAATAGACGCGGACAAACACCAGTCGCCCAAACGGATCTGAAGCAACCTTGAACGCCAACGCGGAAAGCGGCTCATTTGCCAGCGTCTTCCGTACGATTGTCTCACCAGATTTAGGGTCTGTACCTTCAATCGCCGGAATATCATCAGGAGCCGGCAAGTAGTCAATCACAGCATCCAGCATTGGCTGGACACCCTTATGCTTCAGAGCGGTGCCACACAGCACAGGGACAAGGGTGTTGCTGATAGTTGCCTTGCGCAAAGCGATTTTCAGTTCTTCGTTGGTAATGGGCTTGCCCTCTAGATATTTCTCCATGAGAGCATCGTCCGTCTCTGCCACCTTCTCAAACAAATAGTCTCGGCATTTCGCCACCTGATCTAGTAGCTCAGCGGGAATCGGCATTATCTCAGGAGCAGTTGCCTCTTCACCGTAAATCTGCGCCACCTGTTCAATCAGATCAACCGCGCCACGAAATTCGCTCTCAGCCCCTATGGGCATCTGCACCGGCACTGGCCGTGCCCCCAACCGACTGGCAATCATAGCTACCGTGCGATTGAAGTCCGCTCCAGAGCGGTCCATCTTGTTTACAAATGCAATACGGGGAACCCCATACTTGTCAGCCTGACGCCATACCGTCTCTGATTGTGGCTGCACACCGGAAACAGCGTCAAAAATCACCACGCCGCCATCCAACACCCTTAAGCTACGTTCCACTTCCGCGGTGAAGTCCACGTGGCCTGGGGTGTCAATAATGTTGACAGCGTACCCGTCCCACTCACAAGCGGTTGCCGCAGCAGAAATCGTAATACCCCGTTCTTTCTCCTGGGGCATCCAATCCATGACCGTGTTGCCATCATCCACATTGCCAATCTTATGTGTTCGGCCAGTGAAAAAGAGAACACGCTCGGTAACCGTTGTTTTACCGGCGTCAATATGTGCAATAAATCCTATGTTTCGTACCCGTTCCAAGGGACCCTTCCTATTCCGCTTCTCTACTTACGATGAAGTGTGTTGCGAGGCCTTTACCAGCGATAGTGCGCAAAGGCCTTGTTAGCGTCAGCCATACGATGAAGATCTTCTCTCCGCTTCACTGCTGCCCCATCCCCGCGCGCTGCATCAAGGAATTCCTGGGCCAGCTTCTCGTGCATCGGGCGACCCTTGCGTGCCCGTGAACTGGTTATGAGCCAACGCATTGCCATGGCAGTACCACGTCGCGGGGCCACTTCAATTGGTATCTGGTATGTAGCTCCGCCAACTCGGCGGGCCTTGACCTGAAGAAGCGGAGTTGTGTTGCGAAGCGCTTCCTGAAATACCTCCAGCGGAGGCCTGCTAGCCTGCTTCTCTACAATTTCCATTGCAGAGTAGACAATCCGCTGTGCAATGGTCTTCTTACCCTTCAGCATAATCCGGTTAATGAACCTTGCAAGGTCCACATTGCCATACTGAGGATCAGGAGGAATTATTCGTATTTCTGCTTTATGCCTTCGCATTACTCTTGTCCGCCCAGCCTGTCTTCAAATTATTTTTAGCCGCGGGCTAGCCGCGCGCCATACTTGCTTCGTCCCTGCTGCCGTCCACTGACACCGCCAGTGTCCAAGACACCACGAACAATGTGATAACGCACACCGGGTAGGTCAGGGACACGCCCGCCCCGCACTAGCACCACAGAGTGCTCCTGCAGGTTGTGGCCTTCACCAGGAATATAGGCCGTCACCTCTAAACCGTTGGTCAGGCGCACACGAGCCACCTTCCGCAATGCGGAGTTAGGCTTCTTCGGCGTAACGGTCCGCACCTGAATGCAGACCCCCCGACGCTGTGGCGAACCAACATTGTCCCACGCTACTCGGTTCTTCAATGAGTTCTGACGCCAGTGCATCGCCGGGGCTCGGCTTTTCGCCTTAACCCGTTTCCGCCCTTGCTTGATTAACTGATTTATCGTCGGCAACGATGTGCTCCAATCACAAAAAGTCCACCGCCAATTAGGCGCAAAAGTGAATTGTACGTGGGTGGCCGTTGGCTGTCAATAGATACGCCAGCTTTATCCACCATCTGATGCCTAGCCCTTGACCATAGCTACCAAACAATGGTAAAAAACAGCCCCCAGGGGTGGCCGTGCCGCTCCTTGTCCTAGCGGCAGGAGGTAGACCATGGTCAACTACGATTCAGCATACCCAGGCCAACCTGTAGGAGCAACCCAACATGGGCAATGGACGCAAGCGCGTCTAAGGAGCGGCGCTCGCGAGCTTTTCGTCGATGCCCCCCTAGTGGTCGTCTCCAACCGTGAGCCCTACCTCCACCACCTTGACGAGGAAAACCAAAACGAGCTTACGTGGCGTCGCCCCCCCGGTGGGCTGGTCTCTGCGTTGGATCCGGTGATGCAGGCCATTGAAGGAGGCCTCTGGGTGGCCCAGGGTACAGGGGAGGGGGATCGCCTTTCCGTTGATGCCTCCGGGCGTGTCCCTGTCCCACCAGACAACCCTGCCTACACCCTTAAACGGATATGGTTGGAGCAGGCGGAGATAGAAGGCTACTACGATGGTTTTGCCAACGAGGGGCTCTGGCCCCTGTGCCACGTGGTGTTCCATCGCCCTAGGTTCAAAGCATCGGACTGGGAACACTACCAAAAGGTCAACCGGCGCTTTGCTGACGCAATTCTTGAAGAGATTGATGGAAAATCCGCTTTCGTATGGGTGCAGGACTATCATCTGTGCCTAGTGCCCCACTACCTCCGCCAAGCCCGTCCGGATTTGACCATTGGCATCTCCTGGCACATTCCCTGGCCAAACCCTGAGATTTTCCGAACGTGCCCCTACGGCGTGCAACTTCTGGAAGGGCTATTGGCAGCGGATGTCATCAGCTTTCACATTCGGTACCACGGCAACAACTTCCTTGCCACCGTAGAGAGGGAGCTTGAAGCACGTTTAGACCGGGAACACTCCCGGGTAGTGCGCCTGGGTCATGAGACGAGGATTATCGACATCCCCATCAGCGTGGATGTCGAAGAAGAAGAAGAGGTAGCCCGATCCCAGGAAGCTGCCGACCAGATGGAATATTTCCAAGTACTCTTCTCCCTTGAACGCTATGACCACGTCCTCTTGGGTCTTGATCGGTTTGATTACACCAAAGGGATTCCAGAGCGCCTCATAGCCGTAGACCGCCTACTCCAGGATCACCCAGAGTACAAGGAGAAACTCGTCTTCCTCCAAGTAGGAGAGGTCAGCAGAATGCAGATATCCCACTATCAGGAACTGAACCTAGAAGTGGAGCAACTCACCCAGCAGATCAATGACCGCCACGGTACAGCGGATTGGGTGCCAATCATTCTTTGGCGGGATCCTATTGAACGAGCAGACCTCATGGCTTTGTACCAGCTTGCAGATGTCTGTGTTGTCAGCTCACTGCATGACGGCATGAACTTGGTAGCCAAAGAGTACATAGCCAGCAGGGTTGATGAGAGCGGGGTTCTGGTGTTGAGTAGATTCACCGGTGCCGCAAGAGAGCTTCCTGATGCTTTGTTGATTAACCCTTACGATGCCGACGATTTCGCCAAGAAATTGGATCAGGCAATCCAGATGCCGGAAGCCCAAAAGACAGACCGGATGCGACGAATGCGGCGCGTTGTGCGCCAGAACAACATCTACGCCTGGGCAGGAAGGTTCCTACAGGAGATGGCTCGCACCGGCGGGGTGGATGTCCAGTGATTCACCTTCTGAAGCATATGGAAAAAATCTTTGAAGGCATAGCTAGCACCGGCCAGATTCTGGTGGCACTAGACTTTGATGGCACCCTGGCAGACATAGTCCCTGACCCGGCAGACGCCCAAATTACCAATTCTCGTCTAAAGCTGCTGAAGGATCTCAACAACCAACCCCGGTTTGCCGTAGCAGTGGTGAGTGGGAGATCAATGGAAGACCTGAAGGGGCGCATCAACCTGCCGGACATCGCGTACGCCGGAGACCACGGACTAGAGATTGCCGGGCCTGGTTTCCATCACATTCCTCCAGAAGCAGAGGAATTCCGTGCCACAGTGGCAGAGATTGGCAAAGTCTTGGAAACTGTCCTGAAAACCACGCCCGGAGTCATCTTTGAGCACAAAGGCCTGTCCATGAGCATCCACTATCGATTGGCTCCATCAGACCAGCGTGCCTCCGTCCTTCGTACCATACGTATAATCACCAAGCCCTATCTAAATGAGGGCAAGCTGCGCATGGTAAAGGGTAAAGAGGTGCTGAACTTCCTACCGCCACTGGACTGGCACAAGGGTGCTGCTCTCAAGTGGTTGCTCAACCTGCTGGATTCGCTTCCGCGTAGGGTTGGAGGCATCCTGCCAATCTACATCGGCGACGATGTAACAGATGAAGACGCCTTTAAAGCAATTGGGGAAGAAGGGTTTGCCGTGCGGGTTGGGCGGCCCAAGCCCTCAAGCGCCGCACCGTACTACGTTAATTCCACCAATGAGGTTGAAGAGGTGTTGCGAGCAATGCTGGACAACTCGCGCACTTTAGGTATCCCTGCCCACCAGCACTAATTATCACCGTTTTTAGCCCTAAACCTTGCTCTGCGTCTAGACCCTAGCATGTACTACAAGCTAGACTGGTCTATAGGCTCACGCCAATGCCCGGTGGTGCAGCGGTAGCACAGGGGACTTTGAATCCCCTGACCCTGGTTCGAATCCAGGCCGGGCAGCCACATACGAACATATAGCTAGAGCCCCGGCTTTTGCCGAGGCTCTTTTTGCTAAGGAATGTGACACTTAGTGTGCCAATTGGGGGAGTTGTCTCCCCTTTCAGGCCTGGACAGCCATCATCCTCTGGACACAAAGATATGCTTCGT
>CAVOCU010000036.1:0-15863 GCA_963694315.1 Dehalococcoidia bacterium | reverse complement strand
TAGAAGGAGTTACGGAGGTCGTAGGAAACCTTCTGAGAGGTGGATTCAGCAAAGAATGTCTGGCCAAAAGAAAAGAATCCCCGGGCCGCCCCAGCCAATAAAAGAGCCAGGGCCAGAAGCCAGAGGTGTGTGATATCGCGCTCTCCCGACTCCAGCACATTATTAACGCTGCTGCCAAGAATCCTGGGTATGGCCAGCGCAGTGAGCGCTGCGCCAATCACTGAGACATACCCAAATGCGAGTCTTCGTTTGTATTCCTTGAGAATGAGTTTGAGGATGCGGATGATTGTTGGCATAATTACTTACTAACTTATATCTAGACAGGGTACGTGTCAAATAATGTGAATGGTTGTTTAGATGAGATGCCTAATTTCACCATACATGGAGTATGCAGCCATTACGTGGCAGGGTGAATTGCTCGTGTGACCGCTATTCCGTTTTCTTTGCCACCACAATCATCCGTCGAGTCTCTAGTGTGTACGGTTCTGATTCGTACCCCCCGTAGATCGCCTGGAACGCCAGTCCAGCCTCGGCAAGCATGTGAACCAACTCCGTCAGCGTATACAGCCGGATGGTCAGCCCGTCAGAGTGGTGTGTAGCGCCGTCGGGGGTGGTGACCGTAAAGCTGTTCTGGATTCGACTATGCACCAAGTCCAACTCTCGATGCTCCTGGTACACCGTGCCGTTTGGAACGGCCTTGCGCTCGTCCTGAACGTAGTTGGAGACCACCCACTCCCTGTTTATCAGGTCTATCAGGAACGCTCCGTCAAGCTTTAGTGCCTTCGATACCTGGTGCAGCACCTTCATGTCTTCTTCGTCCGAGTTCAGGTACCCAAAAGATGTGAAGAGGTTGACCACCGCATCAAACATACCCGTGAAGGGCACCTGTCGCATGTCGCTGCACACCAACTCCAGCTCAACCCCCGCTGCTGTTGCGTTCAACGACGCCTGCTCCAGGTACGCCTTGCTCAAATCCAATCCTGTCATCGTCAGTCCATCTTTGGCCAGCAACACCGCGTGCCTACCGTGCCCACAGCACAAATCCAGGACTTCAGCGCCAGGGGGCAAAGCCAACACACGATGGATAAATGCAGCTTCCAGAACCGCGTTCTCTGGAGCAATGGCCTCCCGGTACGCTCCCAGGTAATCATCACCAAAGAATTCCATGTAGTCGGGGGTTTCCAAGTCAGGCATTCAGTCCTCCGTCAGCGACGACCATTCGCCAGGTTCAACGATTCCGGTATCGAGCGCAAGCGCAGCATCGCTAGGGTGCCCAGGGCAGAGCCAATAGCCAGTGTCGCCCACGCAACGCCCCAGCCAGCGGCGTCTTCAATCTGAGGCACCAGCCAGATGGTGAAAACCGTCAGCGCAAACCCCAACCCCGTCTGGAACGTCAACGTCGTCCCACGATACTGGGGCTCGCTTAGCTCTGTAATCGCCGTGGAGAACTGGGCAGAGTCTGCGATGACTGCTGCTCCCCACACGAGGGCCACTAGCCCAATGATGAAAGTCCACTCCATTGGCAAAAACTCGATGAACAATGCAGATCCGCCGCTCAATACCATTGCTGCGCTCGTCACCAGCGTCCTGCCATACCTATCCGCGGCCACGCCACCCAACACGCTCCCCACCGCTCCTGCACCGAACACGGCAAAGGCCAGGACGCTAGAAAAGGCGATACTACCGCCGAAGACTGTCCGTGTTCCGTACACGGCTGCCAGGTACACCCCAATCCACGCCCACATGGCGTACAGCTCCCACATATGCCCCAGGTAGCCGAGCAGTGTCAATCGCTGCCCCCTGTCCGTGAGGACCGCAAACATGGTTCTGGGGTTGAAGCGCGCGCCCCGAACATCGAAAGGGCCGTCTGCTCCAAAAGCCAGCACCAGCAACCCACCCACTGCGGCGAGCAACGAGCTTCCGTACACCGTAACCTCCCAGTTATCCACAAAGGCCGAGCGTAGCAGGTGCGAAGACCCGGACCCGATGGTCAGAGCGGCAATCATTGCCCCCAGAGCTGCCCCACGTCCTCCCTGGAACCACCCGGCCACAATCTTCATTGCGGTGGGGTAAACACCCGCCAGGGCAACACCTGTCCCAAACCGAACGAGGAAGACCCAACCAAACCCGTCCAGCGGTATCACAGCCAGGTTAAAGATCGCACCAACCCCTGCCGCGCCAGCAAAGAAAACCCGTACGGGGATGCGGTCTGGCAAGTTTAAGAACGCGCTGTTAAGTGTCCCGACCACAAACCTTACCTGCACCGCGATGGTCAGTCATGACAGGTCTGATGTGGAAAACCCCTTTTGACGTTCCAGCGCAGGGCCGATGGCGTTGGTACTGAACCAGATGGAAAGGGCCAGGATTGTAGCAACAGACACAACGCTAAGCACCCGCCATTGAGAGCGCTCTTGTTGCGGCACCACGTTTTCTACCAAACCTTCCCTCCCTCTTTCAATCCTGTACCCGCTGAGCTTATACAAAGCAAATCGGGTTGCTAATCTTGTAAACGCTGGCTCGCCCCGGTGCAGTATAATAGGTGCTAGCGCATTCACGCGATAACTATGCTTATCTTGTGTGTTCTAGTCCAAATTGGAGAAAATCGCTTGATCACCCTAGGAGGTAAAGGTGCACTCATCGTCGGCGCAAGACGCGTCGGCGCTGTTGTCGCTCGGCGGCTGGCAGAGGAAGGCGTCAACCTTGCCATCAGCTACCGCAACTCGGCAAAGGAGGCGGAGACGCTGCGAAGTTCTGTGGCGGGTATGGTTCAACGCACATGCCTCATCCAGGGAGACCTCGCCATCGAGGCAGATGTAGAAAACATAGTTCAATCGGCTAGCCAGGAGTTAGGCAACCTCAGCTTCGTGCTGAACCTAGCTTCGGACTACCCCAAAACGCCTTTTGATACCCTTGATTCAGAGTCATGGGACACCGCAATGGCCACCGCTAAAGGCAGCTACCTCCTGGCCGTCCATGCTGCACGAGTGATGGCCAAGAACCCTGGCCCAACGCGAGGCCATATTGTCCTCTTTGGAGACTGGGCTGCCGGAGAAACACCGTATACTGAATACTTACCATATCTCACTGCCAAAGCGGCAGTGCATTTCATGACCCGTGCCTTTGCCGTGGAACTTGCCAGCAAGGGCATCCTGGTCAATGCCATAGCGCCGGGCCCAACAATGCGCCCCCCGGATATCAGCGAGGAAGTTTGGGAACAAGCGGTTATTGCTCAGGCTCCGTTGAAGCGTGAGTCCTCTGCGGAAGAGATTGCGGAGTTGGTTGTCACCATGCTGCGCGGTGAGACCATGACCGGAGAGACGCTGAGAGTAGACGCAGGCAGGCACCTGGCCGGCCCCGGCATCGGAGATTAACTCAGAAAGCAGGAGCGGTTCATGGCGCGTCACAAGATTACCAAATCCATTGATTTCTGCTACGGCCACCGGCTCTTAGAGTACGATGGAAAGTGCAAACACCTCCACGGGCACAATGGCCTGATAGAGGTGGACATTGAGGCGGATTCCCTGGACAGCCTTGGGATGGTCATGGACTTTACTGCGGTACGAGACATTGTGAAGAGCTGGGTGGACGAAAATTTGGATCACAAGATGTTACTGCGTCACGATGACCCGGTAGCGCCGCTGCTCAAAGACCTGGGGGAGCCCATCTACCTTTTGGACGATAACCCCACGGCGGAGAACATAGCAAAACATATTTACTTACAAGCCCGCAGTCAGGGGCTGAACATGGCGGAAATACGGCTCTGGGAATCACCAACCAGCTATGCCACGTACAGGGAGGCTTAAGGATTGGATGCTGTAGCAGTTCTGGCTAGTGGAGGAATGGATAGTTGCGTCTTAGTAGCTGATTTGGCAGAAGACGCCAAAGTGTCCCCGCTCTATGTCCGTAAGGGCTTGGCCTGGGAAGATGCTGAATTAGCCGCCCTTACTTCGTTTATTAATGCTCTGGGAAACCAGAACGTTGGCCCGGTAATCATGCTTACGCTGCCGGTCAAAGACGTCTACGGAGAGCACTGGAGTATTTCCGGCGAGGGCGTACCAGGCTTTGACACCCCGGACACTGCGGTTCACATACCTGGACGAAATGTGCTACTCATTGGACTCTCAGCGGTGTGGTGCAGTACGCACAATATCCATCGCATTGCCATTGGTTCGTTAGGAGGCAATCCCTTTCCGGACGCTGCTCCCACCTTCTTTGAGAGCTATGCAGCCTCCCTCAGCCAGGGTCTCTCTCATCGGATTACGGTGGAAGCGCCATATCGTGGCATGAGTAAGCCCGAGTTGATTAAGACCCACAGCCACTTGCCACTGGAGTTAAGCCTAACGTGCATGGCGCCGGTTGACGGTGTGCACTGCGGAGACTGCAACAAGTGTAGAGAGCGGCAGGAAGCCTTCGCCGAGGCTGAGGTGAAAGACCGCACAAGGTATGCCCAGGGGTAGCTTGCCAAGTAGTAGAGTGCAAAAGGCGGGGGGGCATTAATGGAACGTTCTGAACGACTGGATAAACTAAAGCCGCTACTCCGGCAGGTTCTGGAGTTGCTTGGCGAAGACCCGGAGCGTGAAGGCCTGCATCGCACGCCGGAACGATGGGCAGATGCCCTGCTCACCTACACCCAGGGTTCCCTAGTCGATCCCCAGGAGCACTTGAAGGTCATTTTCCAGCTTGATGGGGACGATTTTCCCCTGGGCTCCGACGACATGGTCATCCAGAGTAATATTCAGTTCACGTCAACCTGTGAACATCACATCGCGCCGTTCAGAGGTGTTGTGCATCTGGCCTACATCCCCAACCCGGACAGTCGAATCATCACAGGGCTATCCAAGCTTTCCCGCGTGGTGGACGTCTTTGCCCGCCGTTTGCAGGTGCAGGAGCGGATGACCCAGCAGATTGCCCGCGCCATAGACGAGAGCTTGAACCCCCTTGGCGTCATCGCGGTTGTGGAAGCGGTTCATTACTGCATGATTCAGCGAGGAGTGGAGCAACGTGCCAGCACCACCATTACCACAGCCAGACGTGGCGCGTTCCTGACGAACTGTAAGCTGGAAACGAAGTTCATGGACTATCTGCGATTACGCAATGGGAACGGTATCATCTAGCAGGGCGCGCAAGAAACCATGTCGCCTACGTGACCTGCCCTATTGTTCAGGTATAGCGCTGTTCGCCAGCTTCCCCAGCGCATCGCCGTCTATACGGAAGGTGCGCCAATCCCCCATCACCTCTGCACCCAACTCCTTGTAGAACCGGGCGGCGCTCTCGTTCCAATCCAGCACCGACCACTCGAATCGACCGCACCCGCGATCCACAGCGATGCCCGCCACGTGCGACAACAGCAGCTTGCCAAGCCCGTTGCTGCGGTGTTCCGGCACAACGTATACGTCCTCAAGGTACATGCCGCGCTGCCCCAGGAACGTTGAGTAGTTGTGGAAGAAAACGGCGAACCCGGCAGGTTCATCACCAGCAAAGCCAATCGCCACTTCAGCGGCGGGGTTCGCACCAAACAGCGACTCCCGTAAACCCGCTTCCGTTGCGGTGACCTCATCGCTCAAGCGCTCAAAGGCTGCCAAGCCTTTGATGAACGACAAAATCAGCGGAGCATCATCAAAAGTCGCAGCACGGATGTGAAAGGTGTTAATTGCAATATCCGATATCTATTCTTTAATTACTTTAGGAAGTACGACTGTAAACCGACTTATACTATCGTAAGCTTGGGTCCAAGGCGACTCCCCGTATCCAAGCTTACGCCAGGGAATCGCCAAGGTAGTCGCGTTCATCGCATACTGAGTTACACCAAACAAAGAAGGGCTGGCACATTGTCAGCCCTTCTTCTCATTCACTCTATTACCTTTGCCCTCTGCTGCCCCTCCGGGTCAAATCAACTCGTGACAGAAGGGTGCAGGGGTAAACCCTACCTACCATTTGCGAGTGTACTTAGAAATACTCCGAAGCTCCTGTGGCGGGGTCATGTGTGAACCACGAATGGTGTAGGAGACCTCCGCCACGTACACACTGCCCTCTGAGTCCACAGTGATGCCGTGGGGCGCAATGAACTGACCTGGGCCGCTGCCTTCCTCTGGGCTTCCGAAGCGACACACCAGATTGCCATCAAGGTCATAGATGCCCACACGGTGGCCCAGTCCCGGCGCATCGTCCACGCCAGCAATGCCGTTCAACTCACCAATGTAGATGTGATCCTGCCACAGCATCATGGAATCCGGGCGGTGGATGTTGTTCCACATGGTCTTGAAGTTGCCCTTGGCGTCAAACACCTGCACGCGATGCGGCTCCCGGTCTACCACGTACACGTTGTCATTCTCGTCGATAGCGATGTTATGCGGTCGGATGAACTGGCCTGCATCAATGCCGGAGCTACCCCAGGAGAACTTGTACTTGCCGTCTCCGGTGTAGACGTGGATACGGGCGTTGCCGTAGCCATCGGAGATGTAGATATCGCCGTTGCTGGGCATGATGGCCGCCGATGTCGGTCGATTGAACGGTTCGCCGCCCCAACGCGGTGACGGATGGTCGCGCTCGCCGATTTCCATCAGCAGTTCGCCGTTGGACGAGAACTTCTGGATGGTATGGATACCGTCGTCGGCGATGAGCAGCGTGTCGTCAAAGGCGCAGTACAGACCGTGCGTCCTGTTGCTGAAGTGGCCCTCGCCGAAGGTGCGCAGGAAGTTGCCTTCCTTATCGAACACAATGACCGGGTGCTCACCCCTTGTCAGGATGTACACGTTGTCCTTGGAGTCCACAGCCACGCCGGGGCACTCCACGTAGGTCATACCGTCCGGCAGCGTTCCCCAGCCGTCCACATACTCATAGAAAAATCCGTTCTCACCATAGACCTCAGCCATAACACACCTCATCGTTGTAGATTTTTAGACTCACCCCACCGTTTCTCGGGGGTGTACACAAGGGAAATTCCCCTTGGCAAGGGGTGTGGGGGGTTGTGCCCCTACCTCGGTTGGAATTGCGCTATGCTAGTTTCCTGTACGCAGGGTGTCAATCAAGCCATGGGACAGTCACCCATTCAAACGGCAAAGGCCCCACACCTCAAACTAAAGGTGCAGGGCCTTTCTCAATCCGTCAGGGAGCTTGGGTGAAGGGCTTAGCCCTTCTGGATGTTGCGATAGGCGTTGGAGCCTGCAACCGCTGCCGGCAGTCCGCCCATCAAGTACGCCACACCCACAGCCTCGGTAATCTCTGCCTCGGATGCGCCCAGGGCACGGGCTCGGTTGGCCAAATTGGTCACGCCACTCTCATGGTTCAACAGTGAATCGCAGATCAACATCATCAGTGTCTTCACCTTGGTGGAAAGCGCGCCCTCGTCCATGATGGAACTCCGGGCGTTGCCAATAACGGCCGATAGCTCTGGAGCATGCTCGTCAAGAAGTTGCTGGAAATTAAGTGGTTGTGCTTGAGTCATAAATGTGCCTCCATAAATAAAGTAGTGGAACCGCTATAGGCACAGTAGGGTAGCAAAGCAAGCGATGGGCGTCTATAACGCTAATGAAGAGGGATTGGTGCAGAAGTGGTTATGAGGGGGAAACGCTACGGAACAATACCCTTCATCCGGGCGATAATCCACAGGAGGTGGAAACCAGGTGCCGCAATCATTGATGCAACAATCACGACCTCCATTTTAAAGCCCATCACCCCCATCACTATCCCAATGACGGTGCTACCAATGGAGTAGAACATCATTAATTTCATGGGCTCACCCTTGTGGCGTGTATGCCGACTCTTCATCCATCATATAGGACGAGGCTAGGGAGTTAGGTCAGGATGACTTGAGGGTAACTTCGAACCTGCGATGAGACCGGTCACGCTTTGTCTGTTCCTCTGCGTTCTCAGCGTATGGGTCAGCGGTCATATCCACAACAAAGGGGAGTTCCCGCATCATCCGCCAGAGAGGAATTGCCTGATCCAGCTGCACAACAATCACCGTATCACGAGTCATAGAAGGAATCACCTTCTCTACATTGCCCTCCGCGGTTTCCATCAGCCACTGGCGCAGCATCAGAACCATTGCGGGTTCCAGCGGAGGCGGAATGATCAGCTCCGCAGTTAGTACACGTGTATCCAACTCCGCATACAACTCATCCCCTGGCTAAGAACTATGCTCACTGTTCCGAGTAATGCCATAGTGACAGCTTGATGGGAAGTGCGAATATCGCCCATGCGGATGAACGAGGGGTGAATTTTTCTTTTGGTAGATGCTTGTTGCATCGCTTGAACGCACCGACTAGCATGAAGCCCATTAGCGAACTGGGCTTAGACGCCCAAACTATGCCAGGCGCATCAAATCAGCCAACGCAGCATCCCAATTGATACAAATCATTAAAGCAACAACCAAAGGGGGGCACATGGAGTCTGAAGAGCTACTCAAGGAATTACTGGCCATCCCCAGAGATGCAGCGTTCAACCGAGTCCGCTACATAGGCCAGTTGATGGGCGAGGAAAAGCAAGTTGAGTTCCTGAAGGGTCTCTTCGCCAAATCGGTAGAGGCCAGAGAAGCCAAGAACGCAGAGGCCCTTTTCGATTTCCTGGAGTCATGGGAAGAGCAGGGCATGGCAGCGGCAGCAGAGCGTGCACGGGCTCCCTTTGAGCTTGGTGCGACACCGTGGGAACCGCTAAGCATCCCCATCAGCCAGGCGAAGGTGGCTTTGGTGACAACCGGCGGGTTCTACGTGGCAGGCCAGGAACCCTATGAGACCGACGGGCCGGAAAACAAAGGCGATTATTCCTTCCGAGCCATCCCCCGGAACACCCCGGCTGACAAACTTGAGGTCGCTCACCTCCACTATGACCTCTCCGGGCCAAAGGAAGACCGCAATTGCGTCTTCCCCATTGACCGCGCGGAGGAACTGGTCAAGGACGGGGTCATCGGCAGTCTGTCAGACACCTACTATTCCTTTATGGGTTTCATCATGAACCCGGAACTCCTGGCGAACGAGACTGCCCCAGAAGTAGCTCGGCTTCTAAAGGCCGATGGTGTAGACGCCGTGGTGCTTACCGCCACCTGACCTATCTGCAATCGGTCCGGTGGACTGATAGCCCGCGCCCTGGAAGCTGAGGGGATTGCTACGGTGCTTGTAATGATGAACAGCGGCATGGCAGACGTGTTGGAACCCCCACGGGTTGCCCGCGTCCGGTTCCCCTTCGGTCGCCCAATGGGAGAGCCCAGCAACCCTGACCAGAGTCGGGTAATCCTGGAGGATGCCTTGCAGATACTGGAGACGGCCACAGAACCCGGTACCGTGGTGCACCTTCCCTATCGGTGGCGTCGAGAGGACTACGCGCAGATTCGACGTGACCGAGCAGCAAAGGCAAAAACAACGGCCTAGGCAACCAATTAGCAATGGCAAGAAGGATGGACTCTAACGCCCATCCTTCTTTTTTGACTCGTTCGATCTATAATGGGCCTGCCCAATTTAGCAAGGAGACACCATTATGAACTTTGGATTTCGTGCGCCTTCACGTGGCCCGCTGGCAACCCCTGATGCGTTGGCAACCCTTGTACAGAAGGGCGAAGCGATGGGCTATAACATCGTTTCCGTCAGCGACCACGTGGTGATGCCTAAAGTCGCCAACTCCCCCTACCCGTACAGCGAGTCTGGCACGTTTGGCGGTGGCGCAGAGACAATGGAACTCCTGACCATCCTTGCCTACCTGGCAGGGATCACATCCAAGATTCGACTGCTTACATCCGTGATGGTCGTGCCCCATCGGCCTGCGGTGCTGACGGCCAAGGTTCTTGCCACCATAGACGTGCTCTCCAAGGGTCGCGTGGTTGTCGGGTGCGGTGCAGGCTGGCTCCGAGAGGAGTTTGAGGCTATTAATGCCCCTGACTTTGACCGTCGAGGCACTGTCACCAGTGAGTACATCCTTGCTTTCAAGGAACTCTGGACCAGTGACACCCCCACCTTTGAAGGGGAGTTCAGCAGCTTCTCCAATATCCACTTTGAACCAAAGCCCGTGCAGAAGCCCCACCCACCAATCTGGATAGGTGGAGAAAGTCCCGTTGCCCTTCGCAGAGCTGCCCGACTTGGCGATGCCTGGTACCCCATCGGCAGCAATCCCACCTACCCTGTGGGCACTTTGGCGCAGATGGCGAATTCAATTGAGCGCATTCGGGGCTATGCGGAAGAAGCTGGCAGAGACCCGTCTGAAATAGGCGTAGCGTACAACGCGACGTGGAACAATGACCGCGAGGCGACGATTCTACCTGATGGTACTCGTCGCAGCTTCACAGGCGTCCCTGAGCAGGTAGCGGAGGACATCAAGGCCTTTGAAGTGTTGGGACTTAAAGACCTGGTCTTGGGGTTTGAAAAACCAACGTTGGAAGAGACGCTAGAAGGCATGGAGCGCTTCGCCACCCACGTCATGCCCCTGACAAAGTAACGGCTGGCTAGAAAGCTGCGACCAAATGTGTATTGACCTGCTGTATCGCATCAAAAGCGCGTTCAGCTAAGTCCGCCTCAGGCATCGTGGCGTCAAGAGTCACATGGGGATATGTCGTGCTTTCAATAACGCAATCAAAGGTTCCACTCAAGCTGGTAAGCGCATCCAGCGGCGAGGCCGCACGCAAAAGCTGGTCGCCCTGGGGTCGGGTTTGTATACGAACCAGGGCATCTTCTGGCGGCAGTTTCAAATACAGTAAGAGTGCTGGCACCGGAGCCAACGCATAGACCCTGGTCATAGGTTCTAGGAGCGCTGAGGCTGCAACGTATGCCTCAGCAAGCCCGCTAGCCCGATAGTTGGTCACAAAGTAGACCTGCCGGGAATCTACGGTGTCGTAGTGGAACTCCCGTACGGCTTCTTCCACAAGGTCAAACGCCTGAACCAGTTGCACTGTATCGCTGGGGAGCAGCGACTTCGCTGTAGCTTCCCCCCTCTGACTGCGCTATCCAGTCCATGAATCGCTTGGTACGGAAGCGAAACACGCGCTCATAAGCCCAACACGGAGATTCCGCGTGGATACGGCCGTGCGGGTTGTCTATTAAGGTGCTCTTGCCGCTGCCGTCTATTCAGCATATCTCTACAATCATGACTAACTCCCCCGCACGTGGATGTCCCCGGTAAGCCATGCAGCGCCAACTCGCAGCGAGTCTCGCCATGACAAGCCAGTTTCCTTGTGCGAATACCACCAGAGCGCAATGCGGAATCCGGCTAGATAAATCAGCTTAGGAAGGTTCCTCGCGAATGGACCGTCTAACGGCTTTATGGTGGCGTATCCTTCCAAAAACGATTCATACAGTAATGTTGCGTTTATAATCTGGTGAGTGAGGCAGAACCCCAGGCAGTATCGTGCCACGTCAGCCCCAAGGCAGTCGCGCCCCATGTTTCCAAAATCCAGAAGGGTGGCGCCAGAGTGGTCAACCAGTATGTTGTCCGGCATGAAGTCACCGTGGGTCAGCCCTGTAGCTCAATTCCCAGAAGCTAGCTGATCGGCCAGCTCCCAGGGGTTGAGCGCTAACAGCGGATTCATCTCACCTGGGGCGACTCTTTAGTGACGTCACTGAGAGTCCCATGTCACTCTTCTTGGTGGCGAAGTCCGGCAACGGTAATGTGTGTAATTTTTCTAGCTCACGGCCTACCAATGCAGCATCACCGACGGTTTTCGCCTCATGGCCTTCCACGTAGTGCATCACCATGCACGCGCAGGTGCCAGATGACTCCGCACTCCAGCCCTCTGGAAGTGCGTGGAATGCCCTGGCCTTTGAACCATGTAGCGCGCAACGACTGCGGCCTGTCGATAGCTCCACGCCCCACCAAGTCCTTCATCAAAGCAACGTCTGGGCGGTGTCTGTTGGACATGCAGCACTGGATGGTTAGGTTTAAATCATCGGCGAGCTTCACAACGTCAATGACATCGGCATGCGCCAGGGCGAGGGGTTTTTCGCAGACAACGTTCTTGCCAGCAAGCAAACAACTCTTGATTACATTGTAATGTGACGTCGGCGGTGTCGTAATGAGCACAGCGTTCGCGTCAGACTTCAAAAGAGCATCCAAGTCATTGAACCTGGGGACGCTAAATCGTTCAGCAAGCTCTGCAGTCCGCACATCAACGCTGGCATACACCCCTGCAATGTGGACTCTTGGGTCCAGGGCCAAAGCAGGCAGGTGAACCTTCTCGCACACCCAGCCGCAACCGATTACAGCGATGTTGACGCTATCCATCAACTTACCTGCCAGTCCTCTCTTGGGTTTGGGAAGTCATAGCCTCAAGAAGGGTGAAGAACTCCGGGCAGGTCTTTGCAACGCAGTTGTAGTCATCAATCACGACACCGGGAGTCACCAACCCCATGATGGAGAAGGCCATCGCGATACGGTGGTCGCCAAAGGCGTCAATCGTCGCGCCTACAGGAGTGCCGGGGAAGATGGTTACGGAGCTTTCTGTCTCCTCAACCCGTATTCCCATCTGCCCAAGACCCGCCGCTACGCTATGGACGCGGTCTGACTCCTTGCCACGTACGTGTGCAATGTTTGTAATCTTGGTAAGGGAATCGGCGTAAGGGGCAACACATGCCAGCGTCATCATGGTGTCCGAGATATCGACCATGTCCACGGTTATGCCCTTCAATCCACCTGGCCCAGGCCCTGTAACCGTGGTGCTGGAGCCATGTTGACTCAACGTGCACCCCATACTCTCCAGAACACGTAGGAACTGGGTATCTCCTTGCAGAGATGCTTCCAGCGGTAGGTTCTCTATGGTGACGTGGCCACCCGCGACTGCCGCAGCCGCAGCAAAGTAAGAAGCAGTAGAAGCGTCCGGCTCCACGGCGTAGTCCCGGGCCTTGTATCCCCCGGAGTTAGGCACCACAAAGAGGTCGTCCTGCGGTTTCGCCACCTGCACGCCGTACTGCGCCATCAGCGTGGTCGTCATTTCTATGTATGGTCTACTCACCCTGACGTCTGCTTGCACTTCCAATGGTGACAGGGCCAGGGGCGCCGCCATCAACATTGCAGAGGTGAACTGGCTGCTCTCACTGGCGTCCAGTTGGATGTGCCCTCCAGCCATCCCTTTTGTAATTATTTTCAGAGGGAACGTTCCTGTCTCAGACGTAATCTGAACACCTTGGGACATCAGTGCCTCAATAAGGGTGTGCATAGGCCTGCGCTTCATCTGCTCCGTTGCGTCAAAGCGGTACGTGCCCACCCCTATGCCGACAGCGGTTAGCAAGAATCTAGCTGCTGTCCCCGCGCTTCCACACCACACGGAAGCGGAATCGTTGGGAATCCGTCCGTCTGAGCCGGTGACCACGCAGCTTGCGCCATCTATCTGTTGGATATTGAAACCCAGGTCTTTGAGTGCCTGGACAAACACCAGCGTATCGTCGCTAACCTGGATGTTCGTCAGGGTGGAAACGCCTTCTGACAGCGCGGCCAGCAACAGTACCCTGTTAGATATGCTCTTTGAGCCCGGCAGGCTGACTGAGGCGGCAAGCCGGTGCCCCACGGTCTCTATCGGCATCTGATTAGTGTGTTCCATCAACATTCCTTCTGCTAGCAGCATTGGTCTGTCCTCACCAATTCAACGAACTCCTGAGGACTTTCGACGATATACTCCGCACCGCTCCCCATGAGCTCGTCAGGTGGCGCTATTCCCCAACTGCACCCTATGGCCCTGACGCCTACCGCAACTGCGGCCTTCATATCGTACGGACTATCTCCCAGATAGAAGGTGGAGGAGGGAGAAGCTCTCAGTTGTCCGCATATCCAGTTCAGCCCATCAGGAGACGACTTGGGAATGATGTTATCTGATCCGGTAACGACGACCTCAAAAAGCCTCCCAACGCTCAACCGATGCAACAACGCTGAAACGTGCTCGCCATCTTTACCGGTTTGTACCCCCATTGTGATGAACATCTTTTGAAGCTGCAAGCACATTTCCATCACCCCGGGGTGCAGCATGATACCACCAGAGTGTTTTATGGACTCAGATCGGAAGACCCCATACATGGACTGCGGAAGACCTAGCTGAGTCAAAATGTTGGTGAAGGAATCCCCTAACAGATTCAAGAACCCTTCCAACGGCGGTTGGCCCTCTCCCACCTCCTTCTGATGCGCAACGGTGAACGCTTGCAACTTTCCATTCCGAATTGTCTCGGATTTCTTCAAATATTTGCCAAATTGTCAATTTATTAAATATTCACCAACTACGGCTTCTCTAGCCTCTAGTGCAGCGCAGCGTTACACTAGCCCGTACAGGCTGTATCAGGAGGATGCTATGGCGTTCACAGGCAAGGTTGTTGTCATCACAGGAGCCGCCCGCGGGATGGGAGAGGAGTACGTGCGTGCTTTTCTCAAAGAGAGATGCAAGGTTGTTGCGCTAGACCTCTCATGGAAGGGCGCTGAAGAATTCTCCCAGGAGTTGAGCTCCTACGAGGAAGTGATAACACTCAGCGGTGACATCTCCAGCGATGCCGATATCGATGAAGCCTATAAAACCGTAATCGATAGGTTTGGCACGGTGGACGTCCTCATCAACAACGCCTCTATCCGTATGCGGGACGTGGATCCCTCCACGGTGATAACCATCTTGGACACCAACAACGACCAGTGGCTGCGCACCTTTGAGGTCAGCCTCTTTGGAACCATCAAGGTGATACGTCGATTCGTTCAGCCCATGCTGAAAGCCAAGCAGGGAAGCATCATTAACATCTTCTCAAGCTCAGGCGTACAGGGCAGGCCGGGAAACCAGCCTTACGGGGCAGTCAAAGCCGCCTTGAACAACATGACTCAATCGCTATCGGGAGAGCTCAAGGAGCACAACATCGCGGTGAACTCCCTGATGCCCGGCGGCACTCGCAGCACCGGCTACGATGAGCAGACTCGATTGCAGCAAGAGCTTGGTCGTGTGCGTCGCCAGCTCCCTGTTCGGCCAGACCACACTATTCCCGGGGCGTTGTTCCTTGCCCAGCAGGATGCGTCCGGCACGACTGGGGAGTCGGTTGACGCGCTAAAATGGAACGAGGCGAACGGCTTCGGCGGGTACGATGCCTGGGTTTCTCCCGATCAGGCAGGGTAATCCCTGCACCCATATGACCTGACAGTTATCAGCGGGAAGTAGCACCTGTCATGCTGAGGAGTGGCAACGCAAGTGACGAAGAATCTAGGGTGGGGTTACCCACACCCAGAACGACTGACGACTGAAAATACCAACCCAAAGGCCACTGTTATCGGTAGTTGCACACAACAATGTAGTAGGAAGCTATGCCATCACTTATCAAGTTTCTAACAGGCGCAGGCCACGGATCACGGAGAGTCTGTTTTCAGCTCATAGCCCAAGGCAAAGTGACCGTGAACGGTATTCCCGCCACAGGCACTACGCTGGAAATATACGAACAAAAAGATGTGGTCATGGTGGACGGCCAGCGGGTTGAGGCCGTTGAAACCCATGTCTACCTGAAGATAAACAAGCCCCTGGGTGTGGTGTCTGCTGTATCCGACAGTCGTGGGCAACCGACCGTGTCTGACCTTGTCCCCAAAGCCTACAGCCACCTACGACTGTTCCCTGTGGGTCGGCTCGACAAAGACTCCACAGGGCTAATTCTCATGACCAACGACGGCGACCTTGCCTACCACCTCACCCACCCTCGCTACGAGTTCGAGAAGGAGTACCACTTCCTCGTCGATGACGAATTAACCGCAGCCCAAATTGCCTCTTTGCAAAAGGGCGTGATTATTGACGAGCAGGTCACAGTACCCGCGAAAGTGATTAAGGTCTATGGCACCAAGGGTCACTGGTACAGCATCACCCTGCGTGAGGGCCGTAAGCGACAGGTACGGCGGATGCTTGTGACGGTAGGAAACCCACTCCGTTCACTGAGACGCGTCAG
>CAVOCU010000035.1:0-16078 GCA_963694315.1 Dehalococcoidia bacterium | reverse complement strand
TCGAGGGCACCATCATCGCGGGGTTCGCTACCGGCTCAAACTACGGATATATCTTCATCAGGCACGGCCATGTAGGCCCCATCCGCAGGGCACAGGGTGCTATCAAACAAGCATATGAGATGGGATTGCTGGGCCAGAACATCCTTGGCTCTGGCTACAACTTTGATATGGAGGTCGCTTTAACCGGTGATTCCTACGTCGCTGGTGAAGAGACTGCGCTGATGGAGGCCATAGAGGGCAAGCGTTCCATGCCTCGTGCAAGGCCTCCATTCCCTGCTCAGTCCGGTGTGTGGGCCAACCCCAGCAACATCAACAATGTAAAGACAGTCTCTTACGTGCCTGAGATTGTGCGACGTGGAGGCGAATGGTTCTCAGAGATTGGTTACGAGCGTAGCAAGGGCACCGCAGTGCTCTGCCTCTCCGGCGACGTTAACTACCCCGGCATGTACGAGGTTCCCTTTGGCCTGACCTTGGGTCAGGTGGTGAACGAGATTGCTGGTGGCACTGCTAGCGGCAAAGACGTGAAGCTTCTACAGACTGGCGGCCCCCTGGGTGGCGTCCTTGGTAGTGACAGCCTGGAAATCATGCTGGATTACGAAGGCATGTCAGCGGCTGGCGCAATCCTCGGCTCCGGCGGCATCATCGTTGGGGCTGACGACATTTGCGTCGTTGACCTCGCCCGAACGCTGGTCGCCTTCTGCCAGTTTGAGTCCTGCGGTAAGTGCTTCCCCTGTCGCCTGGGCATGACCCACCTGGTGGAGATGCTTGAACGCATTGCCGCTAATAACGGTCGTCCGGGAGACCTGGACCTTATGCGCTCCACGGGCAAGACGATGGCCATGGGTTCCTTGTGCGGCCACGGTCAGTTAGGGTTCAACCCCATTAGTTCAGCATTGAAATTCTTTGAAGAAGACTTCCACGTTCACCTGGAAGAGGGCCGTTGCCCCACAGGGAGCTGCAATGGAGCCTTCCATCGCCCCACGCGCACCAGACCCCTTGCCACAGCTGAGTGGTATGCCAAAGAGGAGTACGCAGCGCCATGACGGAGCCACTGAAACTCTCCATAGACGGCGTAGAGATTACAGCGAAGCCCGGTCAGACGGTGCTCCAAGCCGCCATAGATAACAACGTCTATATCCCGTATCTCTGTTATTGGCCTGGTATGAAACCCTACGGCTCTTGCCGGATGTGCGCCGTTGAAGTGGAAGGCGGACGTGGCACCCCTGCCTCCTGCACCCTCCCTGTTGCCGACGGCATGGTGGTAACCACAGCATCACCTGTGGTCAGCGATCTTCGTCACGGCATCCTGGAATTATTGCTTTCAGAACACCCCCACGGTTGCCTCACTTGCCATCGCGTAGAACTGTGTGGCCCCCAGGACATCTGCCTACGCCACGTGAGCGTTGTAGACCGGTGCGTGGTGTGCCCCAAGAACGAGCGGTGTGAGCTCAAGGACACTGTGCGTTATGTAAATATGAGCATGGAATCACCCCTGACCTACAACTATCGCAACTTGCAGGTAGAGACGGGCGACCCTTTTTACGATCGTGATTACAACCTCTGCATTGTTTGCGCTCGTTGCGTCCGCGTGTGCGAGGAGATTCGTGGCGATGACGCCGTGACCATGATTGAACGCTCTGGCACCGTCCTGGTGGGCACTTCCCACGGTTCGTCGCTGTTGGAGTCCGGATGTGAGTTCTGCGGTGCGTGCATAGACGTCTGCCCCGTAGGCGCATTGACAGAGCGCGACCACAAGTGGGACAAGGCGGTGAAGACCGTCAAGACCACATGCCCTCACTGCTCCGTTGGATGTCAGGTCAACCTAGAAGTGGATTCTCGAGGCAGCGCCATTCGGTCTATTGGCGATTGGGATTCCCCGGTCAGCAATGGCCAGCTCTGCTACATGGGCAAATTCGGCAATGAGTTTGTGAACAGGCCTGACCGCATCAGGATGCCCCTGGTCAGGCAGCATGGCGAGTTGGTGGAGTCATCATGGGAAGATGCCCTGAGCATTATTGCTTCTCGCTTGTCTGACTATAAGGGTGACGCTTTCTCGCTGCTTGTGTCCCCTCGTTCCACCAATGAGCAGGCGTACCTTGCCGGGAAATTTGCACGTTCTGTCATGGGTACCAACAATGTGGATATCGCCCTTGACCATCGCCTGGAATTGATTGAGCCTCTCGGTCGCCGATTGGGTAACATGGCGGCCACCGGCACTGTTTCTGAGATTGAGGATGCTGGGTGCGTTCTCGTGGTGAACAGCAACGTTACAGAAGAACACAATGTTGCCGCCGTGCCCATCAAGAAAGGGCACAAAAAGGGTAGCAAGCTCATAATCATTGACACTCGAGAGGTTGAGCTTACTCGGTATGCAGACCTTTGGTTGCGGCCTTTCCCCGGCACAGAGAACGCCCTGATTGGCGGGATGCTGAAAGTCATCGTGGATGAGGGCCTGCAGGACACAGACTTCATCGCAGCACAATCCGACGGCATTGAATTCCTGACCTCGTCGCTCTCCACCTACGAACTGGACACAGTGGCTTCAACCACTGGTGTTCCAGCAGACAAAATTGCCAGCGCGGCAAGGTTCTTTGCAGCCAGTAGTTCATCTGCTGTCGTTTACGCTCTCGACAACATCTCAGCCGATGACCGAACGCCCCTGACGGAATCGTTGATAGACCTGGCACTGGTCACGGGCAATGTTGGGAAGCCGAGTTCCGGCCTCTTCCCACTCCGCCCCGGCGCAAACAGCCAGGGTGCTCTGGACGTTGGCTGCTCACCGCACTATCTGCCTGGACAAGTCTCCGTCGAGAACGCTCCCGGCCTCACCGGCCCGGAATCCTTGGAGGCGATGGCCGATGGCAGCGTCAAAGCCGTAATGGTGATAGGGGACAGCCCCCTCTTCACACAAGAAGCAGTACATGCCTTCTCCCATACTGAGTTCTTGGTTGTTCAAGACCTGTTCATGAACGAGCTTGCTCAGTCTGCGGATGTCGTGCTGCCCATGACCTCCTTTGCGGAGGACGAGGGTACCGTGACAAATATTGACCGCTGGGTGCAGTTGCGTAGAGCGGCCATTGAGGCTCCGGGCGAGGCTCGCCCAAGCACCTACACCTTTGCTGAACTAGCACGACGTATGGGCGCCACCGACTTTAGTGACGGCGAACCCTTAGCACTCCTTGGCGAGATTGCCCGTGCTGTCCCTACGTATGCAGCAATTAACCATGATGCTCTAGAGAGTGGTAGTGTCCAGTTGCCTTGGAATCAGCCTGCCAGACTACCATTTGCTGCACTCGCATCACTAGCACCACGCATAGCTGGGGACGAATCATTCCCGTTCTTGTTTGCACCTGGTCGCGTCCTAGCAATGCCTGGTGAGGACATCGAGATTATTCGGAGCAATGGCAAGAACACCATCCGTCGTGAAGACGCCTTGGAGATGCACCCGGAGGACGCTATTTCCTTGGGTGTTGCGCCAGGGGAAATAATAGAAGTAGCAACTCTCACACACCGCATCCGTGGGATGGCCCGGACTACCGGCATTTTGCGAGGTGTTGTTAGCGCTACAGTGCTTTTTGGTGAACTTGCCACCGCCTTGGATGCTAGCGGTGATTACGATCCTATGTTGAAAGTCCCCGGACTGCATATCATGCCTGTCCGGGTTGAGAAGGTCCCAAGCTAAGAGAAGGAGTGTCCAACCATCGTGCAGCAACCATCTCCAACACCAATAGACCGTACCGCCAAGCTTCCCAGAGCCAGAGTGACTAAGAGGGAGCAATGTGCAGATGACCTATTTAAGCTGTGGCTAGAGCCGGAGACACCATTCCCCACGTTCAAACCCGGCCAGTACTGCACTATTGGGGTCAATGGTATCGAGAGGGCTTACTCCCTCTCTTCCGCGCCCCACGAGCCGTTGTTGGAGATCTTTGTTGAGTTGGTGCCAGAGGGTGAGTTGACGCCGCTGTTGTGGAAACTAAAGGTTGATGATACTGTCTCCCTCCGACCCCGGGCCAAGGGCGTCTTTGTCCAGTCACCTAAGTTCCAGAGCCATTTCATGGTGTCCACTGTCACCGGCGTTGTTCCCTTCGTAAGCATCCTGCGACACTATTTCCATGAGAATGGCACTGGCCACAAGTTCTACGTCATTGAAGGCGCTAGCTACCCTGGCGAGTTTGGTTACGACGATGAGCTTTCCAAGATGGCGGCTGACCACCCGGATACCGTTGCCTTTGTTGCCACCATCAGCCGGCCGACCGAGGAAAAGAGTAAGGACTGGGCCGGAGAGACTGGTAGGGCCAATACCGTTGTTGGCAAGTATCTGGAGCAGTTCAAGATTGACCCCGTAACTACCCTCATCTACGCCTGTGGACACCCCGGCATGATTGAAGACGTTGGGGTTGAGGCAGCAGCTAAAGGATTCGCCTTCACGGAGGAGAAATTCTGGGTGTAGCCACCGCCCTTTGACCGACCAAAGAGGACAGCTGTGAAACCTGAAATTATTCTTGCCACTCAGACCCAACATGAGGGTTTAGCGGCAATGGCAGTAGCCTTTCGCGATGTGTTGAAACGATCTAGTCCATCCGAGGCAGACATTCAGCAGAGCATCAGTATGTTGCTTGAGCAGGAAAACAGAGAGTTCTTCATCGCCCGTGATGAGGCCGGACACAGCCTTGGTTACATTGAGCAGTGATATGAATATTCAATGTGGCTTTCCGGGAAAGAAGCTTGCCTGGAGAACCTGTTTGTCTGGCCGGACTATCGTAGAGCAGGGGTGGCATCGGCGCTTACCGAGTACGCAATCGAACGTGCAGTTGTTTGGGAGTGTCGCAGTATCACCCTTGAAACGAATGAGATGAATACGGCATCAGTATCCCTGTATGGAAAGCTCGGATTCACCAGTGGATCCAGCCGTTATGAGGGTGAACGCCTCCTCTGGTTCACCAAAGGCGTTTAAGCTATAGAAAATGGGCCGTTCTGACGTTGCTCATCAAGTCAGCGTCGTGTAAGATGGACTGGTTGTAACGAAATTAACGCTAGCTAGAGGAACCATCATGGATGCCCATCATCTTATAGAAGTAAAAAAGAATCGGAACATCCCGGAGTTCCGGGCAGGCGACACCGTTCAAGTGAACTACAGGGTCACTGAAGGTGAACGTTCACGTATTCAGCCCTTCATTGGTGTGGTGATTCGACGCACGGGTGGCACAAGCCCCGCTGCTTGCTTCACCGTTCGCCATATCGCTCGTGGATTCGGTGTTGAGCGTACGTTCCCTATCTACTCTCCGCACGTTGATTCTGTTGAAATTCAACGGTATGGCAAAGTTCGCCGTGCCAAGCTCTTCTACTTGCGTGAGCTTTCGGGACGAGCAGCTCGTATTAAAGAACTGACTGTAGTTCCTGCGTGGCGAAAAGCCGGCGTAATGCTTCCTCCAGAGGAAGAAGTGTTGGCGCTGGAAGAGGAACTTGAGGCTGAGCCCGTTGCTGAAGCTGTCGCTGAGGAAGCAGTGGTAGATGCAGTAGAAACCCCAGAGGCCGAAGCATCTGCCGAGGCTCCTGCTGACGAAACCCCTGCAGAAGAAGCTTCCGCCGAAGAATCCGTTTCGGAAGTGGCCACTGAAGAGGCTGTAGTCGAAGAAGCTGCAACCGAGCCTGAAGAGGCCGTTGCGGAAGAAGTACCTGAAGCCGAAGTAGCATCCGATGAGTCCGTAGCTGAAGAAGCTGCAGCAGAGCCAGAAGAAGAGCCTAAGGCTTAGAATCTCCCAGTCTGGGGTAAGGTGATGTGCCATGGCTGCTCAAATGGAGCGGCTGTCAGATACTAAACCCCGGTATGCAGAGATTGCTGTTGATGCCAAGGTAGGCCCTGATCGTACGTTCACCTACCTCATCCCTTTTGGTGTAACTCTTGTCCCAGGCCATGCAGTCTGGGTTCCCCTCCTTTCAAGTCAGGTTGCTGGCGTTGTCTTTGCCCTCTCTGCCGCCACGGAGATTGAAGGCATTCGCGCCGTTGCGGGACTACAGAATCCAAATCCCGTTCTTGCTCCCCACCAGATACTCCTCTCTCGATGGCTCAGCCGCGAAACTCAATGCAGCCTCTATGAAGCTGCGTCCCTCATGCTTCCCTACGACTACCGGCGTCGTTTGCTGTCGTACGTTGGCCTTACGGCCGCCCATCTTGCCCCGAGCATCGGGATTGAAGATCAGGCAGCGGAGGAACTTACGCCTCAGGCAGAACGACTCTTAGAAGTCCTCCAACGACGCGGCCCCACGGAGTACGAACGACTCCTTCGCTCGGTAAGCGGCCCAACAGCGGCGGCACTGAAACGCCTACTACGTGCCGGACTTGTTTGGCAGGAGTGGCGGTGGGGTCGACCTCGTGCTCGGCCTGCCTACACGGATGAGCTTCACCTCGCGGTATCTCCTGACGATGCAGCCCAAGCTGAGGAAACGCTTAAAGCTGCCCCCAGGCAACGGGCATTGTTGGCGCAGCTCATGGATGAGGGCGTGCTGGACGCAGCCCAGGCTCGTAAAGAGTTCGGATCGTCTACTGTGCTGGCCTTGCGCAACCGCGGCATGGTGAGGATTGAGCAGATACGCCGAGTGCGTGACCCACTGGCGGACACAGACTTTGCTTTAGAACCTCCGCTGACACTGACGGATAGCCAAGCATCGGCGGTGGATGCCATAGAAACTGACCTTGTAGGGTTAGACTCCAAGACATTCCTGTTGCAAGGGCCTACGGGCAGCGGCAAGACAGAGGTCTACCTCCGCGCCCTTGCAGCCTGCATCGCTGGAGGTAAGCGCGGAATAATGCTTGCCCCGGAGATATCCCTGACGCCGCAACTCATCGCTCGCTTGGAAGGGCGTTTCCCGGGCAGGGTTGGCCTCCTTCACAGTGGCCTTACGCCCGGCCAGCAATACGATACGTGGTGGCGAATTCGCCAGGGCGATTTCGATGTGGTGTTAGGCTCCCGCAGCACAATATTTGTGCCTCAACCGGATGTTGGGCTGATTATCCTTGATGAGGAGCATGAGTGGACGTACAAGCAGGCAGACGCCGTACCCCGCTACCATGCTCGATCTGTAGCCCGGAAGCTTGGAGAACTTATTGGCGCCACAGTAGTGCTGGGCAGCGCAACGCCGGACGTTGGCAGCTATTACAATGCGTTGCGCCATGACTACCAACTCCTGACGTTGCCTGACCGGATTCGTCCCGGGCCGGACATGCGCCCTTTGGTCACAGACCTCGCGGAAGTGGAAGTTGTGGATATGCGGGAGGAACTGAAGGCCGGAGTTCGCAGCATCTTCAGTCGCGCCCTGAGCGATGCCCTGGAGGAAACCCTGCGTCAGGGGCAGCAGGCGATTCTCTTTCTCAACCGCCGAGGCTCCGCAGGTACTGTGCAGTGTCGTGATTGCGGTCATGTGCTCAGATGCCGTCGATGCGAGACGCCCCTGACGTACCACGCCGAGGACGACCGCTTGATATGCCATCAGTGTGGCCGAAGGCACCGCACGGTTTCTGACTGCCCTCAATGTCGGAGTGGCCACATCCGTTTCCTTGGTCTGGGCACCCAGCGTGTGGTTCTGGAAGTGGAGCGCGAATTTGGAGTTCAGGCATTGCGATGGGACCGTGACGCATCTCGAGAGCGCGGTGCCCATGATGAGATACTTGGCAGCTTCACCAGGGGGGAAGCCCAGGTATTGGTGGGGACTCAAATGGTCGCACAGGGGCTGCATCTGCCCAACGTGACTCTGGTTGGTGTGGTCTTGGCTGACCTTGGCCTGCATCTGCCGGATTTCCGTGCCGGAGAGCGTGCCTTTCAGTTGCTGTGTCAGGTGGCAGGGCGTGCTGGCCGTGGCAACGACCCTGGCCGCGTCGTTGTTCAGACGTATACGCCGGAGCACTACGCCATCCAGGCCGGTGCGCGACAGAACTACCAGGCCTTTTATGACGTTGAAGTCCAGCTTAGGCGAGAACACCATAACCCACCCTTCACGCGACTTGCGCGGTTCCTCTATCAGCACACCAACCCCGGCTACGCAGAGCGTGAGGCCCAGCGATGGGGTATCACGTTGAGAGAGAGCTTACAAAGCCAGGGCCTCACGGAAGTGGAAGTTGTTGGGCCTGCGCCGGCGTTCCCAGCGCGGGTTCGTGGCCGCTATCGGTGGCAGGTGCTTCTTCGTGTACCCCCAACGCCTGCGGTGGAGATGATACCGCTGGTGTCTTCCATCACCTTTCCCCCGGGCTGGATCGTGGACGTAGACCCTGTGACGCTGGTGTAGCCGAACTTCACCCAGGCCATTGGGAATCCCTTCCTCCCCAACTGCCGCCTCTGCTATGCTGTCTATACATTCATTTGTAGGAAACCTATGTACGTCATCGGCACTGCAGGTCATGTTGACCACGGCAAATCCACTCTGGTGAAAGCCCTCACCGGCATAGACCCGGATCGGCTCCAGGAGGAGAAGGCCCGGGAGATGACCATTGAGCTTGGTTTCGCTTGGCTCACCCTCCCCAGCGGTAGAGAGATCAGCGTCGTTGATGTTCCCGGCCATGAGCGCTTCATTAAGAACATGCTGTCGGGAGTTGGCGGCATAGACTTGGCTATGCTCATCGTCGCCGCGGACGAGTCCGTTATGCCTCAGACGCGGGAGCACCTGGCCATCCTGGACCTCTTGCAGGTGAAGCGAGGGCTGGTGGTGCTCACCAAAGCGGATACCGTTGACGAGGATTGGATTGAGCTAGTAAAGGTGGAGGTAGAAGAAGCCCTTCGCGGCACCAGCCTAGAGGGTGCAACAATGGCGGAGGTCTCTGCGATTACCGGCCAGGGTATGCCGGAGTTGCTTCAACTCCTCGATTCGACGTTAGAGAAAAGTGTTCGCCGCGAAGACCTCGGACGTCCACGACTCTCCATTGACCGCAGCTTCGTCATGACAGGCTTCGGCACGGTGGTGACCGGCACGCTCCTCGATGGTTCTTTGTCGGTAGGCCAGGAAATAGAGATGGTGCCCTCCGGCCTGCGCCGCCGCATCAGAGGTTTGCAGAGTCACCAACAGAAGGTGGAGAGCGTTGGCCCCGGAAATCGCGTAGCTGTGAACCTTGCCAGCACCACCCAGGGCGAGGCAGAGCGAGGGCAAGTGCTTACGCTGCCAGGCTGGCTGCGCCCCACGCGGATAGTGGATGTGCGCATCCGTATGATCCCTAGCGCTCCCCATCCTATCAAGCACAACCTTGGCGTCACCTTTCACACCGGCACCAGTGAGAGCTTTGCCCGGGTGCGTTTGCTGGATGTCCCTGAGCTAAGACCGGGCCAGGAGGGTTGGGCGCAGATACACCTTGCCGATCCTCTGGCGGTTGTTAAAGGCGATTACTTTGTTGTGCGCTCCTCCCAATCAACCCTTGGCGGAGGCCAGGTCATAGACCCCGACCCGTCGAGGCATCGTCGATTCCAGCAGGGCGTTCTGGAGAAGCTGGAGGTCATGGCGGAAGGCTCGCCAGAAGACCTGGTGTTGAAGGCCCTGGAGACTGTTGAGCCTGCCGGGCTGACGGCGCTCGCACGCGGAGCCAACTTGGCTTCCGACCAAACGACAGAGTTGATAGGGGCTCTTGTGGAATCGGGAGACGTTGTTGCCCTTGGAGGAAGTACCGCAGACGCTAATGCGGTCTTTATGACTAGCGTTGGTTGGGCCAGACTCAGAAGTCAGGTGGATAACGCCGTCCAGGCGTATCACGTAGCCAACCCGCTTCGTGGTGGCATACCAAGAGAAGAACTGCGGAGCCGCCTTGGCCTCTCCCAGGCTATCTTCACTAATGTGCTGGCGTTGATGACGGCTGGAGGCGTTGTTGCAGAAGCTGCCTCCACCGTGCGCTCGCCCGATCACGAAGTCACCCTCTCACCTGAGCAAGAAAAAGCAACGGCTGGATATGTTGCGGCCCTGGAGCGGGAACGCTATTCGCCTCCAACTGACAACGCCTTAGACCCCGCACTGCTTGCAGTATTGATTGAGTGTGGCAGTGTTGTCCGTATCAATGAATCCCTTGTCTTTGCAACGTCGGCCTACAGCGAGATGGTGGGGCGTATTGTTGAGCACCTGAAAGCGAACGGCGCAATCACCGTCGCAGATGTCCGTGACGCCTTCGGCACCTCTCGGAAGTACGCGCTGCCCCTGTTGGAGTACCTGGATCAGCAGCACATCACTCGGCGCAACGGCGATGAGCGCGTGCTCCTCAGAGCCCCTAGCTCCGATACTTCTGCAAGCTGATACGTGAGGGTGTGATGGCTCACCAACCCCCAACCCGCATGTACGGCGTGGATTTCAGCGGTGCAGCTGATGCAGGCAAGCACATCTGGATTGCTGAAGGTACGGACACAGACGGCTGTTTAGACAACACCAATTGCCGCTCAGCGTCTGATTACCTCAACGCTTTCCCTTCACGTGACGTCACATTCCTCGCTATGGTTGAGTTCATTGCTGGTCAGCACAACGCAGCCTTTGGGTTTGATTTCCCCTTCGAGTTGCCACGGGCAATAGTCGTAGAAGAATCATGGTCTGCGTTTGTTGCCGCGTTCCCCTCGCACTACCCATCTCTTGCCGATTTCGATGTCACTTGTCACACCGCCTCCGGTGGTAAAGAGTGGAAGCGCCTCTGCGATGTTGAGACCAGAGCATCCTTCTCGCCCTACAACCGCCGAGTGGTGTCGCAGACCTACTACGGCATTCGCGGTTTGCTTCATCCGCTGTTAGCCGATGGCCTCGCTAGCGTTCCACCCGTTCACGGCACGGCACCGCAGATGCCTTGGCTGCTGGAAGTATGTCCCGTGGGTGCTCTGAAGGACGCAATGCTCTGTAAGCCTCCCTACAAAGGTAGGACGCCTGACCACTATGAGGCACAACAGCGCATCCTGAAAACGCTGGAAAACGATGGCGCAGTACGGGTCTCTTCACCGGCACTGCGTGATACCATCCTGACCAACACTCCCGGCGATGCCCTTGATAGCGTGGTGGCAGCAGTTGTGACGGCCAAGGCCGTTCGAGCCCCGGAGCGTATGGCGGCCAAGTCCGGCTATCCGTACACCGTAGAGGGGTGTATTTATGTCTAGACTCACATGTCATTCTGAGGAGCCCTTTCATGGAAGGGCGACGGAAGAATCTGAAATGTAATTGTGAGTTTGATTTTTGGAGTAAACCATGGCCCTTGATCTGTACCAGACTGCTGCACAACTTGATGCGGCAACGGCCCATGTTGGCAACCGTGGCGAGGAACGCGCAAGGCACTTGGAAGTCGCCCTGGCTACCCTGCGCGACGCCGATGCTGCGACGTTGAACGCCCGCGTCGATGCCGCACAGGGAACCCTGTCCTTCCTCCCCGCAGAGGCGGTGGAAGACCCCGGCGTTACTCACGCTCCCGGCGCAATCCCGGACGATTTCAGCGTCCTAGCCGTGGACGGCTCCCACATTGATGTGAACCGGCACTTGCCGTTGCGCTGCTCTCTCATAAACATCGGCGGCTGTCGTCTGACTTACGGCGAAGCCCCTGACGCCCACCTGTTCAGCAGCCCTCGACTCCGCACCAGCGATGCTGAACTCTACCTCGCAGACCCGGCTTCGTCGGCGTCACGACAGCCCGTGGAAGGCGCGTTGATGGGTTTGGTGCGTGCCGTGCAGGAAACTGAAGCCCTGGCGGACGCTGTGGAGGAAGCTGCCAGCGACCTCCCTACCCTTGCGCTCATTGATGGCACGTTGGTGCTGTGGGAGCTTGGCGGTGACCGCTATCCCGCATACGTCCGCTCGCAGTTGATGGATTACGGCATCCTGGCATCCCTGGGACGCTTGAGGGACATAGCCCAGCGCAAAACCCTTGGTGTTGCGTCATACATCAGCCTGCCCAACAGCTCAGAGGTGTCCAACCTGCTGCGCCTCGCCCTGTGCCACTACGACCCCCTGGGCGATTGCCAGCGACATTGTCGTGCTTTCATCCCCGGCGACCGCCATTGCGACGACGTGAACGAGTTTACTGACCGAGAGCTTTTCGCTCGCATTCTGAAGCCTGGAGAGCGTTCGTCCCTCTTCGCCAGCCGCTCCTCCGTGGTGCGTGACTCCTATGGCCAGCACCGTGTCCACTTCTTTTATGTCAACGTGGAAGAAGAAATAGGCAGAGTGGAAGTTCCCGCTTGGGTGGCAGATTCCCCCGCGCTGCTGGAACTGACCCACACCCTGGTCGTAGATAACGCGCGACGTGGCGGTGGTTACCCGGTGGCGTTGCAGGAGGCCCACGAGCAGGCCGTTGTCACCGGCGCAGACCGAGAGGCCTTTGCCGCAATGGTTGAGCGGGCACTAGAGGGACAACGACTGCCGGTGTACACTTCCCAGAAGCAGCGTTCCAAACGCCAACGTTGGGTGTAAACCATGAATGCGAGATTTGATTGACCACTAATAACCAAGAACCAAACCGCATAGCAGAAGTCGTGGAGACTACCTCCACTGGCTTTACGGCACAGTGCTATGAGCTTTATGGCGCGCCCGCATTGGGCAGCCTCGTTCGTGTTGGGGAACCTGCGGTGTACGCCATCGTCCACAACGTGACCACAGCAGCCCTGGACCTCGGACGGCGCGTCATGGCTCGTGGGGCTGCGGAGGCATCGGAAGCTGCGGTGTACCACAACAACCCCCAGATTGCCCGGTTGCTGGCCACGCACATAGAGGCGCTGGTCGTCGGCCACGGCGTTGCAGATGCGCTCAAGTATCGCCTTCCCGCTGCGCCGCCGCGTATTCACGCTTTTGTGTACTGCTCAGATGCCGGCGAGATTGCTGCTTTTACTCAGGGGCTTGGCTACCTGCGCCTGCTGACCTCCTCATCCACCCCGGCCATCGATGAGGTCATCGCTGCGAACTTGCGACTCTCCGCCGAGTGCCATCGTGACCCGGACACCTTTCGTACCCGTGCTGGCAAAGCCCTCGCCTCGGAACTTGCTGGCGATGTCGCTCGGTTGAACGCCATCCTTCGGAGCATCGCATGACCTCAAACAGCCGCAACACTACCCCCGGTATACTAATGGGTGGAACACCCTTGGGAACCGTGGTCGCTGGCTCCCTCTCGGAGGGCGTTGAGGTCAAGCTCAACGGTGACGCCTCCGTGGAGGACATCCCCGTTGGCAGCTACGTGGTCATTCAGGGAGAGACCAAGCGGTTTTTCGGCATGGTGAGCGAGGTTAAACTCGCCGCCACGGACGCCAGACTCCGCACAATGCCCACTGACCTTTCGGACCTTTTTGTGGCAGAGGTACTCTCTGGCACAGCTGCCTATGGCACCATAACCGTTCGACCCCGCTTGCTCCTGCCGATGGTGGCAGGCTCAGACGCAGAACTAGCCCCCGCCCGCACAGTACCTGCCCACTTCGCCCGGGCCTCCAAGGCCTCGGATGCCGATGTTGCCCAGGTCTTCGGCGTTGAGGACGATAGGCACTTTGCCGTGGGGACTCCCCTGGACATGGAAGCCGTGGTCTGTCTTGACCTCAAGGCCTTTGTTGAACGCTCCAACGGCGTGTTCGGCAAGAGCGGAACCGGAAAGAGCTTCCTCACCAGGTTGCTACTCATCGGCGTCCTCCAGAGTCGGCTCTCGTCACTGCTCATCTTTGACATGCACGACGAGTATGGCTGGGAGGGCGGTGACGCAGAGCGAGGGCGACAGGTGAAAGGCCTCAAACAGCTTTTCCCCGCCCAGGTCGCCGTTTTCTCCCTCGATGCTGAGAAGGCGATGGGCAGGCCCGTGAAGCCTGACGTCATGGTGGAGATAGGCTATAGCGACATTGAGCCAGAAGACATCATGGTTCTTCGTGAGACCCTCAACATCTCTGAGGTGGCCGCTGAATCGTCCTACTCCCTGGAGCGACACTTTGGGAAGGGGAAGTGGCTCCGGGCCTTCCTTGATTTGGAGGGCCGTGAGGCCATCTTTGAGCTTGCCAACGCCATCAACATCAACACCTCCGCGCTGGCCAGCTTTCACAGTCGATTGTCCAACCGTCTCGCCCGGCTACCCTTCATGGTGGAGAAGCCCTCCCAGGACTCAGTGCAAGCCCTCATGGATCAGCTTGATAAGGGCAACCACGTGGTGTTGGAGTTCGGGCGGTACGGCGATGATGTCCCAGCGTACATGCTAGTAGCCAACCTGCTTACCCGTCGCATCTATGCTCGCTATCGTGACCGCCAGATAAGCGAGTCTGCAGGTAAAGGAAAGAGCACCACACCACTGTCCATTGTCATCGAAGAGGCCCACCGCTTCCTCAGCCCTGCCGTGGCGTCCCAGTCCACCTTCGGCATCATTGCCCGTGAGATGCGGAAGTACAACGTGACCCTCTTGGTGGTAGATCAGCGGCCCAGTGGCATAGACCCTGAGGTGATGAGTCAGATAGCCACCAAGGTCTGCTGTCTCCTGGACGATGAGCGCGATGTGGACGCGGTGATGACCGGAACGTCTGGTAGCAGGGAGCTGCGTTCGGTGCTGGCCGGGTTGGAATCGCGACAGCAGGCACTGATTTTCGGCAACGCCGTTCCCATCCCCGTCGCCGTCCGTATTCGCGACTACGGCACCAACGATTCCTACGACTCCCTTATGCGCTCCCCTCGTATGCGCAAAGCTGCAAGCAAGGCCGATATGGCTGGTGAACCATCAGATGCACGACCCAAGGATGATGAGGATGAGCTTTTCGGATAATTAGCTCTTCATCCTGAGTTGAGCAAAGACCCTCACCTTTACGGAGCCCCATACTCCCCCCGAAAGAACAAGAGCAAAAAGAAAGAACCCCCTCCTTTTAAGGAGGGGGTTCTTTCTTTAACTAATCTCTTTAGGTGCTGTGGCCGTAGGGCAGACTTAGTACCTAAGCCACACTGCCAACACCGTTGAGTACGGCCGGTACCGTGTCATCAAACGCGATGTTACGATCCTGAATCAGTGACACAGACCGCAATCGATACTTGGAACCACTGTCTGGAACAAATGGCTTCCCGCCTTCCATGATCTCCCGTGCGCCTCTGAGGTAGATTCTGCGCAGGTTGATGATGGCGGAGTCTGATGTTCCCAAGTGCTCCTTGGTCCTGTCGCAAATGGCTCCCATGCTTTCTTGGATGCCGGCATCCTGCACGGAACCGTTGGCAATGCCCGTGTAGTTCACGTTGCGCTGCATATCACGGTCAATACCATAGTCGTTGTCCCTGTTGATGGTAGCCCGCATGGTGCGGGGTTCCTTCACAAGGTCACTGGCCTGGTGATGCTCACCCTTGTTCAAAGGCCTGCTGGCGTTCCAGCTGTAGGTGAACATCCAGCAGTTCTCATCGTCTGCGGGAATCCAACCATGTCCGCTGTATGTCTTTTCATCGGCGTCACCAATCGGCCCTGGGATAATGGTGAAGAAGGGCATCATGAACGGTGTGATACGCCAGTAGAATTCGTCGGGGCCTGAGTCTCGGTTAGCGCCGTAGACAAACCCGTAATCGGTGTCCTGCACCACAAACCGGGGAGCACTATCGCCAAGCACAGCATTCGGGCGTGTTGTTCCTGAACGTACAGGTCGTGAATCGGGGTTGTCACGCTGTGCAGGAGTCAGGCCAGCATGGAGGAAGGAGACGTGACTGGAGTCGATGCCGCCTTCAATGCCCTGGAGAAAGTTATTCTCCTGCAATCGACGGGTCACAAACCGGTGGCTGTCCGGCACCATGGCCCAGCCGACTTCCGGGAGTTCAGGCTGTAACTCTACAGGTCCCATGTATGTCCAGATATAGCCGCCCCAATCGCGCGCCGGGTATGCCTTGATTTTGACCTTGTCCTTGAAGTTGCTCTCCGCGGGCTCTGATGGCATGTCCACACAATCGCCGTTGGTATCAAATTTCCATCCGTGATACACGCAGCGCAGACCGCATTCTTCGTTACGGCCGAAGAAAAGGCTTGCTCGGCGGTGAGGGCAGAAGTTGTCTACGAGGCCAACGTCGCCGTTGGTGTCTCTGTACGCTACCAACTCCTCATTGAGGATCTTCACGCGCACCGGAGCGCTGTCGGGTTCCGCAATTTCGGTTGAAACCAGCGCTG
>CAVOCU010000034.1:0-16087 GCA_963694315.1 Dehalococcoidia bacterium | reverse complement strand
CTGCTGTTGGTTTTCCAGGAACTTGGCTCTCATTCCCTTCCCTTGGGCCTCCCGTTCCTGCTGAAGGTGGGCCAGGCCGTCCGCACCCAGGAGCGTACCGCACACCGGGCAGTTAGCTTCCCCTTCGACGAGCATGTCGTATCGCCCGCGAAGTTCCTCCATCTCTGACCTGAGACGAACGTTGTCCGATTCCAAACGCTCAATCAAGCGCACCGTCTCATCACGCTTTTCACGCTGCTGCTGAACACTCTGCCCCTGGCCCTCCAACGCCGTCAGTTCTCGAGTTACTTCAGCAAGGGATGCTTCCACCGCCGCCACGCGCTCTGCCTTTGGCGTCAACTCTCGAAGAACCCTGTCATCCAGCCGTTCACGCTCGTGTTGGAGTCGCTGTTGCGCCTGGGCAATCGTGTGCTCCAACCCCAACCCCTGCTGACCAAGCTCCGCATCGCGAGCCTGCGTATCTTCAAAGGTGTGCAGTCGCTGCTGCTCTGTGGCTAACTTCTGAACACCCTCACCTATCTCCTCACGTCTTGCCAGGATCTCGCGATATCCTGAAATACGTGCCTTAACCACCGCTGCCTGAGCGTCATGCTGTTTCGCCTCAACCTCGCCCCTTAACGCCGCGTCACGCAGCTCCTGCGCCTCCCGCTGCACACGTTGTAAAGCGTCCAACCGACCTCGCAGCGCATCTTCCTCGGCCTTGGCTGAACCCAGTTGTGGGGTGATTGCCTCAAGGGACTTTCCAGCTATCGCCCGTGATTTCTCAACCTCAGGTCGCCGTTCCAGCTCCCGCTCCACGGATTCTCTGTCTATCTGGTTCCTTGCAAGTAGCTGGTCTTGCTCCCTAACGCGCTCTTTGGCGCGCTCCTCAAGTCGTTCATACAACGAGAGGCCAAGGATGTCCGCCAGTGTTTCCTTGCGTTGTGCAGGTTTGCTGGTGGTGAACCTGTCCGCCTGACCCTGGAGCAAAAATGCGCTGTTCACAAAGGTTTCATAGTCCATCCGAAGGAGGTGTTGAAGCTGTCGTTCAGAGTCCCCAACGGAACCGACGGTCAGTGAGCGATATCCATCTCCAGTGTTCGCCTGGAGGTCAAGAATCGTGGCTGCGTTTCGACTCTTAGCGTTCTTGGAGTATTTCCTGGTAACCCGATATACGGTGCCGCTGGCCTCAAACTCCAGACTTATCTCCATCTCTGTCTGACCCTGGTACACCAACTCATCTGGAGACGCGCCGCCCTGACCGTATCGCCTGCCCCTTGCCCAACCCCAAAGCGCCCAGGTCATAGCATCCAGCAACGCCGATTTCCCGTTGCCGTTGTCACCGGAAAGGCATGCCACATGGATACCACGCAAGTCCAGTTCGGTCTCGCCCTGATAGCTAAGAAAGTTGTAGAGGTGAAGTTGGCGCGGAATCATTGGCAGTGCCCCTAGCGTTTGTGGTCGCATCCTAGCACATTGAATCCGGCAGCCCATAGGAGGTGTCATGCCACATTAGGGCGATACTCGCAGATTGCTGCATGGCAGCTTTGCCCATAGAATGATTATGGAGGCAATTCATGTTCGATTCACTAAGCAACAAACTCGGGGCAGTATTCCAGAAGCTGGGCAACCGGGGCCGGCTGACGGACAAGGACGTTGACGAAGCCCTAAAGGAAGTCCGCGTCGCGCTGCTCGAGGCTGACGTCAACTTCAAGGTGGCTCGGGACTTTGTGGCAAAGGTCAAGGAACGCTGCATAGGTTCCGATGTCCTTCAGGGCTTGAACCCAGGCCAGCAGGTAGTGAAGATCGTCAACGATGTTCTGACAGAGGTTCTGGACGCCGGAGACCACGTGCTCCACCACGGGACTGAATCCCCTGCGGTGCTCATGCTAGTAGGCCTACAAGGGTCAGGTAAGACGACCACTGCGGCAAAACTAGCCCTCCAACTGGGAGGCGGCCCTGGTCAGAAGACCATGCTGGTAGCAGCGGACCTCCGACGCCCTGCAGCTATCGATCAGCTGAAAGCCCTGGGCGCCCAGCTTGACCTCCCTGTTTACAGCGAAGACCCATCGTCAACAACAGTGCTCAAGGTAGCAAAGAACGGCATTGCCGCAGCCGCCAAGCAAGGTTGCTCCTGGGTCATCATCGACACGGGCGGTCGACTGCAAATCGACGACGAACTGATGGGTGAACTGACCGACCTGAAAAAGGCGATAAAGCCCCAGGAATCCATCCTTGTTGTGGATGCAATGACCGGCCAAGACGCCGTGAACGCCGCAGGGGTGTTCAACGAGCGCGTGGGCCTAACAGGGCTAATTCTCACCAAGATGGACGGCGATGCACGCGGTGGCGCGGCGTTATCCATAACATCAGTGACCGGCGTACCTATCAAGTTCATGGGCGTGGGCGAGAAGAGCGACGCCCTAGAGGCTTTCTACCCGGACCGGCTTGCTTCCCGCATCCTGGGTATGGGTGACGTGCTCACCCTCATTGAAAAGGCCCAGGGCGTCATGGACGTTGAAACGGCCGCAGAGATGGAGCGGAAGCTCCGCAAAGCCACCTTTGACCTGCAGGATTTCCTTGACCAACTCCGAGCCGTACAGAAGATGGGCCCGCTAGGGCAGGTGATGGAGATGATTCCCGGCATGAAGGGCCGCATGGGAGACCAGGAGCTAGACGAAGGCCGCATCAAAGGCGTTGAAGCCATTGTGTTATCTATGACCCCACGGGAACGTCGCGAACCCGACGTACTCAACGCCTCCCGTAGGCGACGCATTGCCATGGGTAGCGGCACTACCGTCCAAGAGGTCAACCAGCTACTCAACCAGTTTCGTCAGATGCAGAAGATGATGAAACAGTTTGCAGGCGGGAAGATGCGAGGACTGGCAGGCCTCGGCAAGATGATGCGCCAATAGACGACCACATCCTTGAATCGTCTGCTATACTAATGCGACAGTCGGGGTGTGGCGCAGACCGGTAGCGCACCTGCATGGGGTGCAGGGGGTCGTAGGTTCAAATCCTATCACCCCGACCATAACCAACCCCAGTTACCCTCTAGGATTCTAGTCCTCGGCATTGATGATTGGCTCCGCCGCCTCAACGAGGTAGTAGCATGACCACCACACAGAATCATCTTCTTCCCATGCCTCATACTATCCAGAGCCCTGGTACCCCTATATGTTTCTCCCGCTCTTTGGGGAAAGAGGGGTGGACCAAGATCGTTCTTGCCCTGATAGACACCAGCCATATAGGACTAGGTCTATCAGGTTTTTTTTGCTAACGCCCACCCATCTGATGCCTTATGGATGACTGCTACGAGATTGACTACGCTCGCTGCAAAGGCCTGCGCCTTAACACGAGGAAAGCGGCTCCAGCCATCAGCAGTTCGAAGTTAACGAGACCAATGATTCCCCATGCCCCCGCCGGACACCATCGTAATTGGCGAGGGGAGCAAAGCACATAGGCGGAGGTTCGTCCAACGGGGAGTTCAAGTAAGCGTTAATTGCATTATCGGGTATCCTATGAAATACGACTTTTGGGTGGCGTAGCCAGCAATATAACTGCACCGGTTGTGGCGAAGCCGAGCATCACTATAAAGAAACTCCAGTAGTACGAGCCGTGCAGATCGTAGATGGCGGCCACGAAAATTGGTCCAATAGCTCCTGTAAAACTCTGGAATGGACGCATCATTCCCGCAATGGCTCCCAAGTGATCCTTACCGAAGTAGTTGGCAATCAGCAAGGGTCTAAGAATAAACGAGCCGCCCATGGTCACACCAAACAGAATCATGAAGGCCAGCAACATGGGAAGCCCTGTAACGTAGATAAGAAGCAGGATGCTGGCGGCCGTCAAGAACGATTGGACAACAATGAGTGATCGAACAGGGACGCGGTCACCCAAAATACCCCAAAAAGGCCGGACGCTTACGGAGAAAACCCCATACACCATGATGGCCAATGCGCCGACACCGGTTGAAAATCCAGCGTCTTGCAAATAGGGGAGCCAGTTTACCTGGAAACCCCGTTGGCCTAAACCGCCCAGCCCAAACGCAATCACTATGAGCCAGAACGCGGGACTCCGAAGGGCTTCACCTCTCGTCAGACTGCCCTCATCGGGTACCCTGACTTTTGCTCGATTTCCTGGAATATTCACAGTGGCATGATGGTCTCCATCGGGAAGGAGGCCCATATCCTCAGGTCGCGTGCGGATTAAGAACGAAAGTGGCACTAAAACAATAATGACAGCCAACCCCATCACGAACCATGTATCTCGCCAGCCAATAGTACTTATCAGGGCGTAAAGAGTTATCGGGGCCAGAAGGGGGCCCATGCCCCCTCCCATTACAGCAATGCCAAGTGCCTTCCCGCGCTTGCGGACGAACCACTTTGGAAGGATGACTTGGGTCATAGTCTCCCCAAGCCCCATGCTTCCCACAGAACCCACAATCCCAAAGAACAGGTAGTACTGCCACAGACTATCCACCCATCGAAGGGACATCAGAGCAAGTCCGAGTATGATTGAACCGCCTAACATCAGGAGGCGTGGACCACGGGCGGTGTCCCGATATGGCCCGACGAGGGGCGAGAGGAAGCCCGGCAATGCTGTGTAGATAGTCAGGGCGGCGAAGAAAGTGGTACGCGACCAACCCAGTTCGTCCGTCATAGGTTTAGCAAACACGGTCAGTGCCCAGGTGCCAACACCAGTATTGAATCCGCCGGCGATAAACGCCACGCCTACCAGAATCCACCCGTAGTAGATGTTTCGGACTTGTCCCACCTCAGCCTCCGGTTATTTCTGAAACAAGCGGGGCCATACTATCTCATTTTCGTGGACGGAGTTCCGTTGGGTCGAAATCAGCAACCCGCGTGCGCCTATTTTCACGGGCGCCTGCACCTTACGCGGTCGAGTACCCTTAACAATGACTGGGTGAGGTGGAATCTGGAGGACAGCATTCACTAGTCGGAACACCTAATCAATTGGGAACACTTGGGTTAATTAGGACTTGGTTGATGGAGAGTGTCTTTTCTAATTGGGTCAAAGCTGTCCGCCAGGGCAAGCAATTCAAGCGCAGGGGCAGCCAAGGTCTTGTTCAAGTTGTTTTATTCGCCTTGTTACGGTAGGCTGGCTGACATTCAGTCTCTTGGCAACCCCGCTGATGTTGCGGAGTTCCATCAGAAGATTAAATGCCTTAAGGTCTAAAAACTCCATCAGGGCGAATTTACCCCCTTGTAACATACATATTAAGCATACTCCTAAGGTAATTGACATATCAAATGAATCGTTGTAACTTTTGCGATATTCGTGTAATTTGTCATGTCTGAGGATACGAATCAGATGAACACTGGTTAAAGATGTCGGTTAATGCCCGAATGGTAGTAGGATTATCGCGGATTTTAGAGAACTCAAGGAGGTGCTGGCATGGTGACGTATATCAGGGGAAAGGGCGATCGAAATCTTCAGTCTCTGGTGAACTTAGATAACGGCGAAGTTAGCCGTGAGGTCTATGTTAACGAAGACATTTACGCCCAGGAGTTAGAGCAGGTCTTTGGCCGTGCATGGCTCTTTGTAGGTCACGAGAGTCAGGTACCAAATCCAGGCGATTTCATTCTATCGCTCATGGGTGAAGAGGAAGTAATTTTGACCCAGGATCGCAAGGGTGTGATACATGTGTTTCTGAACACGTGCCGACATAGGGGTATGAAGGTCTGCCGTTATGACGAAGGCAACGCCCTAGTGTTCACCTGCCCCTTCCACGCCTGGACATATGACACTGATGGTCGGCTGGTGGGAGTACCGCATCACAAGGATGCGTACTTTGAAGAGCTGGACAAGAGCCAGTGGGGCCTCGCGGAAGTAGCACAGATGTGTAACTTCTACGGCTCCATCTGGGCCACATGGGACGCCAAGGCTCCATCATTTGAGGACTATCTTGGGCCCTTTGCCGAGACCGTACGGTGGGCTTTCATGGGTTCTGACGGTGAGGACAACGGTTTGGAATTGTTCAGCCCGGCACAACGGTGGCGCCTACCTACCAACTGGAAGTTCCCAGCGTTTAGCTTTGCAGGGGACAGCGCCCATGCAGCTATGACCCACCTATCTGTAAACGCAGCGGCCATTGGGCCACAAGGGGAGAAAGATGGCGGCGGTCGTCACCCCATGAAAGCACCTTTCCCCGCCAAGAATGGGTACATGGCCGTCCCGGACCTGGGACACTCTGGCCAGCTAGCCATATTTGAGCAGCCCGGGATAGCCCCTTACTTGGATACCTGGTTGGCAGATAGCGGCGTAGATGAGTACTTCCGTGAGCAGCATGAGAAGAGACGGGAGAAGGTTGGTGACAAGTACATCCACATGCAGGGAGCCTCTCCGGGGCCCTTCGGTGGCGGCCAGTTCCACATCTTCCCTAACGTGACAATGTCTAACTTCCGTATTCTGCCCTGGCACCCACATGGGGTAGGAATGACGGAAGCGTGGCGCCTCTACCAAGTAGATAGGAACGCGCCGAAGTATGTAAAGGATGCCATTCGCCATTTCGTCATGCGCTATTGCGGCCCTGGGGGCGTAACGGAGTCTGACGATATGGAGAACTGGAACTATGCCCACCCGGCCAGCTTGGGGATAATTGCCCAGAAGTACCCCTACAGCTTCCATTTGGGGCTTGGGCACAATCATACGGACGAGCGTATTCCAGGAGTGACCATTGGCGATAAGGGCCCCTCAGAACTAAACCAACGGTCACGTTTGACCCGATGGGTAGAGTTCATGGAGGCCAAGAGTTGGGATGAAATCTACCCGGTGAGCCCAACCAAGAACAGCAGCAAGAATGGTAGGAAAAAGTATTAAGGCATCGGAGGCGTAGCTATGGTACAAGGGAGCGAGCCTGAAGATAAAAAACCGCCTGCGAAGGTCAACACGCCCGCTGGTATGTTCATCCGGGATATACCGGAGGGCGCAAAGCTCCGTTTGAAGGGCGAGGCCATCGTGGAGGTCATAGTTAATGCCAAAGATGGCGGCTGGTTGATGGGGCGCTATTTGGAAAGCCCTGAGGATCCGGAGATGGTAGGGACAGAGGACTGGGTCTTTTTTAGCGATGTCATAGAAGAAGTGAATTAACCGCCAAAGACCTGGAGCAACTGAAGTAAGGGAGGATACATCCTGTGACTACGCAGATTAGCGAAGAAACGTTGGAACGACTGTTCTTGGAGCGAGGAGTTGAGCGTTTCTTGTACGATGAAGCAGCATTACTGGACGATCGCCGGTTCAGCGAATGGGGAGAACTTCTCGCCGATGACATCCATTACCACATGCCCATCCGGCGTAATGTGAAGTTTGGTGAGCAATATAAGGAAAACACGGATTCTGACTCGGAGATTTCTTGGTTCGATGAGGGCAAAGGTACTCTGATGGGACGAATTCGTCAGTTGAACACCGGCGTTCACTGGCCAGAGGAGCCGTTCTCTCGTATACGCCACAACGTCACCAATGTCCGCGTATTGTCGGTCAAGGGCGATGAAGTAGAAGTAGACAGCAATTTCTTCATCTGGTCCAACAGGCTTCGGGATGAAGTAGTGATGTTTGTGGGAACACGCCACGATGTCTTGCGCCGAGATAGCGAAACGGGCTGGAAGATTGCCAAGCGTCAGATTATCTTGGATCAGAACGTCCTACTGGCAAAGGTGTTGTCTACCTTCTTCTAAATTACCCATTGGGTGATTGGTGAACAAAGGAAGCAGTAAATTCCATCTGGAACGGCAAGGGGAGGATGTCTCAATAATGTTGACTGCGGAGTGGAGAACAAAGGGCCCGCAAGACGATGTAGTCTTGGTTTTAGAAGGTGGTACTGTCCGCGAGGCTCTGGCAGGCAGCCAGATTGTGATCTCTCGATTCCTGACTGAACAGTTGAAGGATTTAGATACGTGGCGTGGTGAGTCTCAGGCGGCTGGCGAAAAGGGCAATCCGGAAATTTGGGGCGAACTTGTCATATCCAGGGCTGACACAGGTGAGGTGCTAGACGCAGACCCAGAGTTGCTTTGGCAGGGAATCTACTTGTGGTTTAGGTCCCAAGGAGTAGACTATGATTCAACAAGCCTGCATGATGACCTATCAGACCTTTTCAATGATAAGGTGAAGCTGCGCCGCAGCCAGCTTATGGATGACTGATGCTAGAGAAGCAAGCAAAGAAGCCTTTGCTCGTAGGTATCTAGGCAGAAAAAAACAGAATCGAAAGGGAGGGAACAATGATTCACAGTATTCGTAAATTTGGGTTCATTGGGATGGCAATGCTTATGAGCATGCTTGTCCTTGCAGTTGCTTGCAGTAGCGGGGATGATGATTCAAGCAGTAGCGCTGCTTCGTCTTCCACAACCGCGGCTGCACCCGCAGCAACCACGGCACCCGCTGCGCCAGCTGAGCCTGCCGCGAATCAACCTATCTACGGCGGGACAGTCAAGTTCGCGCAGCAGCGTGACAATCGCGTTTCTTGGGATCCTCACGCCACCAGAGGCGGCCAGTCACTGGCCCAGAACACCGGCAGTTGGTGGCACAACGGGCTCATGTCTCGCGCATATGGCGTGGACGTTGGCGGTGGCGTTTCCGAGTCCTTCCCTGACTTGGCGGAAAAGTGGGAAGTTTCCAACGGAGGTCTCACCTACACCTTCACTCTCCACAAGGGCGTCAAGTTCCATGACAAAGCTCCTGTGAATGGCCGGGAGGTCACCTCAGAGGATGTCAAGTGGAGCTATGAGCGGTTCTTAAAGGGACCGGACTCCGACACGTGGCAGCTTGGGGATATCAGTTCCATTGACACGCCGGATAAATATACCGTCGTGATGCACCTAAAGGAACCGGTGGTCTCCTTTCTACACCACGTGGGAGAGCCTTTGGCCTATATCCTTCCCAAGGAGGCTGCCAGTTCTCCTCCGAAGACCCCAACACTCACACTGGCGGAGGAGTTCATAGCGCCCGATGGCATCGTTGGAACGGGTCCCTGGATGTTTGAGAGCCATGAGAAGGACAAGAAGGTTGTTGCAGTCCGGAACCCCAACTACTTCAAGCAGGATGAGCTGGGCAATCAGTTGCCCTTCATTGAACGGATGGAGTACGTGGTGATCCCGGACGCATCGGCGCGGTTGGCCGCCTTCACTGCGGGGGAGGTCGCTACCGCATCCCCCGCTAGCGGCAGCACTCAAGAGGCCATGGATCAGAACCCTAATGCCAACGTCTCGCAGGACCAGCCCACCTCGCCCCCCCAGTATGCTTTCCGGTTGGACCGGGACCTTTTTAAGGACATCCGGCTGCGGCGAGCTATCACTATGGCCATCGACCAGCAGGCTTATATAGACCAACTTCGAGGATCTACCTCCGCACACACGTGGGGATCGGCTCCAGCTACAGCGTTCCCCGAATACGACATAACGGCGAAGGAGTTGGGGGCCGCCGCCAAATGGTGGCAGTACGATCCCCAGGCGTCTAGGGATCTCCTAGCGGAAGCCGGGTACGGTCCCAATAATCCCCTAACGTTCGACTTCCAGTTCAGCAGCTGCTGTAAGTCGAGCTACCTTCCAGACTTGGTCGAGAGTATGCTGAGCGATGTGGGCATCAAGGCCAACATCAAGATTGTTGACCACTCTGTCCACCTGAAGACCAGCAACGTAGGCAAGGGTGACTATGATATGGCCCATGCCCGGGTCAAGGGAGCGGAGATTGATGACTTCCTACTGACCTTAATGCCTGGCAATAAAAAGAACGTCAGCCATGTAGATGACCCGGTTCTGAACAAGATGGTTCTAGCGCAGCGTGTGATCCAGGATCCCATTGAGCGCTTCAACGCCGTCCGGGAAATCCAGCGGCATCTGGCGGACAAAGTCTATGTTTTCTACATCCCTGACCGCTTTGGAGATTTACTCTGGCAGCCAGAGATCAAGGGATTTCGTAACCATATGGGCAATACCGAAGGCCGGGACTGGGAACGGGCTTGGATCGACCCTAGCTAGAGAGATTTAGTTCGTCTCAACGTAAATTTGAGTTTCCTGGTGGCCCCCCCCAAATGGGGGGCCACCAGGAAACTGTGTTTAGACAGTGAGGTAAAATGGCAAAATACGCACTACAGCGTATACTCCTTCTCATCCCGTCACTGGTCATAATCAGCTTTGTCACCTTTGCCATGATTCGATTTATCCCGGGGGATACGGCCGTGGCAATGACAGAGGAATTAGGGTATGCCGCAAACTTAGAAGAGCTACGCTCTCTCTTGGGCATAGACCGGCCCATTCACGTCCAGTACTTCGATTGGGTGGGAGGTTTCTTTCAAGGCGATTTCGGCCAGTCGCTTTGGGATGGCAGCGACGCCGCATCGGAGTTGCTCCACCGCCTTCCCATAACGCTGGAAATCGCGCTGTTGTCTCTTCTTATTTCTGTTGTGATAGCAATACCTATCGGGGTGTTCTCAGCTGTCCGCCAGGACACCTGGGGGGACTACACTGCCCGTAGTGCGGTAGTGCTCTTTGACTCAGTGCCACATTTTTGGATTGCTACCTTGATATTGATTTTACCCGCCTACTATGTGGGGTGGGTCCCCGCCGTTGGCTGGGTGCCCTTTTCCGAGGACCCTATCAAACATCTGATGTTGGTGGGACTGCCGGCTAGCATCCTTGGCGTTGGCTCCACTGCATCGCTTATCCGGCTAACCCGCGCCATGATGCTGGAAACGCTGCGGCAAGACTACGTGAGAACGGCATGGTCAAAAGGGCTCTCGGAGAACACTGTATTGTATCGTCACGCTCTGAAAAACGCCCTGATCCCCGTGGTGACGTTCTTTGGTCTGCGCATTCCCAACGCTGTCTCTGGATCCGTAATCATGGAGGCGGTCTTTGGTATTCCCGGGGTTGGTCGGTGGATCATCGATGCTATCAACTTCCGTGATTACCCGCAGCTGCAAGTCGCCTTACTGTTCATAGCAATAATGGTCATGGTGTCCAACTTGGTGGTGGACTTGTTTTACGGATGGCTTGACCCGCGCGTGCACTACAGCTAAAAACGTCTTAAGAGAGAAGAAATGGCACAATATGTAGCAACTCGCCCAGTGGTGGTTCGGGTGCTGGCTGGCGTTTTAGGTTTGTTTTCCGGGATATGGAGCTTTTGGAAGACGTTACTGCACAACAAGCCCTTGGGTGCTCTGGGTTTCGTTATTGTGATCGGGGTTATTTTTACCGCCACCTTTGCCCCGTTAATCGCTCCTGACGGCATTAACGATACATCACGGGCAGACCAGTTTGCTGGGCCGAGTCTGAAACACCCTTTTGGCTCTGATCATTTGGGGAGAGACCTCTTCAGCCGGGTGGTCTGGGGATCACGGATATCGGTGGCCATCGGATTCGGCGCAGTGGCCATAGCTATGTTAATCTCCACCACTCTCGGGCTCCTCAGCGGCTATTACAGAGGTTGGTTCGATAAAATCGTCCAGCGCTTCGTGGATGGGTGGATGACCTTTCCAGGGCTGATCATTGCTCTGGCTATGGTCGCCCTGGTTGGACCCGGCGTGTGGCAGCTTATTATCGTCCTTGGCCTGCTCTTTGGGATCCGCAACTCCCGTGTGATACGAAGCCAGGTTCTGGCGGTAATGGCAAGACCGCACATAGAGGTGGCGCAATCTGTAGGGGTGGGGGATTTCCGACTCATAACGCGGCACTTGTTGCCAAACACGCTTCCCCCTATCATCATTCTGGCAACCATAGAGATCCCCTTGGTTATTCTCATTGAGGCGTCCTTAAGTTTCTTGGGCTTTGGTGTCCCCCCACCGTATCCGGCATGGGGTCAAATGCTCACCGCACAGGCACGGCAACATATGATGACCGCGCCATGGATTGCTATTGCACCCGGCGTAGCATTGAGCATGACGATCTTTGGCTGGAACATGTTTGGAGATGCGTTAAGAGACTTGTTGGATCCAACTCTGCGCGGCAGCCGGTCTGAACGATAACGGCTTGAAGGGGTGTCTGTACCATGAAATATAATTCCTTGGGCGCCACAGGTGTGAGCGTCTCTGCAATAGCTTTTGGGTGTGGCCCCAAGGCAGGGTTGATGGTGAAGGGGAGCGCTGAAGAGCGTCGCCGCGCGGTGGCTAGGGCGTTAGAGCTGGGCATCACCCTATTTGATACCGCTTCCATTTACGGTGATGGGTTGTCAGAGACCCACCTTGGAGAAACGCTCAAAGAGCTGAAGGCAACGCCAATCATTGGCAGTAAGGTAGCCCTTGAAACGCCGGATTTAAAGGATATCAAGGGGACGGTCATCCGTTCCGTAGAAGATAGTTTGAAAAGACTCCAGGTTGAATCCATTGAGTTGATTCAGTTGCATAATCGGGTTGGTTCCCAAAGAGCGGATAGGTCTGACATGGGAGTAGGCGCGCAACTCACCGTTGACGATGTTCTGGGCGATGGTGGCGTGCTGGATGCCTTTGAAACCTTGCGGCAACAAGGCAAGGTGAATTGGTTTGGCTTTACTGCCCTTGGTGGCCAGTTACCCTGCGTTTATAAGTTGATTGATAGTGGGAAGTTCCATAGCATCAACGGTGGGTACAATGTCCTGAATCCCTCTGCAATGGTAGACCGCACGGAACCTCAGGTGGACAGGAATTTTGGGCAGGTCTTCACGCGGTCTGCGGCTAAAGACATGGGTGTCATAGTAATCCGAGTGTTAGCAGCTGGAATACTGGCTGGAAGTGAGCCGAACGCTGGCGCGGAGCGCGTTAAGGGGCTTTTGGCCTCCAGCGGAATTTCCCCAGTGGAGGGAGCCGTACGGTTTGTGTTGAGTTCTCCGGAGGTCTCAACGGCGGTGATTGGCTTCTCAGAGTTGGCTCACATTGAGGAATCTGTAGCTGCCAGCAACAATGGTGTCCTGCCCGCTGAACTTTTCCAAGAACTGCAATCCGTGACTCTGACATCCTAAGCCGTTATCCATGAAACCACGCTAGGGAGGGCATGTGGAACCACTACTGGTTGTTGAGAACTTGAAAACGTACTTCTTTACGGGTGGCGGCGTAGTCAAGGCTGTTGACGATATCAGCTACGATGTCCATGAAGGTGAAACGTTAGCTATTGTGGGTGAGAGCGGCTGCGGTAAAAGCATTGGTGCGCTGTCTCTCATGAGGCTGGTACCCAGCCCACCAGGCCAAATTGTGGGTGGACGGATATTGTTTAATGGCGAAGAACTCCTTGCTATGAGCGAGGCTGAGATGCGTGATATACGAGGAAATCGCATCGCCATGATATTCCAGGAGCCTATGACCTCGCTCAACCCCGTCTTGACGATTGGTCGACAAGTTACAGAGAGCTTGGAACTCCACCTCAAACTAAATAAGACAGAAGCGCATGACCGGGCAGTGGAATTGCTGGATATGGTTGGGATTCCAGACCCTGAGCTGCGATTGAAGCAGTACCCTCACCAGTTCAGTGGCGGAATGCGACAAAGGGTCATGATTGCCATTGCCATGAGTTGCAACCCCAGATTGCTCCTTGCTGATGAGCCAACAACAGCACTGGATGTGACTATTCAGGCCCAGATTTTGGAGCTCATCAAGGAGTTAAGCAACAAACTTGGCACGGCAGTCATCATCATTACCCATAACCTGGGAGTCGTCGCTCGCTACGCGGATCGTGTCAACGTGATGTACGCAGGCAAGCTCATTGAACGAGGCACCGCCTTAGATATCTATGAGAACCCACACCATCCCTACACCAGAGGGTTGTTGGGGTCTGTTCCGCGATTGGACGAGGATAAGAAGCAGCGTCTAGAGTCTATTGATGGGATGCCTCCAGACCTGATGGACCTTCCGTCTGGGTGCGCCTTTCAACCCCGGTGTAAGCTGGCCGTGGCCCGTTGCATGAAGGAAATTCCTCCGTTGATATCCGTCTCTGATGGCCATACGGCTGCTTGCTGGGTCACAACTGGCCCTGAGGAAGCAGGCTAACCATGACACAAAAACAGTCGGATAATTTGCAGCCGGGGCAGAGCAAGCAGCCTCTTTTGGAAGTTAAAAATCTAGAGATGTATTTCCCTATCAATTCTGGACTCATCTTCCAACACAAGGTCGGAGACGTGAAGGCCGTTGATGGCGTTAGCTTCTCCATTCTCCCAGGAGAAACCCTTGGGTTGGTTGGAGAAAGCGGATCAGGGAAAACCACTATTGGGCGCTCCATTATTCAACTCAACCGCCCCACCGCCGGAGAAATCTGGTTGGATGGCGTGGATTTATGCACGCTAGAGGGCAACAAGCTAAGAGCAATGCGCAGACGCATGCAAATGGTCTTTCAGGACCCCTATTCTAGCTTGAACCCACGGATGACTATCGGCAGCATTGTTGGGGAGCCGTTGATTGTCCACAATATGGCCAAAGGCAAGAAGGAAGTACGGGAGCAGGTAGCTGAACTGCTTCACGTGGTGGGGCTGAACCCCTCAATGGTTGACCGTTACCCCCACGAGTTCAGCGGAGGCCAACGACAGCGTATTGGTATCGCCCGTGCCATTTCCGTACACCCGGACCTTATCGTGGCAGACGAGCCTGTATCCGCTCTGGATGTTTCCATCCAGGCCCAACTCATCAACTTGCTGGAGGATATTCAAGAGCAATTTGGACTGACGTTCCTGTTTATTGCCCATGACCTCTCTGTGGTTCGGCACATGTCTGAACACATTGCCGTCATGTATCTGGGCAAGATTATGGAGATGTCAGAGCGCAAAGAGCTGTTTGAAAACCCCCAGCATCCGTACACAAAGGCTCTGCTTTCTGCCGTACCTGTCCCCAACCCCAGAACGGAGTTAACGCGAGAGCGTGTTGTTTTGCAAGGCAATATTCCCAGCCCTATCAACGCGCCTTCTGGTTGTGTCTTCAACACACGGTGTCCAATAGCCACAGATGAATGCAAAGTGGAAATTCCCGTTCTAAAGGAATATGCTCCAGGGCACTGGGCCGCATGCATCAAGCTATAAGATGAGTTTCCGGAAGGTAGGGTTTTCAAAGCGTATTCAGGGAGGATGACATGCTGACACAAGAAGACAATAAGATAATCACGCAGGTTGGCCCAGGGACGCCTATGGGAATGTATATGCGGGAATATTGGATTCCCGTCTGCCTGTCAGAGGAACTTGATTCAGACGGTCCGTCACGTCGAGTAAAGCTGCTCGGCGAGGATCTGGTGGCGTTCCGTGTCACTAGCGGCAAGGTAGGTTTGGTTCAGAGGAACTGCCCACATCGGGGTGCCGCGTTGTACTTTGGTCGCAACGAGGAAGAGGGCCTCACGTGTGTCTACCACGGGTGGAAGTTTGGCGTTGACGGCCAATGTCTCGATATGCCCAACGAGCCGGACAACAACCGGTTCCATGAAAAGGTCCGGGCAATGGCGTACCCCTGCGAGGAGCGCAACGGCCTGATTTGGACCTACATGGGCTCTCGCGAAGAGCCGCCACCCCTCCCCATGTTCGAGTGGAACAGCAACCCGGACAACATCCCCATCATGTGGCGGAACCACAGGGCGTGCAATTATATGCAAGCCATGGAGGGTGGGTTGGACACCTCTCACGTGGGCTTTCTTCATCGCACCCTAGACAAGTCTCTTGGATCAACTTCACCGGGGAACAGCATGCCTGGCGGCCCCCGCAGGACCACATCGATGCTAACGATCGATAGCAAGCCTCGACTCGAGGTCAAGGAGGCTGAATACGGCCTGCTGTACACGGCCAAACGATCAATGGGCAACAACGAAGAGTACCACCGTATCCACCCGTTCCTTCTCCCTTTCCACAACATGATCGGTGGAGGATTGGGCGACGGCACGGATTCCGACGCGTATACCGGGATGGTATGGGTACCTATGGACGATGAGCAGACCCTGGTCCTTGAGTGGCACTACCGGCCAGAGAAGCCCTACACCGCTGAAGAGCGCGAGAAGATCGTCAAGAACAGAAACCCCCATGGGTTCCTGCCCGATAACACGCTGGACCCGGTGGGTGGCTGGAAGCTGGAAGCCAATTGGGACAACTTCTTCCACTGGGACTATGAGCTCCAACGTGACAAGCTGTTCTTTGGTGTGACCTCCAATCCCCTACAGGACGG
>CAVOCU010000033.1:0-16625 GCA_963694315.1 Dehalococcoidia bacterium | reverse complement strand
AACCCCTGCAAAAGATGTTTTTCTCGCTTGCCCAATTACATCTGCTCAGGTATGCTACTATACCGAAGAAGGCCCGGTTTAGAGAACACTGGACACACCTTGCCGTAACCATAAAGGAGGCCCTGTGAGCTGGCGCTACAGATTCCATCGTTGGCTGCATGACAGCCCAGGATCTCCACTTCGATGGACGGTAGTAAACCTGTCCATTTTGGTCGCCCTGGGATTCATCCCTGGTGTTGTAGACGCTACAATTGGCGCCGATGAGATGCGCGGTGGCCTCACTGTTTGGTTCGCTTTCGTCATGGGCGCTAGCGGAGTAGCCGTGTTCAACGTGGTTGTGCGCTTGCTTGCCCTCGATTATGACGAAGTCAAAGCGCAATTTGAAGATGCGGCCAACTAGCTTATAGGAAGCACATCTGCCAGTAGACCCCGTGCTCATAGAGAAGGGGAGCGGTGCCAAAGGTCTCCACAATTGCAATAGATGGTCCCGCTGCGTCTGGTAAAACCGTAGTTGGCCGTCAACTTGCACTCCAACTAGGGTTCCAGTTTCTAGATACAGGTTTGATGTATCGGGCTATTACCCTAGCTGCAATTCAGCACTCCACTCCACTCTCTAACGACGTTGCATTAACTGCGCTTGCGTCTACAACACAGATTACCGTGACCGACACCCCACAGGGAACACGCGTGTTCCTTAACAATCAAGACGTGACAGATTCCCTGCGTGACCCTGAAGTGGAAGCTGCGGTCTCTCTTGTTTCAGCTATCGCCGGGGTGAGAGCAGTGCTGGTGGCCAAACAACGTGCCATCGCTGAGGATGGCGCCATAATTATGGCAGGCAGAGACATCGGGACCGTTGTCTTGGCCGATGCGGACGTTAAGGTATACCTGCAAGCCAGTGCGGGAGAACGTGCGAAACGGCGACAACGAGAGCAGCCAGGTGCCGATGACAAGCCATCAGTGGGGGCAGTCCAAACAAACCTGGAAGCTCGTGACCTCCAGGATTCCCAGCGTGCAGCGTCACCCTTGCGGCCCGCTGAAGACGCCCACATCATCATGACAGATGGTCTGTCCATAGAGCAGGTAGTTGCAGAAATTCTTAAGCTAGTAACGGCACGGAGTTAGCATGTCAGATATAACATACGGAATTTGCAATACTGCGATGCGCGGAGCCCTACGGGCCTTCAGCAACTGGAAGGTAACAGGGCAAGAGAATGTACCCCTTGATGGCCCCCTCCTGATTGTATCTAATCACATGAGTAACATTGATCCGCCGATAATAGCCGCTAGCATACCCAGAAGGGTTAATTTCATTGCTAAACGCGGGATATTTAAACCCGGAATACGATGGTTCCTTAAAGCCTACGGAGCATTTGCTTTGAATGCAGATGAGGAAGGGAAGGACATCCAGGCCATGCTTTGGATGCGCCAACTTCTGCGCCAGAACAGAGCGGTTGTTATCTTCCCAGAATCCCATCGCAATCCATACGTTGGAATGCAAGAAGCAGTCTCCGGCGTAGCGTTGCTTGCTGCCAAGACCCAGACCCCCATATTGCCGGTAGGCCTCACCGGTACGGAAGGCTTAGGGCCGCTTTGGCGAGTGATGTTCCCCACAGGAAACCTCAGCGTCAACATTGGAAAGCCCTTTATCCTCCCAGATGTGAAGGGAAAAATGGGTGCGGAGCAACTCAAGGCGATGATGGGAACGGTCATGGGTCGCATTGCCGACCTTATGCCCAAGGAATATCATGGTGTCTACCAACCTACTGATGCCGATACATCGGAGCCGGAAGAGATATCGTCTGACCCTCAGTAGCCTTAAGGCGTAACGGGGCGTATATGGACACACAAACTCCTATAGATACCAAGCTCACATTGCGCCAACGCATATTTGCAATTTTGTTAGGCGTAAAACACCGTTTCTCTACTGCCGCTTCTGCCCTAAAACACCGTAACTACCGTCTATATTTCTTTGGACTCCTCATCTCCGTTACCGGCTTCCAGATGCTCATGGTTATCCAGGGTTGGCTGGTCTGGGACATCACCGGCAATGCGTCATCCCTGGCGTTCCTTGGCGGCGTCATGGCCACGCCCACTGTTATCCTCAACTTGTTCGGTGGCGTGGTTGCTGACCGCTTTGACCAGCGATACCTCATCATGATTGTTCAGGGCACTATTGGCGTTCTCCTGGCTATACTTGCCACCCTGGTTTATTTTGACATTGCGGGCCTGTGGCACATCTTGGTGCTCTCATTCCTGATAGCCGGGGTTCAGTCCTTTGACAACCCGGCCCGCCAAGCCCTCTACCCTCACCTCATAGACCGTAAGGACTTGATGAACGCTGTAGCCTTAAACGCCATTGTTTGGCAGGGGACACGCATCATTGGCCCCCTGGTTGCGGGCGCACTCATAGCCACCGTGGGTGCGGGGATTGCCCTCTACGTTGCAGCCACCGGCTTCGCGTGCATGGTAGTGGCCATGATTGCGATAAACGTTCCTCCCATAACAAGGGCCAAGGCAGGCAGTGTCTTACAGAGCATGGGAGAAGGAATTGGATTTGTTGCGCACAACCGCATCTTCACCTTCCTTATAGGTATGACTTTCCTCAACAGTTTTTTCGGAATGTCCTACATCTTCTTGCTGCCCATTTACGCCACAGACATCCTCAACGTGGGATCTGAGGGGTTAGGACAAATGCACGCTGCCAGTGGAGTGGGTGCCGTCATCATGGCCGTGGCCGCTGCGATTCTCAGCAAATCTCGTCGCAAAGGGCTGTTCCTCATTGCTGGAGCAGTGGTTTTTGGCCTCTCGCTTATTCTGTTCGCCTACTCCACTCATTATTACTGGTCCCTTACCATGCTATTTATGGGCGGAGCTGCCGCCACCTTCTACATGGTGATGGTACAAACCACACTGCAAGCGTTGGTGCCGGACCACTTGAGAGGACGGGTGTTCAGTATCTACAGCCTAACCTGGAGCCTCCTTCCATTAGGGGCTCTTCAGGCAGGTCTTATTGCTGACTGGGTAAGTCCTCAGTTTGCTATCGCCCTGGGTGGCGTCGCCGTTGCCATGTTCGCCTTGGTAGTGGCTCTGACCAGCCATCGTGTACGGACTATGGGTGTCGTTACGCAGGAAGCAATGGAAGCTGTATAAAACCACGCCAGTATTGTGGCTGATTTCCTTGATTTCCCCGTATGTAAATCCGTATAATCACATATGTCTGCCGTAGGCGTAGGCCTACTAGCCACGGGGAGGGATTTTATGACCAGCGCATCCACGCCACCCTTTCGCGTCGCCCTGGATGCTATGGGTGGAGATTTTGGCCCCTCAGAAACGGTAGCCGGAGCTGTCATAGCGGTTGCCGCTGGCGGTATACACGTTTTGCTGGTAGGTGACCCGGCGGAGATACAAGCGGAGATTGACCGGCAGTCCGCCCAGAATCTACCCCTCACAATCGTCGCCTCAGAGGACGTCATCAGAGACGGCGAATCCCCGCTCCAAGCTCTTCGTGCAAAACCCAAGGCTTCAGCGATAGTTGGTGTTGGGCTTGTGAAGCAAGAATTAGCTGACGCCTTTGTCACTATGGGTTCTACCGGCGCGGCGATGGCTGCCAGTGCGTTTGGGCTTGGTATGATGCCAGGCATTGAACGGCCCGGCCTTGGTGGCCCAATGTATGGATTAGCCCCCAAAACTGTCCTGATAGAAATGGGGAGTAGCATAGATTGCCGCCCGTCACAGCTTATTAACTTTGCGGCCCTTGGCGTAGCGTTCGCTAGAACCTACCTGGAAGTCCCCAACCCTCGGGTTGCATTGCTAAGCGTTGGCTCAGAGGATACAAAGGGAAACAAGCAGACCAAAGAGGCGTTCCCAGTGTTCCAACAGAGCGACCTTAATTTTATTGGCAACGTAGAGGGCCATGACCTATCGGTGAACACTGCGGACGTTGTGATCTGCGATGGCTTTGTTGGCAACATCCTGCTAAAGACCCTGGAAGGGGTAGGCGTCACCATGGCAGCATATATAAAGGAGCGCCTGAGTGGGCTGATCTCAGAAGCTGACGCCACTGCGGTCAGTCAGGACGTTTATGCCCTGCTAAACAGGACTGAACATACCGGCGGAGGCCCCTTATTCGGCATCAAGGGTAATGTCATTGTGGGACACGGGCGTGCACGCGCACCGGGGATTTCAGGGGCAATTGCCACAGCTAAACGACTTGGTGAGCTTTCTCTCAATGCCAAGATGGCAGAAGAATTAGCGGCCATTCGCGCCAGTGTTACGGTATAGTCTCTTTGTAATGTGTTCCAAATATGTTTTGGAGATACCATCTTGGCATCAGACGGACGAGTAGCCCTAGTCACCGGTGGCTCGCGAGGCATCGGCAAGGCAATAGCATTGCAGTTTGCTAACCAAAGTATCAGGGTCGCAGTGAACTACATTAGCAACAAGGCCGCTGCCGACGAAGTGGTGAATCTCATTGAGGCCGCTGGCAGCTCTGCCGTGGCTGTACAAGGTGATGTGACGCAACTCGTCGATGTTGAACGCATCTTTGCTGAGACGACGGAAGCCCTTGGGGCAGTTGAAATATTGGTAAACAACGCCGGAATCATCAGTGATTCCCTTCTCATGCGCATGTCTGATGAAGATTGGGACTCTGTGATTGACCTTGACCTTCGTAGCATCTTCCTCTGCACTAGAGAAGCAATCCGCACCATGCTCAGGAGCCGGTGGGGACGAGTCATCAACATTGGTTCCGTTGTTGGACTCCGCGGCAATTCCGGCCAGGCAAACTATGCCGCAGCAAAGGCGGGAATGGTCGGGTTTACGCAGAGCATCGCCAAAGAGGTTGGATCCCGCAACATTACCGTGAATTGTGTAGCTCCCGGCTATGTAGAGACGGACATTGTTGAAGACCTGCTTCCTGGAGTTAAACAATCCATCATGGACAGGGTTCCTATCGGCCGATTTGGTTTTCCTGAAGAGATTGCTGCAATGGTAGGTTTCATTGCATCAGACGCTGCAAGTTATGTCACGGGCCAAGCCATCGCCGTTGATGGTGGCCTGGTGATTTCCTAACATTCTCATGACTACTTCTCAAAGCAAAAAACCCCTTGCTGGTAAAGTCGCGCTGGTTACCGGAGGCTCTAGAGGAATTGGTCGAGCCATAGCCTGTGAGCTTGCGTCCCGGGGCGCGGACATCATCATTAACTATTTCCGCAACCACAAGGAAGCGCGTAACGCTCAGGCAGAGATTGAAGCTATAGGCGTCCGCTGTATACGCGTTACCGCCCACCTTGCAGAGGCAGTCCAAGTGCAGAAACTCTTCAAAGCAGTCAAAGATGAGTTTGGACACTTGGATATCCTGATTAACAACGCCGCATCAGGAGTCCAGCGTTCAGCGATGGAGCTTGAGGAGAAGCACTGGGATTGGACCATGAACATCAACACCAAGGCCCCGTGGCTCTGCACAAAAGAAGCCGTTCCCCTGATGTCAGAGGGCGGCAGAGTAGTGAACATCAGTAGCTTGGGTGCTGGCCGTGTGCTGCCCTATTACTTGTCAGTGGGTGTATCAAAGGCAGGATTAGAAGCAGTGACCAGGTATCTTGCAGTGGAGCTAGCGCCACTGGGTATTACCGTCAACGCAGTCTCCGGTGGCTACGTGGCTACCGAGGCGCTTGAGCATTTCCCCAACCGAGACGATATGCTTGATATCGCCCGGTCAAAGACCCCAGGTAATCAACTCCTCACCCCGGAAGACCTGGCCAAGACCGTAGCCTTCCTCTGTAGCGAAGACGCTGGCATGATACGGGGCCAAGTCATCGTTGTTGACGGCGGGATGTCCCTAACGCTCTAACGCGCGGCTACACCCAGCTCAGACATGGCCTTCTGCAATCGCCCCGGAGACATCGGCAACTCGTTCATCCTCACGCCCGTCGCAGCATAGATTGCATTGGCAATTGCGGCCATTGGCGGCACCACTGGCACCTCGCCCACGCCACGTGCTCCGTAGGGGTGGCCGGGACTGGGAACTTTCACCAGCAACGTCTCAATCTCTGGCACATCAAGGGAAATGGGCATTCGGTAGTCAAGGAAGCTGGCGTTCAGCATCTTGCCATCGCCATCAAGCACGTACTCTTCGTTCAATGCCCAGCCAATACCCTGCACTACTGCACCCTGTATCTGTCCTTCAACGTAGCTGGGATGGATAGGCTGACCAACGTCCTGAGCGGCTGTATAACGCAAGATGGTGACCTTGCCCGTCTCCGAATCCACCTCAACATCCACTACATGAACGGCGAAGGATGCGCCCTGACCACGTGGGTTCACTGTGGCGTTCCCAACAATTGGGCCACCTGTGGCATTCAGTTGGGCCGCCATCTCCTGGAAGGTCTTGGTTAGAGCGTTGTCAGATTTGTGCTTTAGAACGCCACCTTCATACTCCACGTCGTCGGGTGACACGTCCCAAACCTTGGCAAACCGTTCTATCATCTGTTGTTTGATGTCTTGGGCCGCTGTGTATGCTGCCCAGCCAGTCTTGAAGGTCACAGAGCTTCCGCCGGTGTTGGATGTGAACCCGATGGAGTCCGTGTCCCCTATCGATGGCTTGATGTCCTCTGCCCTAATGCCGAGGACTTCAGCAACATGCATTGCCGCGGATGCCCTGGAGCCTCCGACGTCCGGCGATCCCTCAACCAGGCTTATCGTTCCGTCTGGGTTGACGCTGGCGGTAGCACTGGCGGGGCCGGTGCCGTTGCCCCAGAACCCTGCAGCTACACCCCTGCCTTGATACTTCCCATCGATCGGTGCGTTGTAGTGGGAGTGGGCCTGGACTGCCTGTACGGTCTCTGCCATACCAACATTGCCGTAGAGAGGCCCGGTCACCCGGCGTTCGCCTTCACGGGCTGCATTCAAGTCACGGAAGGTGAGCGGGTCTACGCCCAACTTCTCGCAAAGTTCGTCCACAACGGATTCCACGGCAAATGCCGCTACGGGAACACCCGGCGCGCGATAGGCTGCGCTCTTGGGTCGATTGACCACCACGTCAAATCCCTCCAGGTAGCCATTGGGGACAACATACGGGCCAAACATGCACTGGCATCCGCCGGAAACTGGTGAACCGGGGTATGCACCGGCTTCATAGATCAGTTGGGCTTCAGCGGCGGTAATCTTACCGTCCTTTGTTGCCCCCATTTTCACCTTGATGTGAGCTCCTGCGGTTGGGCCGGTGGCTTCAAGCACGTCTGCTCGGCTCATGGCTATCTTCACCGGCCGGCCTGACTTCTTAGAGAGGATTGCAACAACAGGCTCAAGATAGACCAACAGCTTGCCGCCAAATCCTCCACCAATCTCCATTGGTACGGCCTTCACCTGGGATATGGGGATGTTCAATATCCGCGCTGTCTGTTCACGTACCATGAATTGGCCCTGGCTGCTCGACCACACGGTCAACTTGCCATCGGCGTTCCACTGGGCCGTGGCTGCATGGGGCTCGATGTAGCCCTGATGCACCGGTGATGTATGGAACTCTCGCTCAACAATCTCGTCCGCGTCCTTGAAGCCCTGTTCGATGTCCCCTAGTTGGAACTCAAAGTGATTGGCGATGTTCGTTTCTTCACCGGCCTCATCTTCTTTGCGATATCCGCCAGGTCGGAGCGCGGCGTTCGACATGCTTACCAAGCGAGGGTGGAGGATAGGAGAACCGGGCTTCATCGCCTCTCGCGCATCCGTTACCGTCGGCAGCACCTCGTATTCAACGTGTATCAACTCCAAGGCCGTCTCTGCAATCTGTGCACTGGTAGCTGCAACAGCAGCAATGGCGTGGCCTTTGTACAGCACCTTGTCATGTGCAAGGATGTTGTTGCTCATAAAACCAAAGTTGTGAAGCGATCCCTCAACCAGGTCTTCCACTAGCCCGGAAAGCTGCGGCAGATCTGCAGCTGTGGCTACCGACTTCACTCCCTCCAGTGCCTCGGCTTTGCTTGTGTCAATTGACTTGATAATCGCATGGCTATGGGGGCTTCGGAGAACCTTGCCGTAGAGCAAACCAGGCAGGGTGACGTCATTGCTGAATTTAGCGTTGCCTGTGACTTTGTCCACGCCATCGTGGCGAATGGGCCGTGTGCCTACCACTGTAAATCCACCGTTTGCTTTGCCGTTGCTGGTGCTGGTTGCCATCAGAGACCTCCGTAGGTTTTATGAATGTTCGTTATCAAGTAATTAAGAGGCTGCGGCCTCGCTCACAAACTCGGGAACCCAGGTTACGTGGGCGCTTGGGCCGCCGGGTTCGCCTAAGGATAATGCTCGGCCAAGCTCAACATACGCCGTTCGTAGGGATGCGAGTCCAATAGCAGTGCCGTTGCTTGGAATAGTAGAAACGCTGGTGATGTACCCTGCGGTCTCACCTTCAACCAGTAGGGACATACCAGGCTGAATCGTTTTGGTGCTTGGAAGCTCCAGAGCCACAAGGTGCCGTTGGATTCGCTGGTAATTGAACAGACGGGCAACTACTTCTTGCCCGGTGTAGCATCCCTTGGTCCAGGAGACCTCACCCTCAAGTCCTGCTTCAAGTGGGTTGTGGTCTTCCGTCAGTTCATGGCCCCATTTGGGAAGCTTAGCGCCAATGCGCAATGCATCTAGGGCTTCTTGCCCGACGGGTGAAGCCCCTAGCTCCAGTGCTGCCGACCACAACGATTCGCCCGCTCCTGATGGAGCAAAAAGATCAAAGCCTCGCTGCCCTGCGGGGTTCGTACGGGCAACAATAATTTCGTGGCTGTGCCACGCCACCGTCATACAATCCAATCGAGCCAGATGAGTGGTAGATATGCCCATCAACGTCTCTAAGAGTGGCTCCGCTGAAGGCCCAAGGAGGGATACCATTACCGTCGATGGAGTTATGTCTTCTAACGTGGTGTTCTCTTCAAACGTGTAGGCGTCAATCCACTCAGCCACCCTGTCCGTACGTTCAGGCGATGTTATTAGCAAAACATCGTCGCTGTGGTGGAGCATGGTAATCCAGTCCAGAATGCGGCCCTTGCCTGTGGTAATCACTGTGGATTCCCCTTTGCCGATTGGCAGAGGGTCAACCAGGTTGGTTGAGAGGCGGTTCATCAAGTCCAGAGTGTCTGACCCGTGGGCGAGGATACGCCCAAGGTGCGAGCGATCAGCAATTCCCACTCCTTCTCGGACAACCGCATGCTCGGTGTCAGGGTTTCCAAAGGAGGAGGCGACGGCCCAACCAGCTACGTCACCGTAAACAGCGCCTAATCGCTTTTGGGCTTCATAGAGTGGTGTGGGTTTCATTTGCTAGTCCTTGCTAAACAAAGGCCGCCAAACCTGCAATGTGCGGGCCAGCGGCCTTCTTTAACTCCTTATTTACTCGTGTATGAGGTTAGACAGAGAAACTGGTTCCACAACCGCAGGTGCTCTTGGCGTTGGGGTTGTTGAAGGTGAACCCCTTGCCGTTCAGGCCATCGGAGAAATCCAGTTCGGTTCCTGCAAGGAACACAAAACTCTTCTTGGGGATGAACAACCTGACGCCCTGATCTTCAATAACCTTATCGTCAGTTTGTGGGCCTGATTCAACCGAGAGAGTGTACGTCAGGCCAGAGCAGCCTCCGCCCTTCACGCCAACCCGAAGGCCGAACTCTTCACCCTTGGCGTCTTTGACGGCAAATTGAGCAACCTTCTTGGCTGCTTTTTCTGTGATGTGAATCGACAGTGGAGTAATTGTTTCTGGCATCGTTTAGCCTCCCCTGATTCATGCTTCGCAAGCGCGAATAACCGTAGAACCATGGTAGCTAGAGCCCATCAGCCTGTCAACGGCCACGGCCAGGGGTTTTCAACCCCAAATCTACCTCTACGGAATGACCCATCATCTGCACGCAACAATTTAGCCTTCACGAGGCACCAAACGTACAGCGTGGGATGGAACAACCACGTCAACACTGTCGCCTGCGCTGATGGCGGTAGTGAAGTCACCTGGTCGGACAAGGCAGGTAAGTCGCCCTTCGCCAATCCGGATTATGAGGTCGGACTCTCCACCGTGGAACTGGAGACCTTCAACCACGCCGTTAAGGGCTACCCCAACGTCGAGCCCAGCGGCCAAATCGCTGCTAGAGGAATGGCGGACAACAATCTGGCGTTCATCCACCAGCACCAACACGTTGCTACCTGTCACAGCAGGGCGAGGCCCCGCATCGCCAGCTACCAGCGTACCGATACGCGATGTAACTGTTGTCTCTGCGCCCGTTATGGTCACGGTGCCGGGCATCACGTTTTTCAGGCCGAGCGACCTTGCAACAAGTTCACTCACGGGCGCAGCAAAGAGTTTCCGGGCTGTTCCTGCCTGAACAACGGAACCTTCATCCATGACTACCAGCGAGTCCGCAATTGCGAATGCCTCATCCCTATCGTGGGTCACGTAGATAGAGGTCATGCCAATCGTTTTGAGGATAGCGCGAACCTCTGTCTGGAGAGATTCCCTCAGTCCTCTGTCCAAAGAGCCGAAGGGTTCATCAAACATAAGAAGTTTCGGCTCAGGCGCTAATGACCGTGCCAGGGCAACCCGTTGTCGTTCGCCACCTGAGAGCTCATGAACCTTTCTATGGCCGTATCCAGCGAGGTCGACCATCTCAAGGAGTTCGTCCACACGTTTACGGATGCCCGCCTTTTCAATGTGTTGCATACGGAGGCCGAAAGACACGTTGCCAGTTACATCCATGTGGGGGAATAGGGCTAGATCTTGGAACATCAGGCCGAACCCCCGCTCTCTTGGAAGTAATCCGTTGAGAGCCCGGCCGTCAAAGGTGATCGAGCCACGATCTGGCTCCTCAAGCCCGGCAATGAGTCGCAGAAGTGTCGTTTTGCCGCAGCCGCTAGGCCCCAGCAGGCAGACAATTTCACCTCGCTCGGCAGTCAGGGACACGCTTTCAACGGCGTACCCGTCGCTGAACGATTTGGAAATTTCAGAAACCTCAAGTATCGGCATTAAAAGCCACCCATGTCTTTATAGCGGAACCGCTCAATGGCAAGGAACCCCATTGCCACAATAACCATCAGAATGCTACTCATGGCCAGAGCCTGGCCGAGGTTCGCCTCTCCTGGCTGCCCCAGTAGGCGGAATATCGCCACCGGCATAGTAGTGAACTCCGGTCGTACTAACAACAGCGACGCACCAAACTCCCCCATGGACACTGCAAACGCAAAGGTCGCTCCCACCAACAGCGCACGGGCCAAGATGGGCAGGTCTATGTGCAGGAACGTCTTAAACGGAGACGCCCCCAGGACCGCGGCCGCCTCTCGTAGTTGCACAGGCATTCCCCGCAGTGCAGGCAGCACGCTTCGTATCACAAAGGGGTATGCAATCAATGAGTGGGCAATGATCAGGATAATCCACGAAGCCCGTAGGTCCAGTGGAGGGCGGTTAAAGGCCATCAGGAAGCCGAAACCCATGATGACGGCAGAGACCCCCAGAGGCATCATGAACAGAGCATCTAGCACTCCTGAGCCACGACTTCTTGGTCTCGCCAAGAAGTACGCAACGATAGTTCCCAGTACCAACGAAATAACCATGGTTGCGAAAGCGAACCGCATTGAATTCCAGATTATGGCAATGGGTGAGAGGTAGAAATACGAACCCGTATCGTTGGAGAAAAGGTTCTTGAAGTGGTCAAGTGAGTAGTGCCCGCCTGATGTGAACGCCCGCTCGAACAGTGCCAACAGGGGTGATAGGACAATCACCAGCCCAAGGACAATGACCACAAGGTACACGGTCTGGCTAGCGCGCCTCTTGCTACGGCTAGTTGCCTCACGAGGCACCAGGTCCACCCGGACTGCGGCGTTTGCCTGGAACCTGGTGTAGACCAGAAGAAACGCGTAGGTGAATACAAGTTGGATGATAGCCAGCGCACCCGCGAGTTCTAGTCGAAACAGTTTGGCTGTAAGTTCGTATGTTGCCACTTCCAGGGTAGCAAACTGTGGCCCTCCCAAAACTAAGACGACCCCAAAGGACGTGAAGGCGAAAGCGAAGGCCAACACTGCTGACGAGACGATGGCGGGAAGGAGAAGGGGTAGGGTGACGTTCCTAAAGGTCTCGAATCGTCCGGCACCCAACATCGCCGCCGATTCCTCCAGGCGTGGATTTAAGTTGGCCCAAAAAGTCGAGACTATCCTGACGACGATTGAGTAGTTATAGAAAGCGTGCGCCAGGAAAATGATTAACAGGGTGTTGGTTATACGGACGGGGGGCTTATCCAGACCAAACAAATCCATCAACGTTGTGTTCACAATCCCCTGAGAGCCAAAGAGGGCAAGGAAGCCCATTGCCACCACAATGGTGGGCATGATGAACGGAACAGTGCTAATGGCTTTCAGCAGCGTCTTGCCGGGGAATTCATGTCGAGCGAACAGGTAGGCCACAGGCAGTCCCACAGCCACCGTCAACATAGTGGAGACTGTGGCCTGCCAGATTGTGAACCAGATACGCCCCAGGTAGTAGGAGTCTCCTAGCAACGAAGTGAACGGCCCAAAGCCAATGAAGGGGTCTGCATCAAGACTTCGCGCCAGGATGGCCCCCAGAGGGTACAGAAAAAAGACAGCCAGATAGACCAACGGCCCCAGAATCAGCAGGCGGCGGGCGGCCATTATTCAAGGCTCCAGTTGCAACCAAGATTACGCCGCCACGCCCCTGTGAGAGTGTCTGAGTACTTGGTCAACCTTTGCGGCAAACGCTGGGCACCCGTAACGGTAGAGGTCACCTGAGTACCACCGACATCCATGCTTCAATCCAGCCTTCGCGCTTTTCGCTAATCTCGGCGGCGGTGAGGCCGGCGGGTTGTTCAGGGACTACCGCAAATTTGAAGAAGTCAGGCGTTTGGGCGTCCTGGTTGACGGGATAGACGAACATCTTGTCGGGGAAGTCCTCCTGGAACTTTGTGCTAAGCGCAAAGTCTATGAATTTCTTGGCCAGTTCCTTGCTATTGGAACCTTTCAGGATACCTATGCCCTCAATCTGGAGAAACGTGGCCCGGTCAATCAAGATGTTCCCTGTGGGAGGCTCTGTGACCGGGCTTTCAGAGAACAGGAATTCAGCGGCGGGGCTGGTGGAGTAACTCACCACCAGGGGCCTATCACCACCGTACTTTGTAAAATCAGAGTAATAAGCATCACTCCAGCCGTCCTTCACCAGCACATCGTTGGCCTTCAGGTCAGCCCAGAAATCGAGGTAATCGTAATCGTCGTCCTCGCCGAAGTATGCCACCGTGGAGATTAAGAACGCCAACCCTGGCGAGGATGTCGCTGCATTCTCCACGACAAGCTTGCCCTTCCAGTCCGGCCCAGTCAGCTCCTCCAAGGTTGTAGGGGGTGCCATGCCTGCGGAGGCCAAGAACGCTTTATCGTAGTTGAGGTTGACGTAGCCGTAATCAATAGAAGTGACATGGTTTGTGTCGTCCAAAATGAACTGATCGGGCACTTTGCTCAGCAGATCTGGCTTGTAGGTATCGAAAATACCCTCATCCAGGGCTCGGCCAAGGAAAGTGTTATCAATTCCGTAGAGTAGGTCAGCTGACGGGTTGCCCTTCTCCAGGATGGCCCGTACCAACGCCTCCCCGGCGTCACCAGTTTTCTGTATGACAACTGTGGCGTTGTTCGCCGCCTCAAACTCGTGTATTACATCCTCGCTAATATCAAAGCTGTCGTGGCTCATGATGACGAGTTCTCTGTCCTCTTCCTTGCTGCTGCAGGCGGCAAGGGCCACCAGCATGAGAAAAACTATCGCAATTGCTGTGAATTTGGTTGTCATTTCCCATTCCTTCCATAATCCCTGCTGATTAGGGGCCTAAACAACAGAAAAGCCACCCTATCTAGGTGGCTCAAAACGTATGGAAAGACCTCGTTCCTACGCTGGCATTACCCAGATCAGGTTTCGGGGTCGTCCCTCTAAATCGGAACCTCTCAGCCTGGCTTCCCAAGCTCCCCCCGGGGCTATATTCGATTGTGGATGTAGTGTAGTTGAGCGGGGTTACTGCCGTCAATCTCGGAATAGCACTATCAACTCACGCAGCCGTCAGCGACGTGAGGATGTGCCTCTACAGGCCCCGCAGTTCCAGAGTTTTCACTACACCAGACTCCATATCCGCGATTCGAATGACGTGATTGTTGGTGTCCGCAATATACATCTGGTTCCCCACCACGGATAGGCCTGACGGCTCAAACAACTGCACGTCTTCGCCAACGCCGTCCACCAGCCCACCCTCACTACCTCCGAAGATGGTTGTCACTTCTTTGGTTGCAGGGTCTAATCGCTTTATCTTGTTGTTATAGCTGTCAGTTAGATAAATCATGCCATTGGCATAGCAGAGTCCTTGGGGATGTTGTAGGAGCACTCGACTTCCAACGCCATCTCTGTCGCCAAAATCAAAGAGGCCTGTGCCGACTAATGTTTCCACGTTGCCAGTCAGAGCTGTGCTCGCGGAGCGTACGGAACTCGTCTCGCTGTCCACAAAGAACAGCTTGCCATCGCCATCAGAAGCAAGGCCCGTTGGTTGGGCAAGTTCCGCCTCTGCCAGAGGGCCGTCGCTCAAAGATTCCCGCCCATTGCCTGCAAAGGGTGACAAGATGCCTGCGTCTATATCCAGTGCCCAGAGTTGATGCGTACCTGCCATGGCAATGTACAGAATGCCGTCCACCACCTCAACGTCCCACGGGGACCGCAGAGGCGTTTTATTGGCATCGCCCTCCTCAAAGCGTGATATTGCCAGGCTGCCCGTGCCTGCCAGCGTCACAACCTTCTTGGTGGCAAGGTCAATGATCCGAATGGCGTGGTTCTCTTTGTCTGCCACGTAAAGGATGCCGTTATCTAGGGCCAAGCCCTGTGGGTTGTTGAACTGCGCCGATTCGTATCCACCATCCAGCAGCCCCGGCCCTCCACGACCGATAACCTCTTGAACCTCACCGTCCAACGATGCCACCAGAACCCTGTGATGGCCGGAGTCAGCAATAAACAGAGTGCCGGAGCCAGTGTCTGCCAGCACCTTCCCCGGGAATGCTATGTCGCGTCCAGCTGCCTCGCGGTCACGCTCCAACGACCAAGCACTTGGACTACGTTGGAGGATGCCCTGTGCTTTATACGATGCAATCAGAGGGCCAACAAAGTTATCCAAATCCTCAAACCGATACTCGCCCTCGTGTTTCCCTATCAACATGCCTTCAGGATCAACGAAGAACAGCGATGGCCAAGCCCTAGCTGCGTACTGCTGCCATACAGCGAAGTCACGGTCATTCACTACCGGGTGGCGGATGTCATAGCGTAGCACCGCTTGTTTAAGTGCCTCAGTGTTTTTTTCGGCTGTGAACTTTGCCGAGTGAACGCCAATCACCACCACCTCTTCAGGGTAACGCTCTTCCAGCTTCCGCAACTGCGGAAGAATGTGCATGCAGTTAACTCAGCAGAACGTCCAGAAATCCAGGAGAACCAGTTTGCCCTTCAAGTCGCTCATTTGCACCGGTGACTCGGTATTTAGCCATTCAAGACTTTCCGGGAACTCCGGAGCATGTACCACGCTCTGCTCAGGTTCAGTCACAGTGTCCTCCCCAATTCGCCATTAGCATTTCTTGGTAGCTATATTGTGCTACAGAACTCCGACGACTGCATCCTAGATACAAGGCCCTGATTCTAGAAGTACTGATGCTCGTGCGATGGTAGGCGTATCTTGCTCTAGTTGTACCTACAAGGTATCCTCATGCAGTTGCCCTATACAACATTACTAGGTGAAGCAAACACTTATGGCTATCCAGGATCCCACTGAGCCAACTCCGATAGGGACCAAAGCCCCCGGGCGGATATATCACGGCTGGTTTGTTCTTGCTGCTAGCTGTACCGTCATGGGATTTTCCTCAGGCGTCACAAACTATGGCGCAACCGCCTTCTTCAATCCTGTTTCACAGGCATTGGGGTTAAGCGCATTCCTAACCTCAGTGGCCATTTCAATGGCCCGGGCAGAGAATACCGTCCTCGCCCCCCTCATAGGCTACTTCATAGACAAGTATGGCCCTCGTGGCCCTATCTTTGCAGGCATGACCATGATGGGTTTGGGGCTCATCATGTTCGGGCTCTTTGCCAACAATTTATTGATGTTCATTGTCACCTGGACATTCATGGTCTCCCTAGGGGCGAACATCGGTGGTTTCGCTCCCAATTGGGCCACCATCAACAATTGGTTTGTCCGTAAAAAAGGCAGAGCAATGGGCATCGGCATGGCATCCCAGGCCATGGGTGGCGTTGTTTTATCCCCACTTCTGGCGTTTATCATCGCCCACTGGGGATGGGAGACAGGGGCGATTGTCACTGGTATAGCGATTTTCCTTCTTGTGCTCCCAATTGCACAGATGATTAAAACTCGCCCTCAAGACATGGGACTTCTTCCTGACGGCGATCAACCTGAGCCAATTACCATTCAACCATCTGCCGTAGAAGATGAATCGTCTCAAAAGGCTTCCCAACGCAGAATCGTTCTACCTAGCTTCAACTTCTCCATTGGGCAAGCCAGGAGAACAAAATCCTTTTGGATACTCATGGCAGCCTTGGGACTGCGGCAGATGGGTCAGGCCGGGATGCAGCTTCACATGTC
>CAVOCU010000032.1:0-17457 GCA_963694315.1 Dehalococcoidia bacterium | reverse complement strand
GGTGTACAAGCCGGGCTTTGCCACTGAGCCTGACAAGTACACCTGAAAAGTTGGAGGTATCGTTGGGGTTAGCTCAACCGTAGGTGTGGGTGCCACCTGGGCTGTGGGCGTTGGCAGCACAATCTCAATGCCGCTCGGGCCATTGCGTTCAAGCAGCAGCGCAACGCCGCCTCCCAGAGCCAGCAGAAACAGGAGTACCAGGGCCAGCGGTGCCCAGCGTTCCAGACCGTTGTTGGTAAGTTGTGGTTCTTGGGTCACTGATTGCTCCGTCTATATCAAGTGGACAGAATTCTATCACCACCTGCCGCAGGATCGCGGACTGTCACAAACACCATGCGTGGAGTACATTAGGAGTCGCGTCCAAATCAAACCGAGTTCGTAGCTAACAGGTAGGGGAGTTATGGCTGATATTGTGTTGGGGCTGGCTTCTGCTCGGAGTCCAATGGTGAACCTCCCTCCAGAGCGGTGGCATACGCAGGGGGAGAACGATAAGGCCAGCACTAGGCTGCGTCGTGGCAACGGCCAGGCTGTGACCTACCAGGAGTTGCTGGAGTCTGCGAACCCGGCCATCGCCGAGGGCCTAACGCCCGATGTTTGGGAGCGTCAGTACGCCGCTGCCCAACGAAGCATTGCCACGCTTGCTGCTACGTTGACGGAGGTCAATCCTGACGTTGTCCTGATGATGGGCGACGACCAGGAGGTCTTCATTGATGGTGCGAACAGGCCCGGCATTATGGCCTACCGTGGAGAGACGTTCCCTACGTTCATCCAATCGCCGGTAGCGGGTGCAGCCCCGGAGAAGGTTGGGCAGCCCGTGGCAGTTGGTTTGACGGAGCACATCATTCGCTCACTGGTCGAGCAGGAATTCGACGTGGCGGATTCGGTGGCCCTTACGTTGGTGGAGTCTAACCAAGGGCGGGGAGGTCACGAGTTCGGTTGGGCGTATAACCGGCTAATGAGTAACCACCCACGTCCCATCGTGCCCTTCGTCCTCAACGTGCACTACCCACCAAACACACCATCGCCGAAGCGGCTCTATGAGTTCGGGCGAGCAGTTCGTCGCGCCGTGCAGTCGTGGCCGGGCAATGAGCGTGTAGCGGTGATAGGAACAGGAGGGCTGTCCGTAGGCGTGCTGGAAGAAGCGTTGGATCGCAGTACGTTGGCGGCTATGGGTAGCCATGACGTGGATGGCCTTGGAATGCTGAACCGTGACTGGTTACAGGGGCCTACGGGGGAAACGCTGTTATATATCGCGGCTGCCGGGGCCGCAGAGCACCTGAACATGGAGGTCTTGGAGTACATTCCTGCCTACAGGTCACCGGCCGGAACGGGTTGTGGTCTGGCGTTTGTCCGTTGGCAGTAGCACAATAATCCCATATCTAACAAAGGAGACTACCTATGACTACCAATGAAGCCCCATCCATGGAAGACCGAGGAAAGTTTTACACCCGCGCTCTGGACGCAACAAAAGCCTTCGTGGCGGGTATCAAACCTGACCAGCTTGAGGCTCCCACGCCCTGCGCCGAGTGGAACGTGAAGCAGCTGATGCAGCACGTTATCTCCGGGACAATATTCATCGAGGACATGTTCGATGGAAAGACCGTTGCGGATGTTGGCGGTAAGTATGCCGGCGATCTGGTTGGCACAGACCCTTCAGCTGCCTACAACGCTGCGGCTGAATCTGCCAAGGCGGCGTTAGCGCGACCCGGCGCAATGGAGCAGACCGTCCACCTGAGTCGTGGCGACATGACTGGAGCGGCCTACGCCACCAGCATGTTCACAGACGTGTTGATACACGCATGGGACGTAGCCAAGGCCACGGGCCAGGACACGAAGCTTGACCCAGAGTTGGTTGCAGCATCCTACGCCATCATGCTCCCCAGGCAAGGGCAGCTCCCAGAAGTCGCCTTTGGCACAGACCAGGGTATAGCGGATTCCGCTGACCTTCAGACGCGATTGCTGGGCATGCTTGGTCGCAGCCTTGATTGGAAGCCGTAGGGCCGCATATTGGCCTTTAGTCCCCTCGCCGCAGCGACATATGGCTTTAGTCTCCCGGCCCGCAGGCCGCATAAGAAAGCCGTAGGGCCGCTTGATATCTAGTTCTACTGATTCCAGGGGGGTAGTAGCAGGGCATGATGGAACGCCTCGCAAAAAGGTTTCCGCTGTCGGCTGCCCTGGTGCACCGGGACTTCCGGTTGTACTGGGGCGGCAATGCTTTTGCTGTCTCCGGCCAGCAGATGGCCATGATGATTCAAATGTGGCTCATCTTTGACCTGACAGGCTCAGCGCTTCAACTGGGTCTGCTGGGCCTGGCGCGGGCTATCCCTGGCGTGGCGTTGAATCTGGTTGGTGGCGTCTTTGCCGACAAAGTTGACCAGCGTAAGCTCCTGTTGATTTGTACCCTGGCAATGGCCACCATCTACTCCACCCTTGCCACGGTGACCTTGTCCGGCGGGTTGGAGGTGTGGCATGTCCTGACCGCTGTCTTCTGTTCAGGGGCGTTTGAAGCGTTCCAGCAGCCGTCTCGACAGGCCATCTTCCCCAACCTCATAGACCGCAAGGACATGATGAGCGCCGTGGGGCTCAACTCCACCATCCACCCCGGCACGCGCATCTTTGCGCCCATCATCGCCGGGGTTCTGATAGACCATGTAGGCATCGGTCACGATGGCGCTGCTTCTGCGTTGTATCTAGTCTCATCGCTCTACCTTGTTTTCAGCGTCGCCCTCCTACGCATACACCTGCCTCCCATCAAGCGTGCCCAGAGCGGTAACGGCCTCCAGAGCCTGGTTTTTGGTATGCGATACGTTGCCAACAACCGCATCTTCACGTTGCTTATCCTGACCAGCTTCTCCAACGCCATCTTTGGCATGGCCCATATGACGTTGTTCCCGGTGTTCACTGAAAAACTCATGGGTGAGTCCACCGGCTTCTACCTGGGGCTCCTCACATCGGCAGGGGGCATCGGGGGGCTGACAGGCGCGTTTGTTGCAGGCTCGCTGGGCGGTATCCGTCGAAGGGGCTGGCTGCTGGTTGGCGGCGCGTGCAGCTTTGGCGGTTCATTGGTGCTCTTCGCCATTTCACCCTTGTTTTGGATGTTGGTGGGATTGGAGTGGCTTGCCTCTGCCAGCAACCAGATGTTCAGCGTCACATCGCAAAGCACACTGCATGGCCTGGTGCCGGACGAGTATCGAGGCAGGGTCATGGGGCTCTGGGGTATGACGCACACCGTGGCGCAGCCCCTTGGCGGGTTGCAGATGGGCGCTATGGCATCTGCCGTTGGTGCTTCTACAGCGTTGGTAATTAGCGCAAGCGCCGCCATAGCTTTTGCGGTGTTGGGTATAGGGTGCGATGGCAGAGTCCGCAATTTGGGTAGCCATGAGGTCATTGCCACTTCCCAACGTGACGCAACACCTGCTCCAGATGTCGCAGAGGGGTAAACGACTCTCGTCGCAGCGACATATGGCTTTAGTCCCCCGGCCCCTAGGCCGCATATCAAGCTTTAATCCCCTCGCAGCAGCGACCTATGACGTGTAGAATCTGGGATAATCACACAGGACAGTGAACGGGAGGGGTATCATGGCAATGCAAAAGGGGTATCGGTATGACCCATCGGCCACGTACCCGGTAGCAGAACGTGATGTGCAGTACCTGGACGTGGATGGCACAACGCGATTGGTGCGTATCTACCAGCCCCAGGGTCAAGGGCCCTTTCCCATCCTCCTCAGCGTCCATGGCGGCGCATGGACCGACAAAGACCACACCGACAACGCTGTGACCAGTCGTCCGTTGGCGGCAAGCGGCATGGTTGTCGCGGCAATCGCTCTGCGGACGGCACCTGCGTTCCCCTATCCGTCGATGGTTCAGGATACCAACTACGCTGTTCGATGGCTGAAGGCCCACGCGGCAGATTTCAATGGCGACGCTGAGGTGATTGGCGGCATCGGCTACTCCAGCGGTGGGCACACGTTGCCCCTAGCTGCCATGCGACCCAACGACCCTCGCTACAGCGCGCACCCTCTTGATGGTGGTGCAGGCTTTGATGCCAAGCTGGCTTGGATGATTGCCTGCTGGCCGGTTATCGACTCCCATGCTCGTTTCCTGGTGGCCAAGGCAAAGGGCGCAGAGCGATTGGTGGCGAACTCCCTGGGCTACTTCCTGAACGAGGATGCCATGCACGAGGGCAACCCCCAGGAGTTGCTAGCCCGGGGCGAGGTAGTAGAGTTACTGCCGACACTGGTCATCCACGGCACTGCCGATGAGAACGTGCCCATAGAGCACGCCGAGCGTTTCGTGGCGTCCTACAAAGCCGCGGGTGCCGGCGTGCAGTACGAGCGCTTTGAAGGCCAACCCCACGGGTTTGCCAACGAGCCCGGCCCGCAGACTGACCAACTGGTGGAAGTGGTCAAGGCGTTCATCGCCAAGCGCATCCCTTCCCTCGTGGGGGAAGGCTAAACGGCATTAGTCTCCGCCGGAGGCGATACAGAGAGTTCATATTTCAGACTGGTTGGAGGTATTAATGGTTTCCCCTCGGAGGATTCAGAAAACGTTGTGGCTCAGCATGGTAGTCGTTGCATTGCTCCTGATAGCTAGTTGTGGCAGCAACGATCTCTCGGATTCAGTGGTCAATGTTCCTCTAGACATCCACGGCGACAGTATCAGTACGGCTACTGTCATAACGGTGCCGTACAGCACAACGACGCAACTGGATCGTCTCGGCGACGTGGATTTCTTTGGTGTGCCTATGCAGGCTGATACCTCGTACGGCTTTGAGACGAACCTCGGCACGTTGTTAGGCACAACCCTGACCTTGCTTGATCAGTTTGGACAGGAGTTTGCGTTCAGCGAGAATTTTAACGGACTCGCCTCTCGTATTGAATTCACCCCAACCACCTCTCTCACTATGTACCTCCAGGTGGCAGGACTTGGTGCCAACATCGGGAGTTATGACCTAGTTGTGAAGACCTTCATCCCTAAACCTGTTCAGATAGAGAAGGTCATTGCCCTTCCCCTAGGCCTTTCTGACGCAGAGATTCCGGATTTCAGCGACCTAGCCATTACCCATGCTCAAATTGGGACGCCCATAGTCGTGATAGGGACGGGGTTCAGTTCCATGCTGAAGTGGAACAGTGTTTGGCTGGGAGGGGGGCTACTACCAGTTAAGTCTGTTGGTCCGGGTTTCCTTGTAGTCATTGCGGGCGGTGGCGCAAGCCCTGATGTGCAGCAGTTGACCGTAGAAACCGACCATGGTCTGGACTCTATCGGGTTTATTTTGGAGGCCCCCACGCCGTAATCCTCTCTGGTAATCACACAAAGGAAGTGAAACATGGAACATAGAAAACTCGGCTCGTCAGACCTTGAACCGTCGGTCATCGGCATCGGAGGCTACCCCTTCGGCCCACCCCTTTCGGATCAAGCCATGACCACGCGGGTGCTGGATCAGGCTCGGGAGTCGGGGGTGAACTACATAGATACCTCAGATATCTACGCCCAGGGTCAGAGCGAAGTCCAGATTGGTGTGGCCATCGAGGGGCATCGCGACGACTTCATTCTGGCAACGAAGTTCAATCTTTCCAACCTTGGTGACGAGACGCCTCGACAGCGCATCATACGCAAGTGCGATGAGAGTCTGGCCAAGTTGAAAACCGACCACATTGACCTATATCAGATACACCATGTGAACCCGAACGTGCCTGCCGAGGAGATATTGCAGCCCCTGGATGACCTGGTGAAGGCGGGGAAGATACGCTATGTGGGCAACTGCAACTATGCGTCCTGGCGGCAGATGGAGGCGATGCAGGTGGCTCGGGCTAACAACCTCTCATGGTTCGTATCCACCCAGAACCACTACAATCTGGTGTACCGGCACGTGGAGTTAGAGATTCTGCCATTTTGTAACGCCTACGATACGGGTTTCATTCCCTATTTTCCTCTAGCTGGCGGGTTCCTGACAGGCCAGTATCGTCCAGGACAAGCCGCGCCTGCTGGGACACGGTCTGACCTTGTGCCTACGGGCATCGTGAACAAGATAACCACTGAGCGCACAAACAGCCTGCTGCTCAAGCTTGAGAGTTTTGCCCAGGAGCACGGGCACCCCATGGTTGAGTTGGCCCTTGCGTGGCTGCTATCGCATCCAGAAGTGACTACCATCATCAACGGCGCTGAGAAGCCTGAGCAGATTGCTGCCAACGTCAAGGCTGCCGAGTGGGTACTGACGCCGGAAGAGCGAGTCGAAGTGGATGCCATCACGTCCTGGTGGGACGGAGACGGCGCTGCTGTAGACACCACAGGAGGCACTACTGGCGCGGGGTCTGGCAGAGCTTCAGGGGGCAGCTAGTAGTGACCCTTTCTCAGCAAGGCTTGCAATGGCCTACGCCCACCAAATCCAAAGGTTCGGTGCGTGGAAATTGGTACTCCCTAGGAGTCCATCTTGATGATATACTTGCGAGGTTCGTCGACTAGATGATTGACCATGAAGAGGTAAACATCCCTGTGCTGGACAGCGATGGATATATCCTGGGAGACATCAGTTTAACCCAGATTTTGCTGATGACCCTTGAGATTTGGCCTGGAGGCCCTTAGTTGATTGATACACTCCTAAACCTTCCTTCGCAGGCCTTGAAGCGTGCCCCAATATATGTTGTTACTGTTATTTCAGCAGGGCTAGTAGCCAGGCTCATAGGTCTCAACGGAGACCAATCCTCTTCCGTGGCTATCTTCATCTCCATCATCTTGGGTGCGTTGCTGTTCTGGCGTTTCCGAGTCGCTTTTGCCTTTGCTGGCCTAGCTCTCCTTCTAGCCCTTGGCCTGACCAATCCCAAGAACATTGTCGATTTCGCCGGTCTAGACATCATCCTCTTTCTGATTGGTATGATGATCCTCATCGGGTTCCTTGAGGAACGACACTTCTTTGAGCGTATTGTGGATGGGATCACCAGCTATGTTGGCCCCCATGCCGTTCGGTTGACCGTCGTCCTAATGCTGTCGGCTGCTCTGTCGGCTGCTCTGGTGGATGAGGTTACCTCTATCCTCTTTATGTCCTCCACCGTCTTTCAACTTGCAGGGAGATACAAGGTCAGCCCAGTTCCTTTGCTCATGATGGTCATCTTCGCTACCAACATCGGCAGTTCAGCCACGGTGGTAGGAAACCCCGTAGGCGTCATGATTGCCCTCCGCGCTGGTTTGACCTTTGCCGACTTCCTGAGGTGGGCAACCCCAATTACAATCGTGGCCCTGACTGTGACAATACCTATTCTGCTTTATTACTTCCGTAAACCCATCGCAGAGTTGGGGGATGCCATGCGCGCTGGCGACCCCAAGGACTTTGACAAGCCCAGTTTCCGGGAAATTTTCCTTAGTAAAGACATGCGCCTCCCCTGGATGCTTTTTATTGGCACTATTGCCTCTCTTGTGCTGCATACGCCTATCGAAAGTCTCCTTGGTTTAGACAAGAACTCCATGCTCTTGGGCACGTCCCTTGGGGTGGCTGGAATCATCCTAATGATAGAACAGGATCGCGCCAGAGAGCTGGTGGAGAAACGTGTTGAATGGTGGACCCTCAGCTTCTTCATGCTGCTGTTTGCTTCTGTTGGGACGTTGAACCTGACCGGCGTTACAAGCGTACTCGCCGGTAATTTGGCAGACGCAGCTAAAGGTAACGATGTGGCCCTCTTCTTTGCCTTCACCTGGGCTGGGGGCTTCGCCAGCGCCTTTATGGACAACGTACTGGCCGTGGCAACGTTGATTCCTGTTGTCCAGGAATTAGACACCTTGGGCATTGACGTCTTCCCCCTTTGGTGGGGATTGCTCTTTGCGGGTACCTTCTTCGGTAACTTGACACCTATTGGTAGCACAGCCAACATTGTGGCCATAGGTATGTTGGAGCGGAGAGGCCATGATCACATCACCATGGGACAATGGCTCACAGTCGCCATGATTCCTTCCTTTGTGACCCTTGCAATTGGCTCAGGTCTGATCTACGTCCAGCTACTTATGTGAGAGAGTGGGGATCATGAGCATAGATATAACGGGCGTTCTTCGATCTGATGTGGGAGACTCAGGGACTGTACAGATTACCTATGGTGGCTTTGAAATTGCCGTGACTGCGGCCTCTGATTTCCCCTGGGAGCGCGTCCTCCTCCTTTTGTTTGGACTCCAACATGACGTTTGGGTGGACAAGCGTAGCGACCATCTGGTCATCATGTCCAAGCCTCCAGTTATGTGAGTTTCTTGCCTTTAGAAAGCCATCACGTCCTAATGGGACGGAGACGGCGCTGCTGTAGACACCACAGGAGGTATTCCCTGCGCGGGTTCTGGCACCAGGGTTTAACCCTGGTGCCATGTGACCTGAGGGTTACCAAAGAAGAACTAGCTGCAAACAAACGAGGCCCCATTCGGGGTCTCGTTTTACGTTGGTGCCGCCCGGCAATCATAGCAACCGCCACGGAGTTAAAGGCCCGAGGGTCCTAGGCCTGGTTAGGCAGCAGCCACTGTCAGACGCTTTGCCTTCTTTGCCTCTACCTTGGGTAAGGTGATGGTCAGCACGCCGTTCTCGTATGCCGTGGCGGCGTTGTCCATGTCCACCGTGTCTGGGAGTCTCAGCGTGCGGTAGAAGTGGCCCGTGCGTCGCTCACGCAATCGGTACGCCTCTTCCTTGACCTCTTCGGTCGTGTCCGTCTCGCCCTTGATGGTGAGCACGTCATCCTCGATGGTGACTTCGATGTCCTCTGGCTTGATGCCGGGTATCGATGCGCTCACGCGGAGCGCGTCCTCGCCCTCTACAACGTCAACGGCAAGTGACCAGTGGTCAGGCTCTTGGCTCTCAACGGCATAGCGCGGGAAGCCTCTCCATTGTCCGTTTGCTGCTGCGTTGAAGCGTCGCAGATCTCTGAATGGGTCCAAGGTTGAAATATCATCCTGTCCTCCTGTTGTTTCTGTTGCCAATAGCTAAAATCCTTGGCAACGTTGCTTGGTTCGATATTCACTCTGCTAATTGAATTATATAATATCAATAGATTTATTGAAAATATAATCAAATAACTTGACATGAACCGTATCATATTTTATTCTCCATCATGGGAACCCCTCATAAGGAAGCGATATGGCGAAGAGCTACTACGAGTTGTTAGGTGTTTCTCGTGACGCCGATGAGAAGCAGGTGCGCCTGGCGTTCAGGCGGCTTGCACGCAAGTACCATCCTGACGTGAATCCCGGTAAGGACGACACCACGGAACGCTTCAAGGAAATCAACGAGGCGAATGAGGTTCTGTCCAACGCGGAATCCCGCAAGTTGTATGACCGCTACGGTGAAAATTGGCAGAAGGTTCAGCAGCATGGCGCTCCTCAATCTGGTGGGCATCGTGGTGGCATGGGTGGTGTTCCCACTGGAGACCTCTTTGGCAGAGGCGGTGGCAGTATCTTTGACAGCTTCTTTAGGGACAACCGCCAGACTGAACGGGCGCGTCAACGCCAGCAACGCCCAGAACCGTTGGAGCAGCCCATTGAGATAACCATGGAAGAAGCATTCAAAGGCGCGGCTCGCGTTCTGCAGTTGACTGGCCAAACGGTCTGCACACGCTGTAGAGGCACGGGCATCGTTGAGGGTGCAGCCTGCTCAGAATGCTTGAGCCAGGGCTTCTCTTACCAACCTGTGCGTGGAGAGGTTTCCATACCTCCCGGTGTTGATACCGGCTCTCGTGTACGCGTGACTCCGGGCGGGCAGCAGGTTGTCCTTGTGGTGCAGGTGCAGCCTCATCCCAAGTTCCAACGCAAGGGGACGGATCTGTACACAGAGGTCACAGTTCCGCTGTATGGTGTTGTGTTAGGGATAGAGGTGGTTGTCCCTACCATGACAGGTCAGGTGGCGTTGACGCTGCCCCCAGAATCACAGAACGGTCGAGTATTCCGACTTGGTGGGCAGGGCATGCCCAAACTGGGAGCTCCTTCAGAACGAGGAACCTTGTACGTCACAATCAAAGCAGAGCTGCCAACATCCCTCACGGACAAGGAGCAAGCGTTGTTCAAGCAACTCCAAGATCTCCGTAAGGGCACAGGAGGTCAGGATGACGAATAGAGAACAGCCGGACTGGGACGAGCCCTGCTACGTGATAAGTGTGGTCTCTCGTATGGTGGGGGTGAATGCGCAGACTCTGCGGTACTACGAGCGCATCGAGTTGGTAGAGCCCTCACGTTCAGGAGGGAACATCAGACTTTATTCGCAACGCGACATTGAGCGACTGCATCGTATAAAGACTCTAGTCTATGATATGGGGGTGAACGCTGCTGGCGTGGACGTTATCCTGCGACTGACAGACCAGATTCAGCAATTGGAGGGTACGGTGGAGGTGCTGCGTGGAGAGATTGGGCGACTACAAGGGGAAATTTAGCCTCATAACAATTGTCAGGCCAGAAAGGTCTAGGGCTTGCGTTAGGGCGGTAACGCATGGTAGCGAAATCGGATAGATTCACAAAACCAGCACAAGAGACTTTGCAATGCTCCTAGGCGTTCGTACGGTAGTACCGACACACTCAATGGGCCATTGAGTGCGAAAATCGCGATATTTGAATCGAACTCCAAATCATCGAAAACCCCGATTGACATTCACTAGTGGGTTGTGTATGGTTCTGAAAATTTCTGGAGATTCATGCAAGAGCTGTGAAGGAGGTTGTGGTCATGTTAACGAAGGAAGACAACGAACTACTTACGAATGTTGAGAAGGGTTCGCCAATGGGCGAGGTATTTCGACGTTTCTGGATACCGGCGTTGCTGGCAGAGGAGCTTTCGGGGGCTGACTGCGCTCCTATTGAGATTACCCTTTTGGGAGAGGAGTTGGTCGCCTTCCGCGATACAGATGGGAAAGTCGGTTTGATGGACAAGTACTGCCCTCATCGCGGTGCACCATTATTCTACGGTCGGAACGAGGAATGCGGCATCCGTTGTGTCTACCACGGGTGGAAGTTTGACGTGGATGGCAACTGCACTGACATTCCCAACGCACCAGAAGGCGACGCTTTCAAAGAAAAAATACATATCACAGCATATCCCTGCGTGGAAGCTGGTAGCTTGATTTGGACCTACATGGGACCAAAAGAAAGCCAGCCTCCATTCCCTGAGTTCGAGTGGTGCAACATGCCGGAAGACCATCGTTACGTGAACAAATTTATGATGGAATGTAATTATCTTCAGGCAATGGAGGGCGACTATGACCCTGGGCACGGGCCGTTTCTTCATACAGTGCTAGACGGCGGACCACAGGTTCCCCAATTTAACTTGGTTCAGGCGCAAAGCCGGAACAGACCGACTCCAGAGAATGAGCCATTCGGAAATGCTGTGGGCCCTCGGCGACAAACGGAACAAGACAAAGAGAATTGGGGTAGGGTGGAAGATTCTGATTCCGGACTCCTCTTTGTACGTGGAGGCGAACGGCCAGACGGCACGAAATTCGCTAGTGTTTCCCCTTGGATGATGCCTATCTTCCCCGTGGCTGGAACCACAGCTGGGCCTAATACTTTTTCCACAAACATACGTGTCCCAATTGACAACCATCGACTGATGTTCTACAGGATGCGATGGAGCTATGAGCCTATTCCAAAATCTGAAATCGAGACCTACAAGACTGATGGATGGTATTTCCCGGAGATGATTCCGGGTACCTTCAAGCCGGTGAAAAATATGGATAACCATTACCAAATTGATCGTAACATGCAGAAATATTTTAACTATACTGGTTTGAGTTGCTTCCCGTTACAGGACATTGCAATGATGGAGGATCAGTGGGGTTCACTGGCCGACCGGACTAAGGAACACTTGACGAGTTCGGACTTCATGATTATTGCGGTTCGTAGGCGTCTGCTGAAGGTCGTAAGAGCCATGGCGGAGGGAACGGAACCTGAAGAGCCGTGGCGACCTGAGGCGTATGCCTATCACCAAGGGAGATCCATCAACCACGAAGGTACCATTGATGAGGCTGTGGCTGAAGCCAAGGCTATGGCTCTGAAAAAGAACATAGTTGGTTCAGTCACTGTCTAAACGTGATACCGGCCGACGTATGTTGACCGGACAATCTGCACCGGTAAAACGAGGTTTGCTCAGATGCTCCATTACAGGAGAACGAACGATGGCTGATGAACAAGTTGCAGTGGTGGAAGGGCCGAAGGGCAAAGCGGAGATTATTGAAGTCTGGGCGGAAGGCCGCCTCGTTGAATACCGGGTATGGTTCAACGGAAATGTTGAAGTATGCGCTGCTATTGGCATGGCGTATATCCTTGCTGGCGAAAAAGCTGGCGTAAAGACGTAACCAGAGCTAACCCCAGACCCATAAAACCTGACTAACAAGGAGGGTGTTGACCATTCTAAATTCGGAGTGAGCAGCATCCTCCTTCTTGTTGCGGCCTTAAGTCGGAAGTATCCTGAACAAAATTAGAAGAGGCATGCCCTCGTTGGTATTTTACCCTACCATGCCCGTTTGGTAACCTTCAGGGAGGTTGGGTCAAGCGGGTCACCTTTATCCCCACTTTGGTAAACTCAAGCAAACTGGTGCAGGACCAGGCCTGCAGGAGGCGAAATGACGAACCTCCCCACGCAAGAAGAAGTATTGGAATATTTCACATCATTGAGTAATTGGGGTCGTTGGGGAAATAAGGACGAGCTAGGCACCATGAACCACATAACCCCCAAGACGCGCCTTCGCGCTGCGATGTTGGCTTCAGAAGGTGTTACCGTATCGTGCTCCCGGACGTTGAGCAATGCCACGGGGCCTGACGTGACGGCGCAGCCGCTGCACTACATGGTTGAATCGGGTGAGGGCTACGCCCACGATGAGAAGGTGGGGCCGCCACGGGCGTCACAGACTGCCACTGATTTCTTCGGAGTGGCGTTCCACGGGCATACCGTCACGCACATAGACAGTCTTTCGCACTTCTTTTTTAACGGGCAGATGTACAACGGCAGGCCATCAAACCTGGTGTCTACCCGGTACGGTGCGACGGTGGAATCGATCGAGGTCATCCAGGGCGGTATTCTGGCTCGTGGTGTGCTGTTGGACATTCCTCGGCTGCGTGGCTCCCGGTGGCTGGAGCCTGGTGACGGCGTGTTGCGAGAGGAACTGGAAGCTGCAGAGATAGCTCAGGGCGTCCATGTTGATCCTGGCGATGTGCTCTTGGTCCGTACAGGGCAGCTTCGGCGTAGGGCGGAAATTGGGGCATGGAACATCACCGCTGAGGGGGGTACCGGCACCCACGCCAACTGCCTGCCCTTCTACCATGAACGTTCAATAGCTGTGTTGGGTTCAGACACGGGCAACAGTCTGGTGCATCCGAAATTTGATAAGCTGGCCAACCCCACGCATCAGGTGGGCATCGTCGCAATGGGGCTATGGATACTCGATAATGCCGACCTCGAAGGGTTGGCGGAGGCTTGTGCTCAGCGAGGCAAGTGGGAATTCATGATGACCATCAACCCTCTTCGCATCGAGGGCGCAACCGGCTCTCCCGTGAACCCCATCGCAGTGTTTTAGCCCGATACTTCCCGTTTGGGCACATCGGGCATACAATCTGTGCACTTTAGAACCACCAAGGAGGAAATTTTGACTGATATAACCGTTGGTGTAAGCCTTCCCAAGACCGGACGCTATGCAGAGTCTGCATTCCTGCAGTACTCCCATGCGTACAACCTCTGGATTGACGATGTGAACGCCGCTGGCGGCCTGCTAGGTCGGCAACTCAAGCTGGTGTGGCTCGACGATGAGGGAGACGGCGACAAGTGCGCCGCCAATTACAATCAGCTCATCAACGACGATAAAGTGGACCTGTTGCTCGGCCCCTGCCATAGCGTACTTATAGAGCCTGCCGCCCCCGTGATCGAGGAAGGCAAGATGGTGATGCTGGAGGGCAGCGGCAGCGTGACGGACATGTTCCGCAAGGGCCGCGAGTGGCTCTTCCTGTGCTGGGGCGCGGATCGCGACTACATGCAGAGCTTCCTTGAATTTATGAAGAGTTCTGCAAACCCCAAGTCGGTCACCAAAGTAGCGGTGATCGGCGCTGCTCGTCCTCGAGGCGGCGGTCACATCTTTGGTGTGGAATACCATACGGAGAAGATGGGCCTTGACCTGGTGTTCAACGAACGCCTTGGCAAGCCGCCCGTGGACTACGACGACCTCCTAGCGAGAGCGTACGCCTCAAACCCGGACGTGCTGCTCTGGGACCTAGAAGGCCGTGAGCCTGACGCCGATGGTGCTATGGATAAAGCCCTGGCAGCAGGATTCGTTCCCTCGCAGATATGGCTGTCCGACAACCCGACGCAGCGCGGTAATCAGCCCAGCGGCCTCTTCATGCGATGTACATGGCTGGCGTCCGTGCCCAGGCCCAGCTCTCTGAGCTTCATTGAGCGGTTCAAAAAGGCCAATGGCTACGAGCCTGAGTACCACTCAGCCGGCGGATATGCCTGCGGTGAGGTCATGGCCCAGGCGGTGGCTGCCACAGGCTCCCTGGACAACACGGTGCTTCGGGAAGCGATTCTGAAGATGCAGTTCGATACAATCTTGGGGGTGCATGGGTTCGATAAGGACGGTGTGATCAATGGACCGTTCCCGGTGGCCCAGTGGCAGAATGGAAATGTGGAGATCGTGTATCCCGCCGATGTTAAGAGCAAGGATGCCATCTTTGGTTAGGTTTATTGGAGACGAAAACCGAACCCTAGCCTAGCAAACACATAGCAGGAGGCCAGTCTCCTAAATGTATTGGACAGTATTGGGTAACCGTCAGGTCATGTGGTTGCAGGCTCAGCCTGCCTAGGCTTCGAGGACCAGCATTACAGACCCCACCACCGACAACAGGATGCCGATAATCACTCGCCCACCAAAGTACTCGAGACGTCGATTGATCAGAAACGAAAATGCCAGCGTAAACAGGGCCAGCGTGCGGGCCAAGGGCGCAACCACTGTCACCGGTGCAATAGCCAGAGCCATGTATCGGAACATCTGGGCAAAGAAGCTGGCTATCGTGTTAGCGTAAAACCACGGCCCGGCCGTCTTGCTCTCAGCAGTGACCCTCATCAGCTTTCCGGGCAACAGGAGAGCCAACATGAGCACCACTGATGCTGCCAAGTAAGATGCCAGCCCGCCCATGATTCCTAGTTGCGAGTCTTGCAACGCCGCTCGAACCATGATTGGCGTGTTTCCGTAGATGGCGGCTGCTGCCAAACCGAAGAAGTACCCCTCCGCCAATTTGAGTGGCGGCATCTCTGGCTTTGGTTTATCCGGGGACATGGCTGGAGCCATGGAGGGCGAAGTAGCTCGCGCCGCCGCTGTGGAGTCTATGGTAGACTCCGATGGGTCAGATGGAAGTGCACTGGCAGGCAGCCCGATCGGCCCGCCAGATTGCCCCTGGGACAAGGCTGGGGCCACTGAGTTCGTAATCCCCGTTGCAGCAGCAGCGCCTCCTGTCAAACGAGGTCGAGACCGCTCTATCATCAGTACCGGGCCGATCACAATTAGCACCATACCCCAGAACATCGGCCATGTAATGCTCTCCCCCAGTACCACTATGGCCATGATGACGCTGTATAGAATGGATGTGGTCAGCAAGGGTTGGTTGCGGTTCGCGCCGATTGCTGCCACTGCTCGGAATCCACAATAACGACCAACTAGGAAGTGCAAGATGCCCGCCCCTGCTAGGAGCAGGTAACCGCTTGCTGGTATCTCACCAGCATCGAAAATCTGGCCTGTAGCCAGCGCTGCCAGCGCGAAGAGGGGCACACCCAAGATGACTGTCACATACAAGCCGAAGGACGCCGACGCTTGGAGCATCCCTCGCCGGGTCATGGTGCCTCCCAGAGCGAAGGACATCGCTGATAGTACTGAGAAGATACCGCCTAGCACATTTGCCTCCCTTGGGAGATGTTTCGTAGACTTAATCGAGGCCGCAACAGTAAACGCCAATCCATGTGGGTCAAGGGCCTAGCTCTCGGCGGTGCGGATGGATACTATAGGAGAGCTTCGGAAGCGGTCAAGTAAACTCGTAGTATTGGGGTGGTACATGGCGCAACTTACACCGGGTCAAGCAGTGGTTGAATCGCTCAGAGCCGAGGGTGTTAAGTACGTCTTCGGCATCGTTGGCGGGACGTTCCTTGGCATCCTTGACGCCCTCTACGATGCCAAAGATATCCAATTCATCAGCGTCAGGCATGAGCAGGGAGCCGCCTTCATGGCAGACGGCTACGCACGCTCCTCGGGAAAGCCCGGCGTCTGCCTCGTCACCAACGGCCCAGGAGCCACCAACCTCGTATCCGGCATCTACGCCGCCTACACAGGCCACTCGCCCGTCATCGCCATCTCAGGAGCCCCAGCCAGAGACGTCGTCTATCGTGACGCCTTCCAGGAGCTTGACCACCTCTCCCTCTTCCGTCCCATCACCAAGCAGGCCATCACCGTCAACGTAGCAGACCGCATCCCGGAGCTGTTCAGACACGCCTTCCGTACCGCCATGGGTGGCAAGAAGGGGCCAGTGTTCATAGACATCCCGCGCGATCTGCTCGATGCCCCGCCCATAGAGGTTGATGTTGCATCGCCGGAGTCGTATCGAGCCCACCACCGGTCTCCCGGCGACCCCGCCCTGCTGCGACGAGCGGCCGAGCTGCTCAAGAATGCCAAGCGACCAATCATCATTGCTGGCGGGGGCGTCAACCATAGCGATGCGTCCCAGCAGGTGGTGGAGCTTGCTGACCTGCTCTCCGCGCCAATGATCACCAGCTACGGCCGCAACGATGCAGTACCCAACAGCCACCCGCTGTACGTTGGCCCCCTTGGCAGAGCAGGCGCACCAGAAGCGGGCGAGATATGCTCCCAGGCCGATGTTATTCTGGCGGCTGGCACACGGCTGTCCAATTTCACTTCCTTCTACGATAACCGCTACATCAGCGCGGACGCCAAGGTCATCCAGATAGAGATTGACGAGGCGGAGCTTGGCCGAAACTACCCCATTGAAGTCGGCATTCAGGGCGACGCCGGGGCTGCGTTGCAGAGCATCCTAGACGGATTGCGCGCTGACGGCTCCAAAGCCGGCATCGCCCCCGGCTGGACTGACGAAGCCAAAGCGCTCAAAGCCAAACGTAGAGCACGTATTGATGAGGAAGCCGCATGGAGCGGTACGCCCATAAAGCCCCAGCGTGTCTACGCAGAGCTACGCAAGGTGCTCCCACCTGACGCCATCATGTCGCTGGACGCCGGAGCGTGCCCCGCCTTTGGCTATGACAGGCTGGACTTCAGCAACCCGCGCACCATGATTACACCCCTGGACTTCGGGGGGCTTGGCTTCGCGTTCCCAGAGGCCCTTGGGGCAAAGCTCGGACGGCCAGAAGCGCCAGTCGTTGCTATCCACGGCGATGGCGGCTTCCTCTTCAACGTCCAGGAGCTTGAGACCGCCGTACGGGAGGGCATCGCCACCGTGACCATCGTCATGAAC
>CAVOCU010000031.1:0-18211 GCA_963694315.1 Dehalococcoidia bacterium | reverse complement strand
CCATCTGGAAAGGGGCGGTTTTCTGTCATAGACCAAGCCAATCAGTTCAGTGGCTATGAATCCCGCGGAACACATCACTAATAATACGCCAGACCTCTTCTGGCCGATCAGAGCGCAACGACGACATGTAGTCGCAGCCCCTGAATCCCCATGCTGCGATGTTGCGCACACCAGACCGTGCTGCAATCTCCGCTGTGCTTGCCAGCTCGTGCTCCGCCCCGGAAGGCACCAGGAAGGCCTGAAGCCAGAGTTGCGGTTCAAGACCATAGTCCTTTGCAAGGGCGACGACCTTCTCGGCAAAACGGCCGACAAAAGCGTCACGGTCTTGCTTGAATAGCTGCCAAAACGGGGTTACGCCCAGGATGTCCAATCCATTGATGGCTGCCACCTTCTCCCAGTGAGTGAGGCCATGGGCATCGTCATCGAAGGGCATCAGGCAAACGGCGTTTCGCGACTCCTGAGCCTTCACGTAAGCGCACATTTCAGTCAGGAAGCCAACGACGGTATCCTCACGGAACTCGGCAACATCATGAGTCAGGGTTAAGGGCATTGCTGCTCCGTACTTGGACTGAAACAGCTCACGGCAGACGTTACACCAACACGTCCAGTCGTTCATGTTCGATTTGGATTCTGAACCATCATAGAGATGGGGTTCATCCCAGAAAATGACGTCGGCACCAATCTCTACGGCAGCGTCTACCCAGCGGCGCATAAACGCCCGAAACGATGGAGCGTTGAGGCAAGCCATGGGGACGGGGGTACCATCGGATTTCACCTGCCATGCATCCAGGTTATGGGGTAGAAAATCGCTATACGCCTCGCCGCCAAAGACACCGCCTACGCCCCAGGGGTCAAGGTAAGCTTCAAGCCCAGCCTTGTGGGTTTCAGACACCATCGTTTTCAGTGCCTCCGCATAGTGCTGGAGGTCGTTCTCGCTGAAGGTGTGGACGATGTAGGTGCATCCGTGAGCAACGATGTCCGGCAGGTCGCGCTCCACAAAGTGCTCCGGGATGCGGTTGCCAAAGTAGCTGATGCCCGTCTTCATGCCATGTAGCTCCGCCATTACGTTATTCTTTATGCAACTTTATGCAGCTATGCCGTGGGAGCCTGGTATACGACTCTGCCGCCAACCACGGTCGCGGTAACGTTCAGGTCGCTATCCATCACAACGATGTCTGCTGCTTTGCCAACCTCTAGACTGCCACGGGAGTCGCTTTCACCAATGACCTCAGCTGGGTTTACAGTAGCCATCAGGAGCGCGTCCTGCACGGAGACATTCACCAGGTTACGCATGTTGCGAACAGCCCTGTCCATGGTCAGCATGCTTCCGGCCAGCGTCCCATCGGCCATGAAACACGCACCGTCTCGAACAGTGATTGCCTCGCCATACAGGGTGAACTCTGTGAGGTCTGTTCCCACCGGAGGCATGGCATCCGTCACCAGGACCAGCCCGTCTATCCCCTTTGTGCGAACCGCGAGATCCATCATGGCAGGATGGACGTGGTACCCATCGGCGATGAGGCTAGCTTTGAACTCCGACGATGCCAACACTGCGCCGGTTGCGCCGGGGTCACGCGCCGTCAGGCCACCCATGGCGTTGAACAGGTGTGTGCCCAGCCCAGCTCCGGCGTCTACCGCGCCCATCATTTGCGTGTAGTCAGCCCTGGTGTGCCCCACAGCCACAGCAATTCCGTATCGCCTTGCAGCACGCAGAACATCGATTGCGCCAGGCATTTCCGGGGCCAGGGTAAGGAGCTTGATACACCCGCCACTTGCCTCCCAGAGAGCGTCTAGGTCATCAACGGATGGAGGACGGATATAGGCTGTATCGTGGGCTCCCGAAGCCTCAGGGTTGATGAACGGCCCTTCAAGGTGTACGCCCAGCACCCGTGCGCCATCTGCCACCAGTTGGCTTGCCTCATGGACTGAACGAACAGCAGCCAGCATTGTCTCAAAGTTACTTGTGATAACGGTTGGAAGAAACGATGTGCAACCATAAGCAGCAACCGTGCGAGCCATCCCCAGGACGGCGTCAACAGTGGGTTCTTCCGTCAGGAATCGCCCACCTGCACCATTGATCTGCAGGTCTATGAACCCGGGTGCAATCACTCCGCCGCGAGCATCAAGCTCAACGTCAACAGCCCCATCTGTGGTTAGCTGCGAGTGGGGGCCGATAGCGATGACCTTCCCACCCTCAACGAGTACAGATGCGTCATGGATAAGGCCATCTGGGGCGTAGGCGTCACCGCCACGGATGAGGATTCGCATCGTTTGAAGCCTATTGTGGGAACGCGGCGTCAAGGATTGCCAGGTCATCGGGAGTAAGCCGCCAGCCGGACGCCCCGCAGTCGTCCTCAACATGGGCGAGAGAATTAGCCTTGGGGATGACCATGACCCTCTGCTGGCGAAGGCACCAGTTTAACGCCACCTGAGGATGAGTTTTGCCAGTGCTAGTAGAAATTTTGTTTATCGCCTCAGCCCCACCTTTGCTTTCGAGTTTTCCCAGCCCAGTTGCCAAGGGGCTGTAAGCAATGACTGTGACACCTTGCTCCTGACAATACGGAATCAGCGTGGACTCAATGGAGCGGTCTATCAAGCTGTAGCGTACTTGGTTAGAGACGATACGAGCATTGGAGAGTGCATTTTGAGCTTCCTGCATTTGACTCACTGAAAAATTGCTAACTCCAATAAAACGTACCTTCCCAGCATCAACCAAAGACTCCATAGCGCCCATGGTTTCTGCGATAGGAATTGCATCGTTAGGCCAGTGCAACTGATAGAGGTCAATCACATCAATTTTTAGTCGTTTCAAACTCTGGTCGGCAGCTTTCAAGAGATCATTCTTACGGAAGTGGGATGACGAGACTTTCGTAGCCAGAAAGACCTGGTTACGGATACCCGCGATGGCTAGCCCCACTGCTTCCTCATTTTTGTAACCCTCTGCGGTATCGATGAGGTTTGCGCCCAGTTCAACGCCTCGGTGTATTGGCTGGATCCCACCAGTGTACTTCCATGTACCAAATCCGATGTCCGGAATCCTCACTCCTGTAGTCCCAAGTTCTTGGTAGTCCATGAAACCTCCCATGTGTGTGTTTAGCGTCCGTCATCAAGCATGGGAGGCTGAGGCGGCTCATCTATCTTGGCGGGTAGAATTTCGCCGTCCAAACCTTCCGGAAACTCCGACATTGCAGGTTCGCTGCCAATCGCCGACTGCACGGGCGGAGCTCCTGTTGGCATGCTCAGCGCGGGAAGGGTTTCAGACAAGGTTGTTTGCAGGACGTTCAACTTTGGTTGGACGTCTGAAAGGTCATTGATGAGTTTGCCCAATTCAAAGACTGCTCCGCGCAACGTGACCCGAACATCGCTCACGATGCCAGCACGCTCCGCGCCGATCCCCCCCTGGTCAGCCCTGGCTGTGGTGGAGTAAGACTCTCCACGCCACTCCAGACCCACCTCGTACTTCCTACCTTCAAACGCGTACTTAAGCACAAAGTAGCCGACCACTAACGGGAGCAGCACCACACCAACCACGGCTGCAGCCCACTTCTTCTTGGCAGCGCCTCCGCTGGACTGGGTTGCCCGGGCAATCAATGCTCCCTCAAACTCTGCGATGTTCCCTAATGGACCCTGACTCAAGGGAACATCTGCAACGTCAACGGTGAATCCCTGGGCTTCAAACGCATGCACAAAGGTGTCTGTCATGCGCCGAGGGTGGCCAGATGTGCCTTCCCAGCGCCACTGGACAGGCCACCCTTCCATTGCTGTTTTAAGTTCTTCAATCTCCATAGGACACGCCCTCTTACTTGTATACCAGTGGTCTCTTGTACTTTACGAAACGCCAAGGAACCGCAGACAGTTCCCAAAGGCAATCGCCTCGGCATCTTCTGGACTTAGACCCAACTCCTCAAATTCCTTTGCGGGAGTCATGTGACGCATGAAGAACGGGTAGTCTGAGCCCACCATGACCTGGCTTACCCCTACCATGTCCAGTAGGTACCTCAGCGTCCTAGTCTCAAAGAAAACATCGTCGTAATAGAGTTTTTTAGCATAGACAGAAGGAGCTTCTGGCAGGCCCTCTCGCATGGGTGGTCGCTCGTTCCAAACATGCTCCATCCGTGGAAGAAGCTGGCCAAACACGCCGCCACCGTGGCTGAAGCAGATGCGGAGGTCAGGACACGTCTGAAGCAGGCCACCCGTGATGACGCTAGCAGCGGCCAAGCCACTCTCTATGGGAAAACCAATGACGTTCTCCAGCATTGCAGGGCCTACAAATCGGTTCTCAAAAGTTGGGTGCTGTGAATGCACGAAAACTGCAAGGCTCAACCGCTCTACTTCCTTAAAGAAGCCCCGATATTTAGAATCCCCAAGATTCTCTCCGTTGACGTTGCTCAACACTTCGACACCCTGAAGCCCCATGCTTTTAATCCTAGACAACTCCTTTGCTGCCAGGTCCGGGTCCTGCAACGGCACGGCCCCAAGCCCAAAGAACTTGTCCGGCGATTCCGAAATCATTCGAGCGATGGTCTCGTTCAGATGTCGCCCCAGTTCCAGGCAGTCGGTGGGGGAGAGTGCATACGCCAAAAGTTCCGGCATTGGCGAGAGCACCTGCTGGTCAACGCCCTCGCCAGGCATCTCAGCAAGACGACGAGGTACGCTCCAGCATCGATCAACCACAGTACGGAAGTTGCGCCCAGAAATTACGACGTTGGCCTCGCCGGGGGCAATGTGATCCATGTAGGGCCAAGCGTCTCCGGCAACTCTGCCACCCATTGCAGGGAAGTGTTCCGGCACAATGTGGGTGTGAACATCTATAACCATACACACCTATCTTTCTTTGATGAACTCCGCTTGCTTCAACGCTAGAGGATATCATGAATGCCGACCACTCGGAGGGAAAGCCTTACCACCCAGGAGGAACCATGAACATCCAGGTTGGGCAGAAGGCTCAAAGGTCAATGACTGTTACGCAAGAGACCGTGGCGGCGTACGCAGCGCTTACGAGCGACTACAACCCGCTGCACTTTGATATTGCGTTCACCAGCAAGACACGGTTTGAACGCCTTATGGCCCAGGGTGGAATTACCACTGGTTTGCTGCATGCACTGGTGGCTATGGACATGCTCGGCCCCGGCACGGTCTTTGCCAACCAGAACTGGAGTGTCCCAAAGCCCGTGTACATTGGAGATACCATCCATGCAGAGGCAACCATGAAATCGGCGCACAAACGACTGCCAATGGAAGAACTGACGTTTAGGGAGGTGAACCAGGACGGTGAAGAAGTGCTGACGGGCGAGGCAACGGTCTACCAAGCCTCTCCCACTGCATAGACAGGCGTCAGCTTTATTGCTACCTTGGACACTCGTACGTATAAACACCGCATCAGGGGAGAACAATGGAAACCGTAGCACTTGGCCCAACCGGCATTCAGGTAACTCGCCTCGGCATTGGCCTATCGGAGATTGGGTCAACGCCTTTGGAAGTCTCCGTAGTAGACAAGCTGCTGAACACCGCGCTGGACGCAGGAATTAATTTCCTGGATACCGCGGCATGCTACGGCAGCAGCGAGGAGCTGGTTGGGATGACGGTGGCCCATCGTAGAAGCGAGTACACGCTGGCCTCCAAGTGCGGCCACGTTGCCGGTGGCTATGAGGGAGAGGCCTGGACGCCACAACTGATTACGGACAGCATTGACCGCAGTCTGACCAGGATGAAGACAGACTACGTAGATCTGATGCAGTTTCACTCCTGCGACTGGCCGATCTTGGAACAAGGCGATGTTGTGGAAGCCCTCATAAAGGCACGGGACGCAGGCAAGGTGCGATTCATTGGGTACAGCGGCGATAACGACGATGCCCTTTGGGCGGTGAATAGCGGCATCTTCGATACCCTACAGACCAGCTTCAGCATGGTGGATCAGAAAGCGAGAAATGGCCTTCTTGAAGCGGCTGAAGCCAAAGGAATGGGAATCATTATCAAGCGGCCAATTGGCAATGGCGTGTGGGGGAAAGCAAGTGTTGCGTCAGCGTACCACCAGAAATACTTGGATCGGGCTCAAGCCATGGCCGCTGTTGGTCCAATAGATGGCGCAGATGACCCAATCAAGATGGCAATGGGGTTCACCTTTGCCCACGCTCAGGTCAGCACAGCAATTGTAGGAACCACAAACCCGGATCATCTGTTGTCAAACATTGCGATGCTAGATCAGGGTGTTGCTCTACCGTCCGGGACAATGGAAACACTGGTTCAGCGGTTTGCCGATTTAGGTGAGGATACGCCTCAGCTACGGTAGATTTACGCGGCACCCACGGCCACGGCTACCATATGGCGCTCTAGTTTTTTACCCAGGGTTTCCGCTATCTCAAGCCGGTTCTGGTCACCGAAGGTAACTACGTAGACCACTCCCAGCAACCGGCCTAGTCGAAAATCCAGCACTGAAGAGGACACGAACCCCTTAGGCCCTTTCTGGATTGCGCGAACGCCCACAGCCTCATCGTGAAACTTCCCTTCCAACTCAACCTGCTCAACGGAGACCAATTGGTGCTCCGTCCCCAAATTCTCACCCACCTTGGCCTTGAACTCTTCTAGAAACACCTTGGTCATCCAGGTGGATACGGCCTGAGGGCTATCCATCAGATGCACTACGGTGGCAACAGCTAGATCAGCATCGTCTTTCAGCAAGGGCTCATCAACCGTTGTTACCCACTCGCGTTGGTAACCCGTAACGCGACCAAGGCTCCTTAACTCATCTGCGGTGTGCCCGGACAAAGGCAAATCAGCCATTGCCTCATTGCTCAAATCTCCCTCTCGGACAACCTCAAAATGAGTGAAATTCTGCGGCAGGCGCTCTTTAGAAAGAACCATCCACTGTAGGTCAGTATCCGCAAGCTTGTAGGTGGCACGGGTCAACGCATCTTCCATGGTGATAACACCCTCATGTTCTGGGCTCAGGCTCTGAGACATCGCTCTCATTTTACCGGGTGATGATGTTGGGGCTCAACAGGTTTTTCAAGCATTTCCACCGGGATATTAATGGGGGACATAGCAAGAGGCGCCCCCTTACGGGGACGCCTCAATAATCAACCAAAGACTTTTAAGGAAACTGCCTACACACTAGGCCCACTCGAGTTGGCGGGAGTGCGAGGGAGTCGAACCCACCCGCCCCGTACACGAGGCGCAACGGAGTTGAAGTCCGTTACCGTGGTACCAGGGTGTCCGTACAGGCCCGTTAACCCTGCCATTAACACCTAGTTTGTATCATTCCGTACGTCTGTCGCGTACATTTGACTTCTTAGGTTTCAACTAGATGGCATGAGTCCGTCAGAACCCTAATTCTTTCAAAGTCGTGGACATTAAGCTTAGGGTTTGGGCATACCTGTAAGCCACATCAGATGCTACCACGTCCGTATTCGTCATGCCGCATGCGCCGGCTCTAACATACGCCTCATTGAATTGGATTACCTGATCTCGACTGAGTTTTCCTGCATACCATGCGTCGTACAAGCTAAACATTCGTTGCCGAACTTTGTCCCCATATTCAACTAAAACATCAAATTTCTCATTAGTCGATTGCGAAGAATCTATCCCGACAAGGTCTCTAACACCTCGGAATTTGGTGACCTTGTTTAAGGTTACTTGATTAGTTTTTTGATCGAAACGATGGGACCCGCCATACCCGAGCCGGAAAGAGTCATCTCCAATTCCGAACGCTCCATTTAGTGCAACGATTCGAGCATACCCTTCGTCTCCAACATTTCTCCGTACCGCTTTGTCCCAATACGCTAGATTGTCTTTGTCGGTGAGCCACTTAGTCATACCTAGACCTCCGTCACCAGAGCCGTTCATCATTTCATGGAGGTACAACTGATATTCATCATCCGACTTATTATAAAAAGAGATTTGATCTTTAATCCATTGGTTACTTATATTTATGTTTTCTTCGAACGAATTTTTTCTAATCGTAGCGAAAATTTTGACTGACTCTGCTCCAAAAGGTTCGGTTATCGTTCGTGCTTCTTTCAGAGCTGTGTCACCGCTCATTAAGCGTGCGGGTTTACCTTCAACTATTGTGGTTCTCGTAGATGATCGAGATGCATCTTTTTGGCGGACAGCTCCGGTTGAATCTTTGAATACATCTGCATCTTCGTTTGCAGCTTCTTTAGAGTCGCATGCAATCATAGTCACAACTAAAGATACAAACAGGAATGCATATATGAACCATTTACTTAAGACAGTAATTGTTTGAATCCGATTTAGGATTATCATTACTAAAACTCCTTGTTTAACTAAACTTAATATTACAGGAGCATAATCCAAAATCATATACTGTCTTACGAGTCAAACGGGCCAAAAAATCAAGGAACAACTGGGGAATACCGGCAGTACGTTAGGGATTATCTATAAGGTAAAAACCTGTAGTTTCTGTGGCTTCTCTAGCGAAGAGAAAGCGTAGGGTTATAACGCGGTGTAACTAGATGGAAATTAGGGACTACTTCAATCCGATATTATACAGTCGGTGAAATCCGCTTCCGTTATGTTGCTGCATTTAGGGCATTCGCCGGGACCGACCCACTAATCCACCTGGTGATTCTCGGAATGCTTACAGTGGCTAAGACCAAACGTTGATTTCGGCGATATTTCATAAATCTGGGAGTACGCCCTCATTGTGGATGGATACGGGTACGCAAAGGTCAACTTGGGAGTCGAATATGGTGGCCTCGGAAATCAAAAACTAGAGACCTACGAGAGATATGGAACCTGGCAGGGTTCCTTCCAAGAATTGAGATGCTGTTTGCTTTTCGAGCAACGAAGATAGCACCACTTGGAACAGACCCAGCAGGTGATCAGTTGTTGGGCCTACAGGTTCTCTTCTTGGCTATATCAGAACGTTGGGATATCGAGGCAGGAGGCCCAATATTATAATCAAGGTTTACCGCCGAGCTGGTCCAAAAAATTCGTGACCATTTCGTGACCATTTGATCCAAAACAAAGCCCCCGACCATTACAGTCAGGGGCTTTCTCTTTGGCTGAAACCAGTTGATTTCGTGTCTCAAATTGTCTGGCGGGAGTGCGAGGGAGTCGAACCCACCCGCCCCGTACACGAGGCGCAACGGAGTTGAAGTCCGCAAGGGCCACCGGGCCCCATCCACTCCCTCATAGCTCAGGGTAGGGGCTACGCGCTAGGAGTAGCTTCCAGAGCGCTGTCCAGGCGTCGCTTGAGCTGGGCCTTCGGCATGGCGCCGACAATCTGCTCAACAGGCTGGCCATTTTTGAACACAATGAGTGTTGGGATGCTACGAATGCCCAGCTGAGTGGGTACCTGAGAGTTGGCATCAACGTCCACTTTCATGAACTTGACCCTACCATCGTACTCATCTGAGAGCTCGTCCACGATAGGAGCAATCATTTTGCAGGGCTGGCACCAATCTGCCCAGAAGTCCACCAGAACCGGTAGTTCTGACTTAAGAACTTCTTCTTCAAACGTCGCGTCTGTTACTGCTTCAGGCTTTGCCATTGAGAGATCCTCCATGTATTTTTGGCTGGTACACAATCGAGAGGAATACCCCCGATTACCGCACCTATTTATAAGATGCCGAATCCGCATCAGCGATGCACAGACACGGCCGAAACCGCGTGGCCCATAGTGTACTGATGCTCCTCCAACTGTGCAACCAGTGGAGGCTACCCGTTATTGAAGAATTATGGCAGCAAAGTCGGGGTGCAAGCGGTCCAATGAGCATTGTATACTTGCCTGCATGAAACAACGGTCGCAGTCCGTGCGAGAAGGCTCCGTCTACTATTGGGATAGGCGCCTATCCCACCTAAGCGCCGCGTCTGTCATACCGCTGCTGGGGCTTGCCATAGGCTACGAGTACGCCCTCGGCATGGCGATTATTGGGGCAGCAGCGCTGGTAGGTGGAGAGATAGCCAGGTTCTTCATTCCAAGCGTGAACGCGTGGTTCATTGAGTCGCTGGGTATGCTCCTGAAACCCGGAGAGGAGCGCAAGGAGGTCACCGCAGCTACGTATCTTGCGGTGACCTCCTTGGTGTTACTGCTGCTGTTTGACGTGGAAATCGCCTCATTGGCTCTGCTATTTCTGACGTTTGGTGACCCACTAGCGGGCATCATTGGTAAGCGGTTTGGACGGCTGCGATGGAATCGCTGGTTCAAAAAAGGTATGGCAGCTGCGTCCGGTAAAAGCATAGAAGGGGCGTTGGCGTTCTTGGTCGCCAGCCTCAGCATTACTACGTTGTTATGGGCCAAGGACATCTACCTGACCTTGTGGCCCGCAGCGGTGGGGGCAGCAGTAGCCGCTATCGTGGAGTTTCTCCCAATCCCTTTGGAGGACAACGCCACGGTGCCTGTCGCCAGTGTGTTGGTAATGTGGTTGCTGTGGGTCAACTAACCAACAGCGCCAATCCCCTAGCTCTATTCCCCTCGTCTTCAACCAACCATACATACCTGCTGCCAGTAGACCGAAATATGGTACAGGGAACAGCCTTGACCCTCTTCTACCCCACTGCTAAACTAGCTGTGCTCCTGCGTAGGGATAGGGAATAGACATGGTTACCATAGGCCTCACAGGGGGCATTGGCACAGGGAAAAGCACGGTTTCTCGCGTACTCGCGAGGGCGGGTGCCACAATCATTGATGCTGCATTGGTGGGGCATCAGGTTTACGAGCCAGGCACCTCAGTATGGGGAGCGGTATCCCAAACGTTTGGCCCAGACATACTGTTTCAAGATCAGCAGGTAGACAGGAAGAAACTCGGCGAGATTGTTTTCAATGACCCTACAGCAATGGCGAAGCTAAACGCCATCATGCGGCCGGCAATGAAAGCAGTGATAGTTAAGAGGCTCCAGCATGCGGCAGACCAAGGAGACCCAGTCGTTGTGTTGGACTCTGCAACATTGATTGAGGCCGGATGGACATCGCTGATAGATGAGGTTTGGCTGGTTACGGCATCCAGGGAGACGGTAGCTTTGCGATTGCAGAAGCGAAACGGTTTCTCAGATGAAGCTATCAGTGCCAGGGTCGCATCGCAGCTCACTGATGAAGAGCGGGCGTCGCATGCAGATCAGGTAATCCAGAACAATGGGAGTTTGGAAGAACTAACAGCAACGGTTGAGGCTCTATGGGCAGAGCGAATTATTGAAGCAAAGGTGAGAAACAATGACGCAACCTAAAGGACCCGGATTTCAAACCCTTCAGATTGAAGAATATGTAGTTGAAAAAGAGCCGTTCTATGTCCCGTCCTCCAACGAAATTGAACTCTTTGAGGCTGCCTACCTCCAGCAAATCCCCGTGTTGCTGAAGGGACCCACTGGTTGCGGCAAAACTCGATTCGTAGAGCATATGGCGTATCGGCTGAGCCAGTCGGATTCCATCCGACAAAAGAAAGACGGTTCTGATGTTACTCCTGTGCCGTTAGTCACCGTGGCCTGCCATGAGGACCTGACTGCCAGTGACTTGGTAGGCCGCTACCTCATTGACGCTGACGGCACCAAGTGGATTGACGGCCCGTTGACCAGGGCTGTAAAGGTTGGGGCCATCTGCTATCTGGACGAGATTGTAGAGACCCGCAAGGACACTACGGTGTTGATTCACCCTCTCACCGACCACCGTCGCATCCTGCCGATAGAAAAGCAGGGGATGCTGCTGGAGGCCAGCGAGGGCTTTTTGCTGGTCATGTCCTACAACCCCGGTTACCAGAGTGCCCTCAAGGACTTGAAGCACTCAACCCGTCAGCGGTTTATCTCTATTGAGTTTGATTACCCCACTGCGGAAGTTGAGGCTGGAATACTGGAACATGAAGCCGGAGTTCCTGCTGAGACAGCCATGCAACTTGCCAAACTTGGCGAGAAAGTGCGTAACCTCAAGGACCACGGCCTCCAAGAAGGGTCCAGCACCCGCCTGCTCATTTACGCAGGCAAGCTCATCAGCCAGGGGATTTCCCCACGAGAAGCCTGCCAAGTAGCCATCGTATGGGCGCTATCTGATGATGTGCAGGTGCAACGGAGCATGGAGGAAATTATCTCCTCTATCTTTGAATAGGCGGTACGGGAATTAGTACAGGATGAGCAACCCGACTCCTGAGGTTCTTGAAGCTTTGTTGGCCAATAGTGCTTTAGGAACGGCGTTGCCTCCAGAATTGACCCCCTCTGCGGTGCTTCTGCCGTTGTTCTTGCGTGATGGTGGGTATCATCTGGTACTCACTAAGCGCAGCGAGCAACTAAAGAGAGACGGTGGAGTGATTTGCTTCCCCGGCGGCACATGGGAAGTCGGAGACGAGGATCTCACGTTCACCGCGCTCCGGGAGACCCATGAGGAAATTGGCGTTAACCCCAGCGATGTCCACGTACTTGGTGGGTTTGAGCCGTTTTTCACACGCTCCAAGTTCGCCATCCAACCGGTAGTTGGAGTTATACCGAATTCCTACCTTTACCAGCCCAGTGAGGCAGAGGTGTCAGAGATTATTGAGGTGCCCTTGGATGCGCTCTATGACCCGGCAAACCTTCGCAATGAAAGCGTTCTCCGGGCAGAAGGGCTCACCCACAGATATACGTATGTCTACCAAGGCCGAATTATTTTCGGAGCAACTGCCCAAATATTGAGCAGGCTCCTAGAACTCATTGCAGAGGGTATGGAAAAGGAGGTCCCATGGCAGAGAAGGACCCTCGTCTAGAAAGCATAGACAGGGAGTTAGCCCAATTCCCTGTAGCCGTCTTCCAGCAGTACCACACCGCTTTAGAGAAAGTAAGTACACTGCTTTCAGCGGAAGACCTGATTTCCTGGGCAGACCAGGGAGCAGCAATTGCGCGCCAGTCCGTTCAATCATGGGAAGCAGCTACTAAGTATTTCTCAGCCAGCATGGACGTGTTGCCGTTCCTCTCCTTTGCCAATTTCACCCCGTGGGCCCAGAACGGGTTGGATCTTTGTCAGGCATCTCCAACCATTGCGGCCGCCTACTTCCGTGCCAGCGCAACGACGCTGGCTCATCTGCGACCGAGGCAAGTAGCGGGGTGGAGCGAGCTTGGGAAATCCCTGTCCAAGGGAACCTGGAAATCCACGGCGTTGTCCTGCAAGTTCTTTGAGATAAGCCCACAGCTTATCCCCGCCATGACATTCCCTGAACTGGAAAGGTTCATCCGCTTCATAGACATTTTGTCCCAACGATCGTACGACTTGGCCACAGAGTGCCTAGAGCTAAGCCAGAGCGTCTTCCCCAACTTGGGCGATAGCCGTGACAGCTTCATCTCTCTAGTCACAACACTGGCCGATGCCAACGGCAACTGGCGAGAAGTGAAAGACTGTTTTGAAGTAGGCGCCCGAGTTGTAACCAGAATAGAACGAAGCCAGCGTTCAAGGTTCCTAGGGTTGGCAGAACGCCTATCCCGCAGCGGGGAGGGTGGCGTCATCGCCTTCCTTCGAGATGGCTCACAAGGGGTGGGCGAGTTAGACCAATCAGCACACCCGGTAGTGTTGACCTTGGCCGAGGCTCTCATTCCTCTATCTCCTGCGGCCCTAGCACCGTTCCTCACCGTGGTACCTACGGTGCTGGCTCGCATCTCCCCGCCGCAGCTAGAACTATGGTTTGCGGAAGGCATTCGCCTGCTCTCAGAGAATCAGGACAGCGGCCTAGCCTTCTTCCGTATGGAATCCTCCTTCTCTGAAGAGATGCTGGACAAGCTCTCCGCAGGGGTGGAACTCAGTAGAGTGAAGGAAATTGTAGGCCTCTACTCCCGCGCTCTGGCAGGCAACGAGATGGAGATTGCTCCGGCACAAGAACTGGTAGACAAAGGAATTGGATGGGTCTCTGGGAACCATGCAACCATTGAGGGCAACACCCTGTACCTTCCCGCACTGATTGATGGAGCCCCCACTAAGGAAGAAAACTTCGCCAAACTCAAGGTTATCGCCACCCACCAGGTGGCCCATCAAGAATTTGAGAGCTTTGGGTTCCGCTATGATCACCCTGCCACCCTTTTCCGTAATCTACGGCCCCTAGTGATGAAGCCCAAGTCTTTATCAAACGCGCCGCCAGAAGAAGCCGCGGACGCCGCTCCGGCACCAGAGGGCGAACCTGCACCAGATGACACTGGCCCCGTCAGTGTCGAGACCGGTTGGGTCACAGACATGCAGGGTTTCTTTGACATTTTCCCGGAGCGTCGAATGGCTCTGGACATCTTCACCGTGGCAGAAGACAGCAGGCTAGACGCTCGCGTGGTACGAGAGTATCGCGGGATTAAAAAGGCCTACCAACAAGTACAGGCAAACTCCCTGGCGGAACGCCCTCCCATTGAGGAAATGCCAGCCCAACAAGGTCTGGTTGAGTTCCTCATCCGGTTAAGCCTTGGACAGAGGGGGAAACTGCCAGTTGCATCGTACCTAGCGGACGAGGCACGCCGGATGTCTAGGATTGTCCTGAGGGTTATGCGCGTCGGCTCTGCCGTGGAAGACGCAACGGAAGCTGCCCTACGCATCTATGTGTTCATTGCGGGGGTACCCAACCATTCCATTCCGGCAAACGAGTGGACGCACATTGAAATTCCAGAAGACGACGAGTATGAGGATCCGGAAAACATGGAGGAGCTCCTCAAGCGACTTGACCGCAAACCAGAGGATGAGGAACAGGAGCAGGAACAAGAATCCTCAGAAGGTGAAGGCGAAGAGTCCTATGAGTCACCGCAAGACGTGGAGTACCGTGGCGAGTTCAAGCCAGAGTTAGTGCAACTCCTTGAGGAGATGAAGGAAGCCCAACGTCAGGCTAATGATGGCGAGCCTCCTCAACTCACCAGAGAGATGCTTGAGGAGTTGTTGGCCCAGAGCGCGGAGTTGGAGCAGGGCGGCGATGCCGATATGGACGCCAGCACCACGGCCAAGAACCTAATGCGCGAAGTGGGCATGAAGCTGCCCCCTAAAGAATCTGCGCAAGGCCAAGGGCCCTTTGTACACGTTGATGATGAAGGCGGGCCTCTGGATGCCGCAGAACCCCACACCAGTGTCTACGACGAGTGGGACTTCCGTGCTGGCGACTATCGACCACGCTGGTGTGTAGTACGCGAGAAGGTCATGGCTGAGGGTGACGTTGGTTTCTGGGACTCCATCCTCCATACCAATGCCAACATGATTGCGGAAATTAGAAGGCAGTTTGAACAGGTGCGGCCAGAGACTTTCCGCAAGATTCGCCGCCTCTCTGACGGTGAAGAATTCGACTTTGACGCGCTAGTAGAGGCAATGATTGATATGCGGTTGGGCCTGAGCCTTCCCGACCGTGTGTACTGGCGCAGGAACAAGATGGACAGGGACGTTGCTGTACTGTTCCTCCTAGACATGAGCGCATCCACGGGAGAGGCCATTGACGAATCTCGGGGAGGCGCAGACGAGTGGGACGCCCCGGCCAATCCTGTGGACTACATGCTCTGGCTCCGCAATCGTCGAGGGACTGAAGGCGCGCCTCGTCGGACGTACAAGCGCATCATCGACCTTGAGAAGGAAGCTTCAATCCTGTTGATTCAGGCGTTGGAGGCCTTAGGCGATAAGTACGGCATCTATGGCTTCTCCGGCTACGGGCGGGAGAACGTGGAGTACTACACCATCAAGGATCTTAACGAGTCGATGTCCGATAAGGTGCAGAAGCGCATCGATAAAATTACGCCGTTGCACGCCACACGCATGGGGCCGGCCATCCGCCACAGCATTAAGAAGCTGGACGAGATAGACGCTAAGACCAAAGTGCTGTTCCTCATCAGTGACGGACGACCTCAGGACAGAGGGTACAGTCGCGAGGGCGTTGAGAAGGAATACGCCGTTCACGATACCCGTAAGGCACTGCTGGAAGGTAAACAGAAGGGCATCATCCCGTTCTGCCTCACGGTGGACAAGGCGGGCCACGACTATTTGAAGACGATGATGGGTGACATGGGCTACGAGATTCTGTCAGACATCAGCATGCTGCCCCAACGACTGCCGGAGCTGTACAAGCGCCTGACCGTTTAATTTACGCGCAGTAACCAAGGAATAACCGCCGCCCGGCTGGGATTCACGTTTCAGACCGGGCGGTTGTACGACACCACCAAAATTAGATCAGTATAGGAACGTTTTGGAAACACAAGCTCCTCAAACCACCCGAACGCTCACCTGGCATCACCGACTCCCCTTCTTCTATGGCTGGGTAATCGTCGCCGTTGGGTTTGGGATGATGTTCGTGTCCAACGGCATCAACTGGTCAATGGGCGTCATCGCCAATCCCATGAGGGAGGACCTGGGTTGGACGCTATCTGACATCTTTGCAGGCCTCACCATCCGCATCCTCTCGGGGGCCGTAGGTGCAGTGCTTTTCACCCGTTTCGCCGACTGTAAGAACGGAGCTATGCGCTCCGTAGCAGTGACGGGCCTAATCACATCCATCTCTCTGGCCCTCACATCGCAAGTACAGGAAGTCTGGCAGTTCTGGATGCTCTTTGGACTGGTAAACGGCCTGGCGTCAGGCGGGCATTCAGCGCTGTTTATCTCTGCAATCGTCCCTCGGTGGTTCCGGAAATCTCGTGGTAGGGCCGTGGCAACAGCAACCATGGGTTCCAGTGTTGCTGCTTTTGTGCTGCCGCCCATCATTGCCTATCTTGTCAGTTCCTCCGGGTGGGAAACCTCCTGGCTGGTTCTGGCAGGGCTATTCTTCATCATGTCCGTGCTTCCCGCAGTGTTCATCAAACGTCAGCCTGAAGACCTGGGGATGATGCCCGATGGCTGGATTGCACCGCAGGCCAGTTCCGCACCACCAACGGCGGAGGTCTCCATTACTGCACGCGAGGCTGTGCGCTCAAAGTTGTTCTGGCTCCTCATCATCACCGTGTCCCTGGCAACAACATCATCCATGAGCGTCCCGGCCAGCATGCCACCAATGTTCGAGTGGAAGGACTTTAGCCCGCAATTGGCGGCTACGGCCTTCAGCATCTACGGCTTGTTCAGCCTATCAAGTCGATATCTCTGGGGTTACCTAGCCGATAAAATTTCCGTGAACAAGTTGATGATAGGTGTTGGTCTTTTCAACGCTATGACCCTACCCCTCATCATTCTTCTATCCGGCAATGTTGCCTACGTCTACGCGGCAATGGTGGGAGTTGGCGTCTCAGGGCTTGTGGTCTGCCAGAATCTGGTGTGGCCCTTCTATTTCGGCAGGGGAAGCCTGGGTGCCATTGTGGGAATCAGCCGGCCTTTCCCTATCGCCATGAGTTCCGCCGCCATCCTGCTGATGTCCCAGAGCTTTGACCAATCAGGGAGCTACACCTTCGCTTTGCTGGTCATGGGAGTGCTGGCAGCCCTGAGCGCGCTGGCCATGTACGCGGCATCCAAAGTTGCTGGGCGAAAAGCAGACGCATGAGTGACCTACAGCTCCAACGGGCGTCGATTACCATCCAGCCAGTACCGCCGTACGACTTCCATCTGACGGCAGACTACGCCACTCACTTCACTGGTCGCTACCTCTGGGAGTTCTACGAGGACGGCGTGTACCGTAGCGTTCTGGACCTAGGGGGCAGTCTGGTCGTGGTGTCTGTACGGAGTGTGGGTACCGTGGAGGCACCTCGACTCGACGTGGATGTCGCGGGGCCTATGTTAGATGATGCGGCGGTGAAGGAAGCTCAACGACAGGTAGAGTGGATACTTCAGACCAACGTAGACCTGGAACCGTTCTACCGCATGGCAGATGCCGACCCGTTCCTGAAGCCGCTGACTACTGCTCACAGAGGATTTCATGTGCCCCAAGGGCCGTCTGTATTCGAGGGGTTGGTGAGTGCCATTCTGGGGCAGCAGATCAGCGGTCAGGTTGCACGGACGTTGCGCGCCCTTCTCATGGAGAGCTACGGGGAGTCGCTCACCGTAGACGGTGTCACCTACTACGCGTTCCCCAGACCCGAGGCTTTGGCAGCAGCGGGAGTCGAGGGACTGCGCGACAAGAAAAACAGCGGACGGAAATCCGAGTACATCGCTGGCATTGCGGAAAAACTCGCAGCCGGTGACATCGATCTTGAGGGGTTGTACAACAAGTCAGACGATGAGGTCATAGAGACGTTGACCGCACTCCGGGGCGTCGGCATATGGACCGCCCACTGGCTGCTTGTACGCACGCTGGGACGCCCAAACGGCTTCCCCCACGGCGACCTAGCGCTACAGAAGACTCTGGGCGATGTGGTAAACGGCGGTGTGCGCATGACA
>CAVOCU010000030.1:0-19390 GCA_963694315.1 Dehalococcoidia bacterium | reverse complement strand
GAGGACCTATCGGAAGTGGCCCTTGGCGGCACGGCTGTAGGCACTGGTGTGAATGCTCACCCGGAGTTTTCTTCTCGCACGTGCGCCCGGCTTTCAAAGCAGTTGGGCATGACGGTCAGAGAGACAGAGAACCACTTCCAGGCTCAGAACAGCTTGGACGGCGTGGTGGAGACCAGTGGCGTTCTGCGGACTGTTGCCACCAGCTTGTACAAGATTGCCAACGACATCCGTTGGTTGGGCTCCGGCCCCCGTGCGGGCCTTGGTGAGATTACCCTTCCAGAGGTTCAGCCGGGAAGCTCCATCATGCCCGGCAAGGTGAATCCCGTTATTTCTGAGTCCGTCATCCAGGTAGTTGCCCAGGTTATTGGCAACGATGCAACCATCGCGATGTCGGGCCAGGGTGGCTACTTTGAGTTGAATATGATGATGCCTGTGGCAGCCTACAACATCCTGCAATCAGTGTCTTTGCTGGCTGCATCTGCGGCCAACTTCACGGAACAGTGTGCCGTCGGCATTGGAGCCACCACCACCGGGCCTGACCTGGTGGAGAGAGGCTTGATGCTGGGCACGGCCCTAGCTCCTGCCATTGGGTATGACAAAGCGGCAGCAATCGCCAAGCAAGCTGCTAAAGACGGACGCAGCATCCGCGAGGTCGCCCGCGAGGAGTCTGGCCTGTCAGAGGCGGAAATTGATCAACTTTTGAAGCCGGAGAAGATGACAGAGCCTGGTTTGGGCGGCTAGCAGGGCTAGCTCTTTACGTTGCGATTATTTGGAATGCCGTCAGGCCTTTAGGGTCTGGCGGCATTCTGCTGTAAACCCTTAAACGAAACTCGTTGCGTACTAACGATTTTTTCGTTAATATACTTCTCATGAATACACAAAGTAATCCCGCAGAACAGATTATCCAGCGTTTCGGCGGCCAATCCTCACTGGCAGAACTCCTGGGAAAACGTCAGAGCACGGTGCAGCATTGGGCTAAGACCGGCCGCATCCCCTCTCAGTGGCACGCCACACTCATCGCCCTTGCCCACGGAAGGGGCATTGCCCTAGAGGCCAAGGACTTTGTCACAGCAATGCTCCCATCGGTAGAGCCCGCTGACGGCAAGCTCGGTATCCTGCTTGTGGGGCTAGGTGCAGTCGCATCCACCCTCATCTGCGGCGTGGAGCACGTTCGTCGCGGTATGGGCCAACCCGTCGGATCGATAACCCAGATGGCGACCATCCGAGTCGGCAAGCGACCAGAGAAGAACATGCCCCTCATACGGGACTTCGTCCCTCTGGCAGGCCTGGATCAGATTGTCTTCGGCGCATGGGATCCCATCCCCGATAACGCCTATGAATCAGCCCTGAAGTGCGGTGTGCTGAACCCCCACGACGACATCGAGCCCATTGCTGACTTCCTGAAATCCATTAAGCCTATGTCGGCTGTCTTCGATAACGACTACATCAAGCGCATTCATGGCACCAACGTGAAGACCGCTGCTACAAAACTCGATTTGGTGAACGCAATCCGCGAGGACATCCAGAAGTTTAAGGCAGAGAACAAGTGTGACCGACTGGTCATGATCTACGCTGCTTCTACCGAAAAATTCATTACTCCCTCAGAGATTCACCAGGAGATTGAGGGCTTTATGGGAGCGCTCCAAGAGAACGATGAGCGCATTGCCCCGTCCATGATGTATGCGTACGCAGCAATACAGGAGGGTGTTCCCTTCGTCAACGGCAGTCCAAGCCTCACGGTGGACATTCCTGTGATTGAGAAGCTGGCAACCGAGGCGGGTGTCCCCATTTGCGGCAAGGACTTCAAGACGGGACAAACCCTGGTCAAAACGGTGATAGCTCCCATGTTGAAGGCAAGGATGCTTGGCCTTGACGGCTGGTTTTCCACCAACATTCTAGGCAACCGCGATGGCGAGGTGCTGGACGAGCCTGAGAACTTCAAGACCAAGGAAGAGTCAAAGCTGGGTGCACTGGAGTACATCCTGCAGCCAGAGGTCTACCCTGACCTCTACGGCGATGCGTATCACAAGGTTCGCATCAACTACTACCCGCCCCGTGGCGACAACAAAGAGGGTTGGGACAACATAGACATCTTTGGTTGGCTCGGCAGGCGTATGCAGATCAAGGTTAACTTCCTCTGTTCTGACTCCATTCTTGCGGCACCACTGGTGCTGGATTTGGCATTGTTCATGGATCTGGCAAAGCGGGCCAAGATGGGCGGCATCCAGGAATGGTTGTCCTTCTACTTCAAGGCTCCCCACACGTCATCTCAGGTGTATCCGGAGCATGACCTGTTCATCCAACAGACCAAGCTTAAGAACACCCTGCGATGGATGATGGGCGTTGAGCAGATAACCCACCTGGGGATGGAGTACTACGCCGATGCCCCAGCCTAGGGGGCCTTTAATGGCTCTTACTCCCTGACGGATTCCATAGGTCTATCACTATCGAAATCAGCCATAAGTAGGACTGATGATTAAGGCACTTGTCTTTGACTTTGACGGGCTCATCCTGGACACGGAGAGCCCTATATTCCTGAGCTGGCAGGAGATCTACCGGGAGCGTGGCTGCGAGTTGGCTCTGGAGGAGTGGGCAGCCAACGTAGGCACAGAGGACAGCTTTGACCCCGTGGCGCACCTGGAGGGCGTTCTTGGTGAAAGCCTGGATGCCGCTGCTATTAGAGCCGCGCGAAAGCCGCGTGAGGCCGCGCTCATTGAGTTGGAGCCTATCCTCCCCGGCGTTGAAACGTATATCCAAAACGCAAAACGATTGGGCCTGAAGCTTGGTGTTGCTTCTAACTCATCTCGAGATTGGGTTACGGGGCACCTAGAACGGCTTGGGCTGCTGCCCCACTTCGATATCGTCCGGTGTTGGGATGACCCCGATGTTGGGCAGCGTAAACCGAATCCCGCCGTGCACCAAGCCGCGCTGAACGCGCTGGGCGTTGCCGCAGACCAGGCCATCGCTCTGGAGGACTCACCCAACGGCATCCTATCGTCCACCCGCGCGGACATCTTTACTGTGGCGGTGCCTAACGCGCTGACTCGTCTGTTGGGCGTGGATAATGCTGACATGGAGTTGGAATCCATGGCGCATATGCCGCTGGAGGAACTCTTGAAGGTGGTTGAAAAGAACAACTCAAGGGCCTGAAGCTGCTGTCTTTCAAGGGTACTCTCAACCCAAAGAAAATATCCTGCTATCTCTTCTCACACCTTGACATAGTTGACGAAAATGAGTAGAGTTTTTGGATTGAATGCGTTCTGATCTCATCGAGAATTAGAACCTGCAGGAGGACTTGTAGATATGGCTCCTAAGCGTACGCGCTCTACGACCCAGGCTATCCCGCTGCCAAATATGCCCCTCTCCCAAGAAGGACCTGCACGTATTTGTGCTATTGGCGTAGGTGGTGGTGGATCTAATGCCATCATGCGCATGATGAGAGCACGCCAGGTTCCAGGGGTGAGCTACGCCTGCGTCAACACAGACCTGAAGGCCCTTGGTCAGGCTGAGGGCGCGAATGTCGTCCATATTGGCGAGAACCTCACCAGGGGTCTCGGCGCTGGTGGTGACCCGGAGATGGGCGCCAGGGCAGCTGGAGATTCCAAGCAGGCACTCAAGAAGCTTATCGACGGCGCTGACCTCGTCTTCCTTGCCATTGGCATGGGCGGCGGTACGGGCACCGGAGCTGCTCCCATCGTCGCAGACATGGCAAAGCAGACTGGAGCCCTGGTAGTCGCCGTAGCCACAACACCCTTCACCTTTGAAGGCGCAAGACGCTTGGAGACAGCCCACTCGGGCATCGCCGAACTTAAATCCCACGTAGATAACCTCATCGTCATCCACAACGAGCGGCTCCTGAGCCTCGTCAAAGGTGAGACTTCCATGGAAGAAGCACTCCGACTTGCTGACGATGCCGTAATGCTCGGTGTCCTCTCGGTAGCGGAGTTGGTCAACCTCCCTGGCGAGATTAATGTTGACCTTGCCGACGTGAAAGCGATTATGAAGGTTCCAGGCAAGGCGATGATGGCCATCGGCGAGGCTCGTGGCAAGGGTGGCCCTCTGGAAGCCGCCAAACAGGCTGTGAACAACCCGCTCCTGGACGTTTCCCTTGAGGGAGCCAAGGGTGTGCTGTTCAACGTGACTGGTGGTCCCTCCATGACCCTTGGAGAGGTTAATGAGGCTGGTGAGTATATCTCGGCCAAAGTGGATCAGCGCGCTATGATTTTCTTTGGCATGGTCAATGGTGACGCCAAGGATGACCTCACCCGCGTGACCCTCATCGCAACTGGTATCCCTGACGAAGCTGACGGAGGCTCTTCATATCAGGATATGGCCTATGGCAGCCAGGGTTCTTTCTCTCAAGGCGAAATTGACCTTGACCTGCCTCCGTTCCTGCGAAGATCCACAATTCGCTAACAAACCAAATACATTGAAACGACAAAGAGCCCTGATAAAATCGGGGCTCTTTTTATTGTTTTGAGATAACATCCTTGCGTCGCGCTACGGGGTGTGGAACAATCGCCGTAGAGGCTCCACGGGAGGTAAAAATGGTAAAACCTGACTTGTCCGTGAACATTGCTCCGGGACATGAGACCGGGCTCCTGTTAAGGAACCCCGTGATGATCTCTTGTGGCACCTTTGGGCAGGACGGCTACGGCAGCCACATGGCTGCTGGCGTAGATTTTCAACGCCTTGGGGCTGTGGTTGCAAAGACCACCACCGTTCACCCTCGTGTGGGAAATGCAACACCCCGCATTGCCCACGCCAAGGCCTGGACCATGAACTCCATTGGCCTCCAGAACCCTGGTATAGAGGCCGTACTACGAGAACAGGCCCCCCGGTGGGTGGGCTGGCAGGTGCCGGTGATACTCAGCATTGCCGGAGAACGAGTTGATGAGTATCGTGACTTAGCGACTGCCATCGAGGGCACACCCGGCATCGCTGCGATAGAGATAAACGTCAGCTGCCCCAACGTGGAGGGTGGGCTGGACTTCGCTCAGAGCCCTGACTTCACTGGTGAAGCGGTGCGTGCGGTAGTGAAGTCTACGCACCTGCCGGTCATCACAAAGCTATCACCTAACGTCACGGACATCTTGGCCATCGCCAGGGCGGCATCTGAGGCTGGAGCCCATGCCCTTACCCTGACCAACACCCTGGTTGGCATGGCGCTGGACCATGATGAAGCGCGTTCTGTGCTGGGAACGATCACCGGAGGCGTCTCAGGCCCGGCCCTGAAGCCTGTTGCCCTAGCAATGGTCTACAAGACGTATCGCGCGTTACAGATACCAATTATTGGCGTCGGCGGCATAGAAACAACCAATGACGCCCTGGATTACATCTACGCTGGCGCACGGGCCATACAGATAGGAACAGCCAACTACCCCAGCCCCCGTACTCCCCAGGAAGTGCTTGCGGGATTGGAACGGCATCTGATTCGCAACAACGTTTCCTCTCCTAATGACCTTGTTGGGATTGCCCATGAAATCGTTCTGTCCCCCAACCGGCCTATTCCTGCTGTCTAAGCTGTTTACAGCTACCTAGCTGTATGATATATTCGTAGGTAACCCTGCCGAGGAGTGATTAGCATAGCTGGTAAAGATTATCGCATTAACCAGCAAATACGAGGCCGTGAGGTCCGGCTTATTGGTGACGCTGGTGAACAGTTAGGCGTTGTCCCAACAGCCGAGGCCATACAGATGGCGCGCGACCAAGGAGTAGACCTTGTAGAGGTGTCTCCTAACGCGAGTCCGCCCGTTTGCCGACTACTAGACTATGGACGGTTCCGTTACGCGCAGACCAAGCGTGACCGTGAGGCTCGGAAGGGCCAAAAGACTAATGTCGTTCGTGAAGTGCGCTTCAGGCCCGGTATTGCGGGGCATGATCGCGATTCCAAGGTGCGGCGCATCCAGGATCTCCTGGGTGAGGGAGCCAAGGTCAAGGTCAGCGTGATGTTCCGCGGTCGGGAGATTACCCACCCTGAATTGGGTGTGACATTGCTCCGGGGCGTAGCGGAACGACTCAAGGAAGAAGCAAAACTGGAGACCCCTCCCTTGATGGAGGGCAGACGAATGAACATTATCCTGGCGCCAATGCCGGTGGCACCCACGAAGCCCGCGCAGGCGCCTGAGGAAGAGGAGACCCCCGTTGGCGACCAACAATCCGAAGAAGTACAAGCTTAAGACGCACAAGGCGTCTGCTTCCCGCATACACATTACCGGAACCGGCAAGATGATGAAGCTTCATGGATCAAAGAGTCATCTCAGGCGGAAAAAGACTTCAGCTCTTAAGCGTGGTTACGACAAGAGAGAGCCAGTTGCCATTGGCTTGGTTCGTAGGTTGCGCAAGCTTCTACCCTACGGCTAAACGACTAGTAAACTAATAGTAATCGAAGAGGTGTCTCGGTGCCGCGAGCAACAAATAGTGTTCCCAAGAAACATCGTCATAAGAAGGTCCTGGAATTAGCCAAGGGCCATAAGAGCGTACGCCATCGCCATTACCGTAGGGCGAAAGAATCGGCGTTGCACGCTTTGTCCTACGCCTATGCCCACAGACGTGAGCGCAAGGGCGATTTCCGTAAGCTGTGGATACTTCGTATCGGCGCAGCTACACGGGCTACGGGGCTTAGCTATAGTAGGTTCATTCAGGGCTTGACCCTGGCAGGCATTGGGCTGAACCGCAAGGTTTTGTCAGAGATGGCTATTGCTGAGCCGGAAGGCTTCGCCCAAGTAGTGGAACGGGCCCGTCAGGCATTGCCACAAGCCTAAAAACACTTTATAGAGAATAAGGAAGCGAGGCCGTAATGGCCTCGCTTTTTTTGTGCCTTAGGCACTTGTGTTCACGAGGCAGCTTAGTCGCTTTTGCTTACGAGTTAGGCGGATTTCAAAGGGCCTAACGTACGCAACGTGCTTAATGGGGCTAAACCTTGGGTGGATCCTCAATAGAAGCGCCTAACCCGCGATGCCTGAGGTTTTGTGGTGATATCTCCTCTTTAAGACCATAAAGCACCCAGATAAGTGATTGTTCGTAGGGGAAGCAGAGGCCGCGAAGTCGGAGTAAAAGTGGCTAAGCCACCTTAGGCGTCAATCATGATGGCTAAGAAGAGAAGCGCAAGGTACAGCAGAGAGTATTTGTAGATGGGAGCAGCGGCCCGTGGGCCTGTCTTGCGGAAGAGTTGTATGGCGTAGGCAATAAACCCTGCTCCCAAGGTCGTAGCTGCTATCAGGTAGGTCATCCCAAGGCTGGCAGAGGCCGTGTATAACAAGACCGTCAACATCGTCAGAATAAGCGTATACATCAGGATGGCCCTGTGTGTGCTGGGCTCGCCCTCAATAACCGGCAGCATTGGAATGCCCGCCTCTGCGTAATCCTTACGGATGAGCAGCGCTAGCGCCCAGAAGTGCGGGGGAGTCCAGAAGAACACAATCGCAAACAGGTAGAAGGCTGGGAGAGAGAGGCCTCCAGTGACTGCCGCCCACCCTACTAATGGTGGCACAGCGCCCGCTGCGCCGCCAATGACAATATTCTGCACCGTAGTGCGTTTCAGCCATTTGGTGTAAATCAGCACATAGAAAGCCGTGCCACTTATTGCTAGGGTGGCTGCTAGTAGGTTTGCGCCCCACCACAGCAGGCCAAAGGATAGGACATTCAGCACCAGGCCAAAGGTAAGGGCGTGAAAGCCTGTTACACGCTCGCTAGCAACAGGTCTGGTGGACGTACGTGTCATAAGTCGATCAATGTCCCTGTCCAGCCAATGGTTCAGGGCGCTGGCTCCACCGGAGGCCAATGCTCCTCCTACAAGGACCGTAGCAACCAACCAGAAGCCTGGCATGCCCTCATCTGCTAGAACCATGCCTCCAAGGGCTGTCACAAGCAGCAGAGACATTACGCGGGGCTTGGTCAGAGTGATGTAGTCGCCAATAACAACACGCAGGGCTGATGGCGGTGTTGGTTCATGTGCTTGAGCGTCTGCTAGTTCAGGCGTGTTGCCAGGAGGAGGTAGACGGTAGGCTATCACCGCCATCGTTATTAAATGCCCCCAGAGGGCTGTTGCCAGGCTCAAGTGGATTACCTGAGGTGTTGATGCAAAGTTAAACCAGGGGTTGGCAGCTCCTGATATCACCTGAGCTACAAGTAACCCGATAATGGCCATACTCATGCCCGCTAGTGCGCGCGACCTGGCTTTGTACTTAAGACCCTTCATAGCGCCAACCAGGATGAACAACCCGCCTACCGCGGCAACTACCCTGTGTGCCATGTGCTCCCACTGAAGGTTAAAGTCCGGCAAGCCACTGCCGTTGCACAGCGGCCAGTCTGGACACACTGCGCTGGCATCTCTGCCGACGATGTATGTGCCGGTCAGCAGGATAATCATGGTGAGAGCCGCCATGCCTATCACCCAGGAAAAGAGGGGGTCTCTGGGTGTGCCACGGGCGGGAAGCGGTTTAAGGAGGATGAGGAACGAGATTATCAACGTGGCAAACAACACTTCAGCTGCAAAGAGATGGGCTGTCACAACCTCTCCGGGGAGCTCCATCTTTACCGTGATCCCGCCAAGGATGACTTGAATAATGAGCGCGATTACCGCGAATGTCATGAGAATTTTGAGAGCCTTGGAGCCTCGGTGCTTCCACCACACCATAGCAGCTGAGGCAATGACCATCAGTCCAACAATGCTGGCTACAGTCCGATGTGAATATTCAATGATGACGTGGTAGTCAAAGGGTGGAATCAGTTGGCCATGGCAGAGGGGCCAGTCAGGGCAGCCTAGACCAGAGTCAGTGGCGCGAACCAGAGCGCCCAAGGTGATAAGCCCAAACACCGCCAAAATGGTGATGCCTAGGAGGAAGGGTAATCGTCCAAGACTTGGAGGCGCGCTCATAGTTGATACCTTGGAGTGGTTCTGTTGAGGTGCTTCACGAGGTCAGCAATGCTGAATATTCTAGTATCATTTAAGTGAAGATTCTAAATAGGGTTCCCAGCGTGATAAGAATTCCTGTCGCTAGAAAGAGACCTGCTACAAGCAACAGGGTGAACACGCGACTATCAAACTTGAGGTGCATGTAATACATCGCCACAATAATGAACTTCACTACAGCCATGCCTAGGAAGATGGTTATGAAGACTCCATTGCTAATGGCCTCCACATAGTAAATCGCCACCTCAAAGGCCGTTATGAGCGTGAGGATAATTGCTATTTGGATATATTTTGCAGGCGATGGGTGCTCGGAATCGTGGTGCTCCACCGGTTCCTGTTCGTTGTTCTCCATGACGTCTCTCCCTAAGTCTCCAGGAATACCCTGTCGTTACTCTAAGCTGCTGATGAGGTACACCACAGTGAAAATCACTACCCATACAATGTCCACAAAGTGCCAGTAGAGCCCAGCCAACTCAACGTCCAGACTCTTGGAAGCCAGAATCCTGTCCTTGCTCTTGAATGAGTAGATGAACAAGGACATCAACCAGATTACTCCCACCGCAACGTGAGCGCCGTGGAACCCTGTAAGGGTGAAGAAGCTAGCGCCAAAGACATTGGTTGAGGGCTTAAGTCCCTCATGAATGAACTCCTGGAACTCAAACACCTGGAACCCCAGGAAGGTGGCGCCTAGGACAGCGGTTGCCATAATCCACACACGCATGGAAACAATGTCGCCGCGCTGTATCGCCGCTAGGGCCAAAACCATGGACAGAGAACTGGTCAGCAGCACAAAGGTGCTTGTGCTGGTAACAGGTATGTTCAATACTTCATGGGGGTACGGTCCAACGACTGCGGCGTCCTTAAAGAGCAGGAACGTAGCAATGAGTGAGCCGAAGAACAGACACTCAGAGGCTAAGAACGTCCACATCAACAACTTACGGTGGTCTAACCCCGTAGTTGTTTCAAGGTGACTTGGATGCTGGGCTGTAGTGCTATGTGTCGCCACGGTTATCCTCTTCTTTAGTGGTGCTCTTCCGGTCCGGCCGGCTCAAATACCCAACCATAGACACCCAACAGGGTGATTACCCCGCCGATTGCCGCATACCAGGGGTCAATAAGGGCCAACCCTGCCGCTAGTGCTGCCCCAAAGGCTACGATAATCGGCCAGTAGGACGGGTTTGGCATGTGGATGCTTGCGGGGTCTTCAGCCACAGGCGCAACGGCGTTTTTCGGAGGTTCTTCATGGGCAAACTCGGGGTACTTGTGGTCCCAGAACGGCTCTTTGCTGTAGACCACGGGAATCACCGCAAAGTTGTATACAGGCGGCGGTGAAGAAATGGACCATTCCAACGTCCGTGCGTCCCAGGGGTCGTCGCCTGCAATTTCACCGTTGCGGAGGCTACGTATGACGTTGGTCAGGAACACGATTATCGATACTGCCAAGATGAGCGCGCCAAGCGTCTCCAGCCGGTTCAGATTTTCCCATCCTGAGCTTTCTGAATAGGTGTAAATCCTTCGGGGCATTCCAAGAATTCCTACAATGTGCATAGGACCGAAAGTCAAATTCATACCGATGAACATTAGCCAGAAGTGGAAAACACCAAATCCCTCGCCCAGCATTCTACCTGTGAGCTTGGGGAACCAGTAGTAGATTCCTGCCATCAGGCCGAAGATACTGCCACCAAAAAGCACGTAATGTAGATGGGCAACCACAAAATAGGTATCTGAATGTTGTGTGTCTACAGGCGGTGATGCGTGCATGACCCCGCTAAGTCCCCCGACGATAAATAGCGCTAAGAAACCTAACGAAAACAACATAGGCGTTCTGAGATCTAACGAACCACCCCACATGGTGGCTATCCAGTTGAATATCTTAATGCCAGTGGGTACGGCAATGATCATGGTGCTGGCTGAGAAGGCTGCAACCGCCACAGGCCCGAGTCCAACGGTGAACATGTGATGTGCCCATACGGCAAATCCCAGGAACGCTATGGCGACACCGGCAAACACCACCGCCGTGTACCCGAACAGCGGCTTTCGTGAAAACGTTGGCAGAATCTCTGAGACAATCCCCATTGCTGGGAGAATCAGAATGTATACCTCAGGATGACCAAAAAGCCAGAAAATATGCTGCCACAAGAGTGGGTCTCCGCCTTCTGCAGCGGAGAAGAACGGCATATCAAAGAACCGCCAGAACAGCAGTTCAACCAGCCCCACCGTCAGGATTGGCAGCGCAAACACCAGCAGAAAGGACACCACCAGGGCCATCCATGTAAACACGGGCATCCGCATGAGGGTCATACCCGGAGCACGCATATTCAGGATGGTGACAACAAAATTCAGAGCTGCGGCCAGGGAAGAGACGCCCAGCACCAGCAGTCCCAGAGTGAAGAAATCCATAGCATTGCCGGGAGAGTAGGTCGTGGATGTCAGGTTTGCATAGGCAAACCAACCGGCGTCAGGAGCGCCTCCAAAGATGAAGCTGGTATTCAGCAGGATTCCACCAAAGAGGAAGAGCCAGTAGCTGAATGCGTTCAGTCGTGGAAAGGCCACATCCCTTGCGCCAATCTGCAACGGGATAAGAAAATTAAAGAACGCTGCTCCCAGGGGCATGATGGCCAAGAAAACCATGGTGAGAGCGTGCATAGTGAACAACTGGCTGAAGAAGCCCGCGCTAATCAGATTATTGTCGGCCTGTGCAAGTTGCAAACGAATTAGGAGCGCCTCGGCGCCGCCGAGCATGAAAAAGAGAATGGCCGTCACTCCGTAGAGGACGCCAATGCGCTTGTGGTCAACAGTGGTAACCCAGCTCCAAACTCCGTCTACGGAGGGAGCATGTCCCGCTGCGCCATTCGCTCCTACTGCCGATGCCATGTACTGCCTCCAAAAATCTGGTCGTTATTACGTATTAGGATGGGGGTTCAGTGATTACTTTAAGCTGTGCAGATACGCTACCAGGGCGGCTACGTCCGCTCCTGTTAGTTCTAAGTCCGGGTCTGTGTATACCGCGGCATTTTTCGCCATGATGTTACCGGGTTTGATGTCCTCCGGATCAGTCAACCATGCGGTCAGGTTCTCTACCGTGTTGGGCAGCGTTGCGCTGGCCAATGTGAGCCGTGAACCGAAGAGCGATAGGTTGGGGCCAATGACACCAACGGCGTCGTTTCGTCCGGATATGGTATGGCACACTACGCAGCCCTTATTGGCGAAGGCGTCGTACCCCGCAGCAGCTAAGCCAGAAGCGGCAGGTGCAGGGCTGTTTAGGCCAGCAGTCCATGCTGCAAAGGCAGCAGGACTATCAACAACCAGTTCAAGTCGCATATTAGCGTGAGATATGCCGCAGAATTCTACGCACTGCCCCAAGAAGAGGCCTTCTTCTTCTGGAGTGAACCATAGGGTGTGGATCCTGCCTGGCACAATATCCTGTTTACCAAAGAGCTGCGGAACCCAGAAGCTATGGAGCACGTCGGCAGTCTCCAGGGTGAAGCCGATAGTGCGGTTAGAGGGCACATGGATTTCGTTGGCTGTGACCTCTCCCGTGGGGTACGTAACTTCCCACCACCACTGATGGCCGATAATGCTTATCATGTACGCGTCTTCGGGTACATCGTCAATTTCAAAGATAGTCATCCAGGTTGGTATAGCAATGGCAACCAGGATGAGTGCCGGGATGATAGTCCAGGTAATCTCCATGACCGTGTTGCCATGCACCTGCCTCGGCATCCCATCAGTGGGACGCCGTCTGAACTTGATTACCGCGTATAACAGCGCGCTCTCCACAATAATAAAGACAGCTACGGCAATCCAGAAAATGAACATGTAGAGGTCTTGGATGCTATTAGCGACGTCCGACTTAGGCGACCATGTAGTCATGGGGTTATCGGCAGCACTACACGCCGCAAGTATAGGAAGTAACACTATAACTAGAAGACCGAGCAGAGCCTTGGGACAGATGTTTGTTAGGTTCGCCATGGGCCTCTCTCATTACCGATATCTGGGCTGGACAGAATAGCTACGGTTCCCGTTGCCCCAAAGGGCTGTGAGCTTCAGTAATCCGGGCGCTCCCCTGCCTCTGCAAAATGGGTTGTTACACCCTCTGCAGCGGCACTATTTTATCTAGGGTGAGAGACGCAGTCAATGGGTTGGTGAAAAATCGCGCAAACTCTAAGGGTCACTAACAAATGCCAATGCCTACTTAGCTGCCCCTAGCCACGCGATTGAACGACTCAAGGGCGGTTCAGCTTGTGTCCTCTCTACCTTCCAGTCGGCGCATCCGCTGGTCGTCTTGTTTCAGCATTACCAAGAAGATGGCGGCCATTGCAATGAAGTACATCATTGCCCCAGGTATCCACATGATGAGTCCTGCAATGGTCTGGTCATCCGCCACGGTGATGGACCACGTTCGCGGTACCGTCTCGTAGTAGGTGTACAGCACATCGGTAGAGAGCGTGATGATGCCTCCCAGTGCAACGCTCTGGAGGGTAGCAAGGAACAAGTAGAGTAGCCGAAGCGCGCACGCCAGGCGTGGGCGCAGCGGAACTGGGTCAATGACCGACCACCAGAAGAATCCGGCGGCGCCAATGAACATGGTGTGCTGGAGCAGGTGCAGACCCTCGTTCTGTGTAGCGTCGTTGTAGACGGCGGGGATGTGCCATATCCACAAGGTGAAGACAAAGAATAGCCACGCTATTAGAGGCGATGTCAGGAAATGCAGCATTCTGCGCACCCGCCGCATTTGCAGCAGGGGTATGGCGAAGTTGTAGCGCACCACGTCCGGCAGCCCTCTCATTACAGGAACCACCGGGGCACCTAGCAGGATAAGCGGAGGCGCAATCATCACCAGCAGCATGTGCTGGATCATGTGCATCAGGAGCAGGTCGCCGGACAGCCCATCAATGGGCGAGACCGCCCCAGCCAGCAGAGAGAGCCAGCCAATGTAGAAGAGGGTTGGCCTCCACCAGGGAAAGAGATTGGCAGATCTCCCCTTGCTTAGCCATAACCCTCGTGTGTACAGCGCAATTAAGACTGACAACCCAGTAATAATCAGAGGATCAAAGGTCCAGAGATTCCAGAAGGAGATGGCGACGTTTGCGTGGTCTTCATGGAGTGAGATGAATATGTGCATTGTTCTGGTCGTGTTTCCATTCAGTACCTATTTTGTCAATTCGGGGTCGGATTCGTGTGACTTGCTATTGTAGTCATGCCTTTACCGCTTCAGCGAGAATTCGTCTCTATGCTGGTTGACATTCTCTATTTTGAAAGCCTGCTATTTTCATCATTTATGCGGAGTTGCTCCAGTTCTTCCCAACGTTCGTAGGCCTCACCTAAATGCCTTTTCAGTTCTTCTAGCCTATCGGTCTTGGCAACAATGTCAGCCTTGTCCTTTTTGTAGAATCTCGGATCCCCCATGGTCTGGAATAACTCCTGCTGCTTCTTTTCGAGGCGCTCAATAGTCCGGGGCAGTGCATCGAGTTCCTTTTCCTGCTTAAATCCTAATTTTAGCCTTGCCTTGGATTCCTGGGCCGGCGGGGCGCCTTGTTTGCTGGCAGATGCCACACTCGATTTTGCTTCCTTGGGGCGCTGACGAAGCCAGTCATCATAACCACCCACGTACTCCTTCACGACGGAGCTGCCTTCAAAAACGACGGTGCTCGTCACGATGTTGTTGATGAACGTCCTATCATGACTGACGAGGAGAATCGTTCCTGTGTAGTTAATCAAGAGGCCTTCAAGGAGGTCAAGGGTCTCGATATCAAGATCGTTGGTTGGTTCATCCAGCACAAGGAGATTAGAGGGTCGCGTAAATAGGCGGGCGAGCATGAGGCGCTTGCGTTCCCCACCGGAAAGAACTGAAACAAGAGAGCGAGCTTGAGCAGGAGAAAAGAGGAAATCTTGCAGATAACCGACAATGTGACGACTTTTCCCGTTAACGGTAACCGTATCATTACCGTCGCCGACGTTTTCTATGACGGTCTTGTTCTCGTCCAATTGCTCAAGGAGCTGGTCGGAGTAGCTGATCTGCAAATTAGTTCCGAGGAGGATTGTTCCAGTCAGCGGACTGAGCATGCCAAGAAGAAGACGCAAGAGAGTTGTCTTGCCGCTGCCGTTGGGGCCCAAAATTCCAATCCTATCACCCTTCAGAATCGTGGTGGAGAAATTTGAAATTACCTGAAAATCGCCAAAATTAAGGCCAATATTTTCTGCCTTTGCAACCAATGTTCCGGAACGTTCAGCCTCTTGGGCTTCCATCTTCACCTTTTCAGGTCGGTCCCGTCTGGAACTGCGCATCTTGCGCATTTTCTCCAGTTCCCTCACGCGGCCCTCGTTACGCGTCTGCCTCGCTTTGATACCTCCCCGAACCCAATGTTCTTCCTGCTGCAGCTTCTTATCGAAAAGAGCATTTTTCGTCTCTTCTGCCTCGCGGTCGGAGATTCGCCGTACCAGGAATGTCTCATAGTCGCAGGTCTGATCAAAAAATCTACCCCGATCGATTTCTACTATTCGGGTAGCGATTCTTTGCAAGAACATTCGATCGTGGGTAACGAAGATCAAGGCACCCGTAAACCGAACCATCATCTGTTCCAGTTCCTTGATGGAATCAATATCCATGTGGTTAGTTGGTTCATCAAGTAGGAGGATGTCCGGCTCACCAACAAGCGCCCTCTTCAAGAGAACTTGACGTTTTAGACCAGCGGAAAGAGAACTGAAAGTGCGACCAGCATCCACCCCAAGTTGCGAGAGGCTTTTGCTGATCTGCTGCTCCTTGTACCACTCTCCTTCCATATCAAGGTTGTGGTGAATGCGGTCCATCTCCTCGTGTGGAGGTGGATTGCCTTCATGTCGTAACCTAGCGTTTGGGGATGGATTGCGTGCGATCAGGTCAACGTATTCTCTGCTTCCGCTAGCGACTACATCAAACACGGTTCCGGGTAACTCATGGGGCACCTCTTGTGAAAGATAGGCGAGTCGGACGCCCTTTCGGACTGAAACAGTGCCGGAGTCTGGCTTGACGCTTCCTTCTATCACTCGCAGCAGCGTTGATTTCCCCGACCCGTTCCTGCCTACCAGACCAACCTTTTCTCCTCGATCAATGGTTAAATTGACCGCGTCAAAAAGTGGGGAGCCAATAAAGGCAAGGGATATTCCGTGAATATTTATGAAGGCCATAAAGGAAACTTACCTCGCCACCACTATTTTCTTAACGCGCCCGATTTGAATATTTTCCAACCGGGCTTTTATGCCCTGCTTCGAAGGGGTATACTGCTTCTCTATTGGCATTGTTTCGGATGCGTAGTCAGGCCCTATCGTGTGGGGGGAAGAAGGGCCCTCCCGATAGGCCATCCTATAGTAGGGGGTGTAATCAAACACCTCTTACTGCCCGCCACAAACATATTCTGCAACCCACAGTGTACAACGCTGTTCACGTCTTGAAGATAGGGCCTACACCGATTAGGCGGTGTGTTGGTGGACGAGAATACCGACCAAGCCTCATAGCGACGTAGACCTCTGTGATACCCAGTATTCACTGCTAGGGAGTTCAGGTGCAGGCCTGTCCCGATTTATCGGGAGGCTAGGCACTGATGGTTAGCTCCACAACTTCGCCCTCGGTAGGATTGGTGCAAAAGCATGAGCCAAGAACCAGAAAACACACAGCAGATCGATGATGCAACGGTTGAGCGCTACTGGGAGGGCAGTGGAGGTAACGCAGCGGCTATGAGCATGATGGCCCATGAGCACAACCTTCCGGCCAGCTCAGTCGCGTACCGGCTGAAATGGGAAACCAACAGCCTTCATGGTTGGATGAGCGCGGTCCCTGCATCTGGAAGGGTCTTGGATGTAGGCTGTGGCGCAGGGGCTTGGGTGGAGATATTCGCCCATCGATACGAATCTGTCATAGGGGTGGAACGTAGTGGCCTCATGGTTGAAGCTGCTAAGGAACGTGTGGCGCATCTACCCAATGCGCAGGTACTGCAAGGGGATGTGCGGGAAGCTTTACCGCCAGGCCCCTTTGATCTCATCTTTCTTGGCGGCATGTGCATGTACCTGAACAATGCAGACGTGGTGACGCTGGTCGCTGAATTGAAAAACCGCCTTGCTGAAGATGGCCTTGTCATCCTCAGAGAATCAACGGTTCGTAAAGGCGTGTACGTGCCGCAGGGAGATTACCAGGCGATCTATCGAAATGTCGGCCTGTGCAGGCAACTGTTTCAAGAGGGTGGTCTACGGGTTAAAGAAGTGCGCCGCAACTATGGCTACAACAGTTTGGTTGCGGCAGAGGAACTGGTTAGTTTGCGACGTAAATGGCTGCCGTTCCTGCCGAAGACATCTGCGATGTTGGGTCAAGTCACCTGGGCAATGCTGCGTTGGACTGCGCCCCTTAGCTTCTGGGCTTTGCCCAGAGTCCTGAATAAAGTAAATCTCTCTTGGCCAAAACTACAGAATCACTTCTTCAAGCTGCAATCCTAGCTCGCGCTAATCGGCCCAGAGGATGAGCGAATGCGCGATGGTCAAGACCAACACGTATGCAGTCACAATGGGCACCCAAACCCCTGACATTTTGTGCATCCGAAAAGGCGCAACGTGCAGACATGCCATAGCTATAAGCACCCCGTAAAATAATCCGGCAAAAGCGTTGTGGCTCAACGGAGTTTCCAGCAAAAACACGCCGGTGACAACCAGGGGTGTGAAATCCATGGAAAGTCCCGCTATAGTCCCGTCTTTATCTACGCCAAAGACATCAAAGTAAGCGAGGCGGAGAACCCCAGCCATCACAATCGCCAGGACACCAGGATAGAACCACGGGCTGAAATCGGCGTACGCCAGAAGCAAAACGCCAGGTACTGTTGCGGAGCTAATGACATCTACGAGCGAGTCCATCCTTGCGCCGATGAGTTTTTGTTCCTCGGTTCTCTCCCGCATTCTGCGTGCAATAGGCCCGTCGTACCAGTCAAATAAAACGGCCCATAGGAGTGCGAGAGCCGCGGCTTGGAATTGCCCATGAAGCGCAAAGTAGAGGCAGAGAATCCCACTCGCCAGCCCCATCAGCGTCACCAAGTTGGCCCAGTCAGCGGCAAATGAGAGTATGGTCGGCCTCTTGGGTCGACCGGTAACTTGCGGCAGAGCCGATTCAGGCATATTTAGTTCCTGATCTGAAGCACTCACAGGTAGGAGCCTCCCCGATAGATATATATGAAGTAGTGACCCGTTTTCACGGCGAGGATAATCAACGGATTGCTCGTGTCACAGTGCGCGTTGAACCTTGTGACGCGACCAGTGCATTTTCAGGCTACAAAATCCTGATTTACTGCGCTAGACTGAACGCTTTGTCACTCTGGGGTTCCAGTTAAGGGTCCTTGCTGCATGCTTTGGTTTGACAGCGATGCGAGCAGTTGGCTTGAAGAGCGCTTCGGCAATTTGTAAGTCCTCAAGCGTGTCAATTTCCATCCAAGGGCACCCATCCGGGAAAATCATGTCCATACGCAGAGACTTATCCGCTACTATCTCAGCCAAAACAGCCTCATAAAACACGTTTGTCTGTTTTGCCGCCACGTACCGATCCAATCCGGGTAGAAAGTAGTCGCGCATTGTTGCTTTGCTGAATTTGTATAGATTGACTGTTTTGGCCGTATTAGAGTAGTCAAAACCCGGACCTTGGTCTGACTTGAGGATAAACTCTTGAATCTGTGAGTCAGGGCCCCGGACAACGGTTCCGTTTTGTTCAGTACGGAACTCATCAACTACAGCTACATCGGCCGCAGGTGCGCTTATCAGCCTTTGCATCAACTCCTTACTGAATACCAAATCACCTTCAATAAGGATGGTTGCAGACGCTATATTCTTTCTGGCAAGCCAGAGTGAATACAGGTTGTTCGTTGTTCTGTAATCCGGGTTCTCAACGTATGTTAATCGCAGTCTTTTGAACCTGGGCCCAAACTGGTCCCTGATTTGATTGCCCCTATATCCAACCACTATTGTGCAGTCCTGGATACCGGCGGCATCTAGTGCGTCTAGTTCATGCTCCAAAATCGGTTTTCCACTAACTAGGGTCAGGCATTTCGGAGCTGTATTCGTTATTGGTCGTAACCGTACTCCTTGGCCAGCGGCCAGTATTACAGCATTCATGTTTTTATCCACCTATTCAGCTTTGGCAGTGGACACCGTACCCATTGATGAGCAGATGGTATCCAGCGCCGTTATGAGTCGTTCGTTTTCCTTTTCAGTCCGGGAGGCAATCCTGATAAAGTTTGGCCCTAGGCCTCCTTTGTTGCTGCGGTCACTAATCAAGACGCCAAATTGATCTAAAAGCATAGTGGCTACGTGCGTTCCGTTCATGTTTGTGTCTAGCTGGCACAGAACATAATTACCTTCGGTTGGATATGACGTCACCCCTGGAATCGCCTCCAAATCATGGAAGAGTTTCTGTGTTGCAGCCACCACGTGCTCACATGACTCCAAGAACTGTGCTTGATAGCGGTC
>CAVOCU010000029.1:0-19709 GCA_963694315.1 Dehalococcoidia bacterium | reverse complement strand
TACGGTATGCAGCTCGCTCCGCTTTACCAGCGTCCGTAGCTTGAGGTAGTTGGCTGAGCCGGGGGCTGGGACTCGCATCCATTCTGGAAGTCTGCGTTCTACGACCACACAATGCTCCTAAACTGTTATAGGCGTTCTCCAGGTATGATAACACTAGGGCGACGCACTGAACCCAAGTGCCCCCCATTGAATCACCCTGCTACAATGTCCGTGGAGGTACATTCCCATATGTCTGACACCGTTCGCGTACGCTTTGCCCCAAGCCCCACCGGAGAACCCCATGTAGGGAACATCCGTACCGCGCTGTTCAACTGGCTCTTTGCCCGTCACAACGGCGGCTCATTCATCATCCGTATTGAGGACACAGACCAGGAACGGAAGGTTGATGGAGCGTTGGAGTCCATTCTGGAATCGCTGAAGTGGATGGGTCTTGATTGGGACGAGGGCCCTACGGATGATGCCCAAGGTAGCCGGGGGCCTCATGGGTCGTACTTTCAGTCCCAACGACTCCCAATGTACCAAGAAGCTGCCGCTAGGCTGCTAGCGGAGGGCAACGCCTACCCGTGCTTCTGCCTTCCTGAGCGTCTGGAGGAAATGCGAAAGGCTCAGCAACTCGCCAAGCAATCTCCAGGGTATGACAGGCACTGCCTAACGGAGATGACAGCACAAGATCGCCAGAATCGAGTAGACGCCGGCGAAAAGCACGTACTGCGCTTCAGAATACCCACAGAACGCCCAGAAGTTGTGGTGCATGACATCATTCGTGGGGACGTCACCTGGGAGCCGCGGCTGCTTGATGACCTTATCATGATGAAGTCAGATGGGTTCCCTACGTACCACCTTGCCAACATTGTGGACGACCACTTCATGGAAATCAGCCACGTCATGCGCGCAGAGGAATGGCTGCCCAGTACCCCTCGGCATGTCCTGTTGTACGAAGCGTTAGGCTGGGAACCACCTCACTTCGCCCACATGCCCATGATTCTTGGCCCAGATAGAGCCAAGCTATCCAAGAGGCACGGAGCAACATCTACGCTGGAGTACAGGGCGAGCGGGTACCTTCCTGAAGCCCTGATCAATTTCATGGCCTTAGTCGGCTGGTCTCTAGATGACCACACAGAGATTTTCTCCCGAGAAGACCTTATCAAGCACTTCAGCCTGGAGCATATCAGCAAGTCAGGTGCCATATTTGATGTGGAAAAGCTGACGTGGATGAACGGACTATACATCCGCTCGCTGTCTATTCCTGACCTGGCGTCGCGAATCCAACCCTTCCTGGAGCGACCAGAGGCCGATGGAGGTCTGCCGGATAGCGTATCAAGGCCGATTGATAGTGCTTTTCTCCTACAACTAACCCCGTTGATACAGGAGCGGATTAAGACCCTTGGCGATGCCACCGCTGCCCTCGGGTTGTTCTTTGAGGAGATTGGCCAGTACGACACTTCCAAACTGGTTCAAAAGGGCTCGACGGCTGAGCAGACGACCACCGCACTTCAAACAATGTTCGCCACGTTAGAATCTGCTGCCGAGTGGGATGGAGCGAAGTTGGAAGCGTCTATGCGGCCGCTGGCGGAAGTATTAGAAATGAAGCCAGCCCAACTGTTTGGGGCCTTACGCGTAGCAGTGACAGGTCGGATGGTATCGCCGCCGCTGTTTGAGACGATGGAAGCCCTGGGGCGAGAGCGCTCACTTACAGGAATACGAAACGCAATCACTGCTCTGTCAGCCACGGTTTAGACGCTGGTAAGGTGTAGTGGGCGTTACATCTACACCCATTCCCTGAATTCTCCCATGTCATAATGGGGTAGCTGCAATACGATGAGACCGTAGGGCTAGGGTGAGGTGGAAAGGTACTAGGATGGGAAACGCAAAGGGACGGCTGGGTATCCTTGTTGGTGGCGGCCCTGCGCCCGGCATCAACAGCGCTATCAGTGCAGCAACCATTGAGGCTATCAATCGTGGCCTAGACGTTGTGGGTATCTACGACGGCTTTGCGGGCCTCATTGACGGAAGCCCCAGCAAATTCCGCGATATGACCATTGCAGACGTCTCTCGCATCCACAGCCAGGGCGGTTCTATCCTCCGAACGTCCCGCGCAAACCCCACTCGCAATCCCGCAGACCTTGAGCGATGTGTCAGTAATCTTCATGAACTCGGTATCTCGTATCTGGTCAGCATTGGCGGTGACGATACCGCGTTCAGCGCCTATGCCGTAGCTCGCGCTGCCAACGGCGCCCTGCGGGTGCTCCACGTTCCCAAGACCATTGATAACGATCTCCCACTGCCAGGAAACATACCGACATTCGGGCATGAGACGGCGCGCCACGTTGGCACGGAAATTGTGATGAACCTCATGGAGGACTCTCGAACCACCAATCGCTGGTTCTTCGTTGTAGCAATGGGTCGGAAGGCCGGGCACCTTGCGCTCGGCATCGGGAAGGCCGCAGGCGCTACGTTGACCGTCATCCCGGAAGAGTTCTCCCAAGCGCAGATTAGCCTTAGCGATGTCTGCAACGTACTGGAAGGCTCTATCTTGAAACGGCAGATCATGGGCCGACAGGACGGATTGGTAGTCATAGCCGAGGGCATCCTTGAGAAGCTTGATCCAGAAGAACTAGCTACGATTGTGGGGGCTGAAGCTGAGCACGACCCTCACGGCCACATCCGTCTAGGGGATATCCCGCTAGGTATGGTATTACGTCGAGAAATCCAGCGTCGCTTTGCAGTCAGAGACCAGCATTTGCCAATTGTAGATGTCATGCTTGGCTATGAATTGCGGTGCGCCCAACCAATCCCATTTGATATTGACTACACCAGAGACCTTGGGCACGGTGCTGTCCGCTTCCTGACTTCTGACTCCTTTGGCGATGACGCCCAACTGCGCTATGGTGGCATGGTGTGTTTGGAAGATGGAAAACTCCACGTCATGCCCTTTGAGGAACTGACTGACCAAGAGACCGGGCGGACACGCGTCCGCTCTGTTGACCGATTCGCAGAGCACTACCGTGTAGCACGACAGTACATGATTCGATTGGAACAGCGTGACTTGGACGACTCTGCTACGCTAGCAAAACTTGCAGAAGCAGCAGTGACCACGCCAGAAGCGTTCAAAAAAACCTTCACCTCGGCGGTCGATCACTCAGGGGAGTAACGCTTAGCCGCCCCTGTCCCCGCAGGCATTCTGGTGAACCCTCAGTCCGTCTCCTATGCTGCTTGTATTGGCGTCCCTCTGTGTCTACCATCCACAACCCAGCCTGTTAGAATGGGCCCAATCGCCCAAAGAACACATGCATGCGGAGGAATACGTGGACTTAGGAATTACTGGAAAAGTGGCCCTTGTTACCGGTGGCAGTCGTGGACTAGGCAGGCAAGCTGCTTTAACGCTGGCACGGGAAGGCTGTCAAGTAGCTATTTGTGCTCGTGGCACCGATAGGTTAGACGAGGTTGTAGGTGAACTGCAGAAGCTAAGCCCAACATCTATAGGGTTTCAAGCAGACGTAACCACAGCGGAAGGTTGTGCAGCCTTCTACAAGAATGCCACGGAAGCCATTGGCCCTGCGGACATCCTCGTGAACAACGTGGGTGGCACCTCTGGCGGACGGGGTTTTGATACAACCACAGACGAAGATTTTATGAACACGCTGCAACTCAACCTTTTCTCTACCATACGCATGATGCGCGTTGCGCTCCCTCACATGAAGGAACGTAGCTGGGGCCGTGTGGTCAACGTAGCCTCGTTGTACGGTAGAGAGTACGGGGGCGCACTGTCGTACATGACAGCAAAGGCGTCCCTCATAGCGTTCTCAAAACATATGGCGTTATCCCTTGCAGCCAGCAACGTCCTGGTGAACACCGTGTCACCGGGATCCATCGCCTTTCCCGGCGGTGGCTGGGACAATTTCCAGAAGAACAACACCCCAGAGGTGGTACAAGAGTTCGTTACTCGACACCTCCCAATGGGGAAATTCGGCTGGCCTGAGCCCTTTGGCGAACTGGTGGCATTTCTTTGCTCTGACAAGGCAGATTTGATAGCAGGAGCTTCCATCGGCATTGATGGAGGGCAGGCAAAGTCACTGATTTAACCGCTTAACGCATATTTGAAATATAATGAATAGCTATAACGTATACCATTCGTTTTTCTTTTATATTTCGATTGATATTCATAAAAGTAAATTGGCCAGTAAATGCGTGCTTTGATGAAATATGGTGAGCTCAAGGGGTGTCAACGGGAACCCTGTCGCGCTAGACTAAATTGCGTTTTGAACAGCATGAATCGTTAATACCAGGAGGACTCATGGAGCTACGTGTCACAATTGGCGACATCACACAACTAGAGACAGACGCCATTGTCGTTAATCTGTTCGAGGGCGTTAAGCACCCTGGCGGCGCAACTGGTGCAGTAGACCAGGCTCTCGATGGCGCAATAACAAACCTCATCGAGGACGGCGAAATCACAGGCAAGAAGGGCACGACTACCCTGATTCATACTCTTGGCAAACTCCTCGCCAAACGGGTCATTGTCACGGGCTTAGGTAAATCAGACAAATTCACCGTGAATATCGCTCGAGAAGTCGCAGCCGGAACGGCACGCCAACTCCGCAGGCTGAAGGTGAAGGGTGCGGCAACCATTGTGCACGGAGCAGGTATCGGCAACCTTGAAGTTGAAGCAGCAGCTGAGGCGCTGGCAGAAGGCACCCTGCTTGGGTTGTACGCCTTCAAACGCCTCAAGACAGGCGCCGAAGCAGAACCAGATAAGTTGGTTGAATTACTTGTTATAGAGCAGGACCCGGAGAAAGAGCTCTCTGTTAAGCGTGGAGTCACTACGGGCCGCGTCCTAGCAGAAGCCACAGCGCTGGCTAGAGACATGGCTAATGAGCCCGCCAACATGATGACACCAACCAAGATGGCAGAACGTGCGCATGAGGTCGCTCAGCAATACGGCCTGGAGTTCAAGGTACTAGAGAAGGCTGACTGCGAAGTGTTGGGCATGGGCGCATATTTGGGGGTGTCCCAAGGCAGCAATGAGCCACCCAAATTCATAGTCTGCCGCTATCACGGTGACCCCACAAACCCGGAGAACAACCTTGGCCTTATTGGGAAGAGCGTCACCTTTGACTCTGGTGGCATCTCCATCAAACCATCTGCTGACATGGGCAAGATGAAGGCGGACATGTCCGGCGGAGCATCGGTCATAGGTGCAATGAAGGCTATAGCGGAACTGAAGCCCAAGATCAACGTAACAATGATTGCAGCGGCTGTTGAGAACATGCCAAGTGGCACCGCTACCAGACCCGGTGATGTCCTGAAATCCATGAGCGGCAAGACCATTGAAGTAGACAACACCGACGCCGAGGGTCGGCTCACGTTGGGTGACGCTATTACGTACGCTCGACAGGAACTGGGTCTGAAGCGCTTGGTAGACATAGCCACCCTGACCGGGGCAATTGGGATAGCCCTTGGCAATGTGCGTGCCGGTGTGTTCAGCAACAATCAAGCTCTAGCCGACCAAGTCATCGCGGCTGGCGATGCTTGCGGCGAGCGGATGTGGCAGATGCCCCTGGACGATGACTACAAAGAGCAGAACAAGAGCTCCATAGCGGATATCAAGAACACCGGTGGTCGCGGGGCAGGTTCTATTACGGCGGCACACTTCGTTGGAGAGTTCGCAGGAGACACCCCTTGGGTTCACCTAGACATTGCCGGAGTGTATATGGCCGACAAAGACCAGGGCGTCTGGGTTAAGGGAGCATCCGGCATACCTGTACGTTCGCTGGTGAAACTCGCCCAAAACCTGGCGAAGCAGAACTAGCAGATGAAAGGGGTTTAGCTACTTTGCAGCTGCCAAATGTGGTGGCGTTGTTCTGATTCCATTGCTATGCTATAATTCCCGCTGGTTTCGCTTAAAAATTTATTAACTATTTGAACGAGGAGTTGCATTTCTTGACGGAGCAAACTGCAGTCCCTGACGCCCAGCCGCAGCCATCAGTCCCGGCTCAGCCAATAGCTCAGCCAGTGGCACAAGTTCCGGCTCAGCCAATAGCTCAACCGCAGCCACCAATGGCAGAGCGGGTGACTATGAAATCTCTACTAGAAGCAGGTGTCCATTTTGGACATCAGACCCGTAGGTGGCAGCCACGCATGAAGACATTTATCTTCACGCAGCGGAACGGCATCCACATCATAGATTTACAACAGACCCTCGTTCTTCTTGAGCGAACAGCTCAAATTCTGACTGATTTGGTAGCCCACGGTGGCGACATCCTCTTTGTTGGCGCTAAGAAGCAGGCACAAGAGACGATTGAGTCAGAGGCTATGCGCTGCGGATCTCTCTACGTTAACCAGCGCTGGCTTGGCGGCACCCTCACAAATTTCCCAACGATTAGAGCGCGTATCGATCACATGCGCCAGCTAGAGGAACGCCAGGAAAAGGGCGAACTTCGGCGTCTCCCCAAGCGGGAAGGCCTGAAGAAAGAAGTTGAACTCCAACGGCTTCAGAAGTACTTCCGCGGACTTCGGGATATGAAGAAGCCACCAAGCGCCTTGTTCGTTATTGACATCGAGAAGGAGCGCATTGCGGTTGAAGAGGGCAGGAAGGCCCGAATTCCCATCTTCGCGCTAGTGGACTCGAACTGCGACCCAGACCTTGTTGACCACGTGATTCCCGGCAACGACGATGCCATTCGCTCCATCCGACTGGTAACGGCACGCATGGCTAATGCCGTCATTGAAGGAATGCATCAACGCGAGTCCATCATGGCCGAAGAAGCAGCGTTGAGTGCTGCCCAAGGAATCGATTCCAGCGAGTACGCCGCATTCAGTACGGACGAAAACCTGGAAGACTTGGCCAGCGCGGAGGACTTGGCAGACCACGTGTTCTTGCCTGACGAAGACGAAGACGAAAACGAAGGCAACTAGAACCGTACCTTCCAGGGAAGGCCAATTAGAGTTGTGTCATATCTGGCACCCTATAGTGGCGCCATCAATACATCAAACTATCAAGGTGAACATATGGCTGATATCAGCGTAGAAGACATTAAAAAGCTCCGGGCAATCACCGGATCTGGCATTCTAGATTGCAGAACCGCCCTGGAAGAAGCCGAAGGCGATAGCAGCAAAGCACAGGCAATTCTCCGGGCAAAGGGCTTAGCTAGCGCCGCCAAAAAGGCTACACGAGATGCCGGCGAGGGCGTTGTAGAATCGTACATCCACAATGGCAGCCGTGTTGGTGTGTTAATAGAACTGAACTGTGAGACCGATTTTGTTGCCCGCACTGACGAGTTCCGTACCTTGGCCCACGATATCGCAATGCACGTGGCCGCCATGGATCCTGGGACGGTCTTAGCAGTCGAAGGCTCAGAGCCTGAAACAAGTCTGATGAATCAATCTTACGTAAAAGACCCCTCCAAGACGATTCAAGATCTGATAAACGATGCTATTGCCAAGCTGGGCGAAAACGTTCAAGTCCGGCGATTCACCCGATTCGCGCTATCTGAAGAATAGGAAGAGTGGCTATGGCTACTGCCTATCGGCGCGTTGTCCTCAAGCTAAGCGGAGAGTCTTTGAAGAGCCAAACTGGCTTAGTCATAGATACGGACGCTATTCGTTATCTTGCTCATGAAGTTAAATCTGCCGTGGCTACTGGCGTTGAACTTGCCGTAGTTGTAGGCGGGGGCAACATTTGGCGTGGCATAGACGCCGCTGAGCGAGGAATGGAGCGGGCTGCTGCTGACTACGCTGGAATGCTTGCCACCCTCATCAATGCCCTCACGTTTCAAGATGCCCTGGAGCAGATTGGCGTAGACACACGCACCCAGAGTGCATTAGGCGTTCAAGCCGTAGCTGAACCATTTATCCGCAGACGTGCAACCCGCCACTTAGAAAAGGGACGGGTGGTCATCTTTGCCGCAGGGACAGGCAACCCCTTTATGAGCACTGATACGGCCGCAGCATTACGCGCGGTTGAGATTGGCGCCGATGCACTTTTCATGGCGAAAAATGAGGTGGACGGCGTATACGACGCAGACCCCCGCACCCATCCAAACGCCAAACGATTTGATAGGCTAGGGTACATGGATTTGCTCACCAAGGGCCTTGCAGTTATGGACAACACGGCTGTTTCCCTCTGCATGGACAACCATCTTCCCATCGTTGTGTTTGACGTTTTCACCCCTGGAAGCCTTGGAAGGCTCCTCCAGTCGGAGCAACTAGGAACGCTTGTTGCTGACATACCAGAACAGCTTTTGTCCAAGGAGTAAAGGCGATATGGTGACCCCAAACGATCATTTAAAAGATGCCGATCATCGTATGTCAGGAGCCCACGAGGCGCTGCGACGCGAGTTGGCTGCTGTCAGAACCGGAAGAGCAAGCACAGAACTAGTTGAGCACATCTCTGTGGACTACTACGGCACAGAGACACCCATCCACCAGCTAGCCTCGGTAACCGTTGCTGAAGCCCGGGTGCTTGCCATCCAGCCCTGGGATAAGGGTGCTGTTCTTGCCGTGGAGAAAGCCATCCTGAAGTCTGACCTTGGCATTACCCCGAATAACGATGGGTCTGTCATCCGGCTAACCCTACCGCTCCTGACGGAGGACCGCAGGAAAGAATTGGTGCGTTCAATGAGGAAACGCGTGGAAGATGCCCGCGTTGCAGTAAGGAACGTCCGCAGGGATGTGCAAGACAAAATTCGAGCACAAGAGAAGGCCAAGGAACTCTCCCAGGATGAAACCCATAGGTTTCTAGAACAGCTTCAAAAAGCCACTGATAATTTTATTGCCCTTATAGATAAGACCGGAGAGGCCAAAGAAGCTGAATTGTTGGAGGTCTAGTCCGTGCCAGAACGCAAGGGCTCTGACATCAGCACTTCTCCGGCTATAAAAAACCTCATTGCATCTCCCACCGTTAGCGATGTGCCCGTCCACGTAGCCATTATCATGGACGGCAATGGCCGATGGGCAGAAGACCAGGGCCTATCTCGCCTGCTTGGTCATCACGCCGGTACTGAGAACATCCGCAAAGTGGCCCAGTGTGCAGCTGAACAGGGTGTCAAATACCTGACGCTGTTCGCCTTTTCCACGGAGAACTGGTCACGCCCTGACAGTGAGGTAACAGGGCTCCTAAGCCTCCTGGGCGATGTCATCCAAGACGAAGCCGCAGAAATGCACAGGGTAGGAGTACGGCTAAACCACCTTGGGCGATTGGATAGACTTCCTCCATCACTGCAAACCGCCATTGCTGCCGCGGTGAAGCTCACACAAGACAACGATGGCCTGGTTCTCAGCATCGCGTTTGATTACGGCGGCAGGGACGAGATTCTCCGAGCCCTCAAACGTATGATTACTGACGGGCTTTCCCCGGATCAGATTGATGAAGCCACCATGGAGCGTTACCTCTACACTGATGACATCCCGGACCCTGACCTTATTGTGCGTACAGCAGGCGAAATGCGTTTGAGCAACTTCCTCCTCTGGCAAGCGGCGTACAGCGAGCACTACGTCACCGATGTCCGGTGGCCCGACTTTGATGAGGGCGAACTCCTTACAGCACTGGCTGCGTATAGCAATCGGCAACGTCGCTTCGGCGGGTTGAGCCCTTCAGGGGCGGGGTAACAAGGGATGCTCTCCCTCCGATTGCTCAGCGCTGCCGTGGGTGTCCCTCTCCTTGTTTTGGCCGTCTGGTTTGGCTCCTATTCGTTCCTGGCGATTGCCATCGTTATCGCAACTTTGGGGACATGGGAGTTTCATAAACTTGCATCGTCCATCACCATCACCCCTCCACTTCCATTTTCACTGGCATTAGCCCTTGGGTTAACCCTTCCCAGCCATTGGGACAACGCCTACCTTCTGATAGCGTTGGGTGCGGCAATATTGGCCTCCCTAGCCTGGAAAATCCTACGGGAAGTTCGAGGCAAGGGAGCCAAAGGCAAATTCATCGGGCTGGCTGGCCCCTTCTACATTGGTGTGCCTCTTGCTCTTGGTCTTTTGCTGCGCGATGGCCCTGATGGCAGGGATTGGGTATTGGCCGCACTCCTGGCTACCTTTTCGGTAGATACCGGCGCCTATGCGGTGGGTCGACTTATAGGCAAGCACAAACTCGCACCACGCATTAGTCCAGGCAAGACCTGGGAGGGTGTAGTTGGGGGACTGCTGGGTGGCGTAGGGGCGACCTTTGGGCTTACCCTTATATTGGACTTACCAATGGACACATGGAAGGCACTGCCCCTGGGGTTGCTTTTGGCAGTGGCTGCAATGGCAGGTGACTTAGCAGAGTCATGGTTGAAGCGGGCATCAGGAGCCAAAGATTCCGGCTCACTCATCCCTGGCCACGGCGGCATATTGGACAGAACTGACAGCATTGTAGTCACACTAGTTGTGGCATATTTTTGGGTTACGTGGGCACTATGAAACGTATTGCAATTCTTGGTTCCACCGGGTCTATCGGACGGCAAACGCTGGACGTGGTTCGCGCCTTTCCTGACGAGTTTACCGTCGTTGCCCTCTCGGCATGGAGTAACCGTGACCTCCTCCTGGAACAGGCAAAGGAGTTCCACCCTGCCCTCCTCTTTAGCAAGGATCGGTGGACACCAGAATCCCTGCCAGCCGGAACCCGCACAGCAGATAGCCTCACGGAGATAGTGACACACCCGGACGTTGACCTCATCATCCAAGGTATGGTGGGGAACATAGGCCTGGTTCCAACGTTGGAGGCTCTTGAAGCAGGCAAGCAGGTAGCAATGGCCAACAAAGAACCCATTGTGATGGCGGGTGAGCTCCTCACTCAGGCAGCAACGAGAGGCGGAGGCCAACTTTTCCCAGTGGACAGCGAGCCTAGCGCAATCTGGCAGTGTCTCCAGGGCGAGGATGCCCATCGTAGCGTCCGTAGGCTCATCATCACGGCGTCCGGTGGGGCCCTACGGCATTTACCTCTTGATGAGGTAGCCAAGGTGACACCTGAGCAAGCCCTGAAGCACCCTACATGGGACATGGGTAAGAAGATTACCATTGATTGCGCAACATTGATGAACAAAGGATTCGAGGTCATTGAGTCCCACTGGCTTTTCGATATGCCCTGGGACCAAGTAGATGTCGTCATCCATCACCAGAGCATCATCCATTCAATGGTAGAATTCACAGACGGAGCCATGAAGGCGCAGATGGGCGCACCAGACATGAGAATGCCTATTCAGTACGCCATGTTCTACCCCCAACGGATGGCCAGCGAGGGAATCCCTCGGTTTGACCCCATTGCCACAGGGTCATTAACCTTTGAAGCAATGGATCCAGACCGATATCCCTGTTTTGTCACAGCACTTGAAGCCGGACACGCCGGGGGAACGTACCCTACTGTGTTAAGTGCTTCTGACGAGGTAGCAGTAGACCTGTTCTTGCGGGGCCGCATAGGTTTTACTGACATCCATAGGCTGGTGGCTTCAACGCTGGAACGTCATGAGTCGATAACGCGTCCAACATTAGAGGAGATCCTTGCAGCGGACGAATGGGCCCGGCAATCAGTGCTAAGCGCAACGGAGTAACAAATGGTCACAGTCCTTATTTTCTTGGGAATTCTCAGTGTCCTGATTCTGATACATGAAGCCGGACACTTCTTTACCGCCAGAGCTTTTGGCGTGAAGGTACTGGAGTTTGGGATGGGATTCCCACCCAGGATTTTCTCTTTCAAAAGAGGAGAAACGGTTTATTCTCTGAACGCTATCCCCTTAGGCGGGTACGTCAAGCTGATGGGTGAAGAGGACCCAACCCATCCCCAAAGCCTTGCAGGCAAAGGGGCGCTAACCCGGTTCACGATACTGAGCGCAGGCGCCTTTATGAATTTCATCCTGCCAATTATTCTCTTCGCATTCATTTTCATGATTCCTCAAGACCACTTTGAAGGCAGAGTCCTCATAGCCGGTGTATCAGAAGGGTCACCCGCCCAACTAGCCGGGCTTCAAAGCGGAGATCTTATCTTGGAAGTGGACGGACATGATGTCTACAACATCCAGGAACTTGCCTACCGCATCAAGTTACAGCTAGGAGACGAGAGCACATGGACGGTAATGCGGCCAGAGCGCCTCGTGACGGGTTCTTTCGGCCTGGGCAGTGAGCCAGGGTTGGGGCAACCTCTCACCAGGGACACAGAGCCGTATCTGGTCAGCCTGGTGCCTAGATGGAAGCCTCCGGCAGGGGAAGGTAACGCTGGGGTGCAGATCAGGACAATAGAAGGGCAAGTAGTCTCACGCTCTGAGCCCTTCTGGGAAGCCATCCCCAACGGCTTCGTGCGGATGTGGGAGATGCTAGTGTTGTTCAAGAACGAGGTAACTGGCTGGGTTATCGGCGCAAACGCGCCCCAGTTGGCGGGCCCCGTGGGCATTGCGCAGGTCACAGGCGAGGTGGCGCGAGCTGGCTGGCTGCCACTGGTGGAACTCATGGCGCTGCTTAGCTTGAACCTTGCCATCTTGAATATCCTGCCCATACCTGCACTGGATGGTGGTCGTATCCTGTTTGTGGCGATTGAGTGGGTTCGACGGGGTAAACGTATCTCGCCAGAGCGCGAGGGGTTGGTGCACCTAGTGGGATTTGTCGTGCTAATCAGCTCTATTGTCGTCATCAGTTACTTTGATATCGTGAGGATTATCCAGGGCGGCTCGCTAACTAACTAACTAATGGTGTTGCCCTAGACTCAAGTTACCCAAAGGCGATAGGCATAAGTGAATCGCCACACTGCTGCTGGGTTGGCGGTTATCCCTAGTGTGTCCCTCAACCTATGTGCTTGGCGGTTTCCCCGGTATTAGCGGAATTATGCCGCCATTACCGGGGAAACCAGCCCACCAATTGCAAGAAATCGAGTATAGTTACTTTGGCATCTCATAGTGGCCAAAACATCCAGGGAGAAGGCATTCATGATGAATCGCAGGGTCTCAAAGCCTGTCTACGTTGGCGGTGTGAAGGTGGGCGGAGACGCACCAATCACCGTCCAGTCCATGACGAAAACCGATACCCGTGATGTGGCTGCTACTGTGGCGCAGATTAAGGGTCTTGAAGAGATTGGCTGTGACATCATTCGATCAGCCGTCCCAGACATGGAAGCCGCCCAAGCCCTCGGTGCAATCAAACGCCAAATAAATATCCCCCTAATCGCTGATATCCACTTCCACTACCAGCTGGCATTGGAAGCCCTGAAACAGGGCGTGGACTGCCTCCGGCTCAACCCCGGTAACATCAGAGACCCGGAGCGAGTGAAAGAGGTTGTGCTAGCCGCCAAGGAGCGAGGCGTACCCATCCGCATCGGGGTGAACTTCGGCAGCCTACCACCCGTAGGCGGCATCGGGCAGACACGAGGATTCTCACGACTCTTCGACATGGTGAATCAACTTCCCAAAGCAGGACAGGCGCAGGAAGGCGAGTACAGCGTCGTCGACCACATGGTCGCCACTGCTCTATGGGAGATTAGCCTACTTGAAGACCTTGACTTTGACCTGATTAAGATTTCCTTGAAGGCCTTTGATGTTCCCACCACAGTTGAGGCGTACGAGCGCCTTGCCAAGATGGTTCCGTATCCGTTGCATCTAGGTATTACCGAAGCAGGGACGGTGCAGTCTGGCTCCATTCGCAGCGCTGTGGGCCTGGGGCATTTGCTCTATCAAGGGATTGGTGACACCATCCGAGTCTCATTAAGCGGAGATTCCCGCGAAGAAATAACCGCCGGTTATAACATCTTGAAATCGCTGAACCTCCGGGAAAAGGGCGTCACCCTTGTCGCATGCCCGTCATGTGGTCGTGCTGATGTGGATGTGGTGAAGCTTGCAAACGAGGTGGATGCCCTAGTGAAGAGTTTGGACACCACCATCAAAGTAGCGGTAATGGGCTGTGAAGTGAACGGCCCGGGCGAGTCTAAGGACGCAGACATTGGTATTGCTGGCGGCAACGGTAGAGCCATTATCTTCCGTAAGGGTGTGAAGACCAAAGTAGTGGCAGAAGCCGATATGCTGACAGCGTTAATGTCCGAGATTAAAGCAGTTATGGCAGAACAAGAAGCTGAGGGGACTAAAGCCGTAGCTAGTTAATAGCGTAGAGAGCAAAAAGAAGAGAGCCTCGGCAAATGCCGGGGCTCTCTTCTTTTATTATTCCCGGTGTGTTTACCGTTTGCCGCTGACTGCACCCTTCAAATTTGCTCCAGGTACAAAGCCAACACGTTTGTGGGCAGGGATTTCCACGGTGGTTCCACCACCTCGAATCGGACGGACTCTGCGCTGCTTCACCTGTCGAACTTCAAAGGTGCCAAATCCGGTAAGCACTACTTTATTCCCGGCAGCAAGGGCCTCCTGAACGCTTTCCAAAACGGCAGTCAATGCGGCATCGCCTCCGGCCTTGGTACCGCCTAATTTCGATGAAACCCTACCAACAAGGTCGATTTTTCGTAGTGTAGCTATAACTGTTTCCTCCTTGATTTTCGTATTTGTAGATACAAGGCGAGCGAAATATAGCACAGGGTTGAAAACTTAACTAGGGCAATTTGGCCCTAATTCATATTTCTTCCCCAAAAGATGGAAGGCCTAGTAAGAAGGTCTGTTCCTTTGCTATGCTATGTAGTTAGAAAAACGCCCCATACAAGGAGACATCCGTGCGCCTTTCCCAATTCCTTGGCAGGACACTACGCAGTGACCCCTCAGAGGCAGAGACAGAAAATCACAAATTGATGTTGCGGACAGGCATGATTCAACAGCTGGCCGCTGGGGTGTACTCCTACGCGCCCCTGGCTCTCCGAAGTCTCCACAAGATTGAAACCATCATCCGAGAGGAGATAGACGCCGCTGGAGGACAGGAAATCAAACTCCCTGCTCTTCAACCTCGAGAGTTATGGCAGCAGTCTGGTCGCGACGCAACGTTTGGTCCAGACCTCATAAGACTCCAGGATAGGAGAAGCCGTGAGATGGTGCTTGCCCCAACTCACGAAGAGGCGGTAACGCTGCTGGTAAAGCAGCATCTTCAGAGCTATCGGGACCTACCCATGTTGGTCTACCAGATTCAGACCAAGTTTCGAGACGAGGTCCGGCCCAGAGGCGGGCTGATTCGCGTCCGAGAGTTTGATATGAAGGACGGGTACAGCTTCCACGCAGATGCGGAGTCACTAGACCAAACCTACCAACGAATGGTGCAGGCATACCACAACATCTTTGAACGGTGCGGTATCCCCGCTATGCAAATTGAAGCAGATAGCGGAGCCATTGGCGGCAAGGACTCCCACGAGTTCATCATGCCCAGCCAGATTGGCGAGGACACGTTCATCCACTGTCCTAACTGCGGCTATGCAGCCAACGCGGAACGAGCTGTGTTCACTCGACCTCCCGCACTTTCAGAAGCTCTACTACCCGTAGAAGACGTACACACACCAGGGCAGAAGACGATACAAGACCTGGTGGATTTCCTTCACGTCACTCCAGAGCAGACGTTAAAGGCCGTTTTCTACATGGCTGAGGGCGCTATGGTGTTTGTCACAATCCGCGGGGACCTGGATGTGAACGATATCAAGCTCAAGCGCGCGCTGGGCTGCAATGACCTTCGGCTAGCTACAGACGAGGAAGTCGCAGCAGCAGGGCTCGTGGCCGGATCAGCGTCCGCAGTAGGGTTGAAGGGCATTAAGAGCGTTGCAGACGAGTCCATTCTTGTAGGGACCAACTTTGTTGCAGGGGCAAACAAGCCTGACTACCACCTGCTCAACGTCAACACACCACGGGATTTCACGCCAGGCCTGGTAGCTGACATCGCGTTAGCAGAGGGCGGCCACGCGTGTTTGAAATGCGGTACCGCATTTGAAGCAGCTCGAGGAATTGAAGTCGGTCATGTATTCAAGCTGGGCACATTCTTCAGCGTAGCGTTGGAAGCAACCTTCCAGGACCCCGAGGGACAGCAGCAGCCCGCCATCATGGGCTGCTACGGCATTGGCGTTGGAAGGCTACTGGCGGCAACGGTAGAGCAAAACCATGATGAAAAGGGAATGACCCTGCCAGTAAGCATTGCGCCCTTTCATGTGTACTTGGCAGGCCTGAACATGGAAACCGCTGAAGTCGCAGAGGCGGCAGATAGCATCTACCAGCAGCTACAGGATGCAGGGGTTGAAGTGTTCTATGACGACCGAACAGAATCAGCGGGCGTGAAGTTCAACGATGCAGACCTCCTGGGTTTCCCTGTGCGAGTTGTTGTCAGCCCTCGGAACCTGAAAGAGGGCAAGGCAGAAATTAAGCTTCGCATTGAAGCTGACGCAAGTATGGTGTCGCTGGAAGAAGCGGCCAACCACGTTGTGGCCTTACTCATAGCATAGGGTGCTCACCGCATCCAGTTGGGTTTCAACGGCAGCATAGACAAATCAGCCAGGGTGCCATGCGGCTTTCCCCCATAGGCGCGGCATCTGCCTACTGCTATACTGGATGCCTACGGCACAAACGAGCATATACCCGCTCCTGTTTGTCTCCGCCAGTGATGGGGTCCTCAACGTCGGTTTCTCATTACTCTTTCGTATATATATATCGTAGGTTCGCTGAAGGAGCGCTTCTTGCCCAGCGAGGTTTCGCCGACAAATACAGGCCGACAATACAGCCGATTGAGGCGGGGGCCGCTGCGCGCCTTTTCCCATCAGCGTTTTGGAGTTTTTTGGTTCTTCTCTTTACTCTCCATCGTATCCTTCTTCATGATTCTCATCGTCAGAGGGTGGTTAATCCTCGATTTAACTGACTCGGCGTTCATGGTCACCGCGGTCAATGCAGCACAACTACTCCCTATGCTGTTCCTCCCCCTTCTAGGTGGCGTGCTAGCAGACAGAGGAGCCCGAAAAATACTCCTAATAACCACTGACGTTTTCAACCTCCTGTCATTGCTGGTCATGGCCATTCTGCTCTTTGGTGGATGGATTGAAGTGTGGCATGTCTTTGCCCTATCGTTAGCCAACGGTGTGGCATTCTCGTTCGCTATGCCAGCACGCACATCGGTTGTACCTGACCTCGTAGGGCCGGGCGATATCTCAAGCGCGGTTGCTCTATTCAGTACTATCTTCAGCCTTGGCCAGGTTGCAGGCCCTGCACCTGCCGGGTTCATTATCAACGCATGGGGAATGGGCCCAGCGTTCTTGGTGGCCGCAGCCCTCTTGGTACCTACCATTATTGGCCTGTCCTTCTTCCCTATTCCCAAACACGCTGGAAGCTATAGACCAGACGCAGCAAAGGCCAGAGAGTCTGTCATTGAGAGCATACTTGGCGGATTCCGGTACGTCTGTAGCCAACAACTTCTTATAGGGCTGCTGCTGCTTGGCTTAGTAGTCACCATGTTCATCATGCCGTTCCAAGCTATCATGCCGGTCATTATTAGAGACGTCTTGCACCGTGGCCCCCAAGACCTTGGGATATTGATGACTGCAAGTGGCGTAGGAGCGTTCTGTGGTTCCATCACCATTGCAGTTGCCAATGGGGTTCGGCAACTCAACATCCTCATGTTTGTGGCAGGAATATGCGTAGGCATCGTTCTGGTATTCTTCGCCTTATCATCCATCTATGTCCTCTCGTTGTTCCTTGGGTTTGGCCTTGGTATTTTTGTTCAGATGTTTATGACAAGTAACTTCACCATGGTTCAAATGGCATCGCCTGACGAAGTGAGGGCACGCATCATCAGCATGCGCTTCATTGCCATCGGCCTGGGGCCCATCGGAATGATTAGCCTTGGAATTGCCGCCGAGGTGTTCGGCCCGCAGCCATCTCTCGTTGTAATGGCTGTAGTCAACATCGTATTAGTAGCTGTGGTGTTCATTGCCTTTCCATCGGTACGCCGCATAGAGTCTGAGGTGGCAGCTGTGCGCGAAAACATTACTGATGTCTAGTTGACACCACCGAGCTCTCGCGACACACTCTCCTTTGTTACCATGTACCCTATGTGAACACCTATCTGGAGGAGAGCTATGGCTACTGTTAGGTATTCCCTAGAGGAGTTCATCAGCGATATAACAGCGCTGGTTGAAAACCAGCCCGATCAGAGGAAGTTGTTTGAACAAGGATCCACACATCTCCAACGCCTGATACAGAATCCGGACGCGATTCCGGAGGAATACAGGAATCTCACAGGTTCTGGCCCCAAAGCAAACCACGGCTCCTACTTGCTTCACCAAGCGCCAAGCGGTCTTTCCGTTACGGCTGTTGTGTGGGGTCCGGGAGATTTTGCGCTCCCCCACGATCACGGCACATGGGGCATGATTGGCGTCATGGGCAATTCCATGATGGAAACCCGCTACCGTCGCCTCGATGACAAGTCCCAGGACGACTACGCCCTCTTGGAAGAAGACCGCATCGTAGAAGTGAAACCCGGAGAGGTTACGCTCTTGATTCCAGAGGTGGACGAGATTCACCAAATGAACAATCTGACGGACAAGGCCACCCCAGAAATCCACGTGTACGGGATTGACTTGCGTGGGTGGGACCGCCGCCAATACAACCCTGAGACAGGGAAGATAAGCCACTTCTCAACCACAAAATGGGACAACTGCTAATGGCTGGCAGTATTAAACCTATAGACCTCAAGGCTCTCCTGGATGGAAGCTCTCCATTTGCGCTTCTGGATGTCCGGGAAGCTGGAGAATACAACAGTACACACATTCCCGGCGCATCGTGGCTCCCACGGCGTCGACTTGAGTTCCAAATGCGTGACTCCGTGCCATTCAAAGGAGTTTTGGTTGTGGTGTGTGATGACGATGGCCGTCGTGCAGCTCTGGCTGCGGCTACGTTGGAGCGCATAGGTTATGAAAACGTCTCCGTCCTCCAGGGAGGCACCAACGCCTGGGTGAATAAGCAACTCCCTACCGAGTGGGGCATGAACGTGCCCAGCAAGGACTTCGGCGAGAAGGTGGAGATACAGAACGCCGTCACGGAAATCAGCGCGGACGACCTCCATGCACGGATTGCAGCAGGGAAGCGCACAGTCATCCTTGATGCCAGAACACCAGAGGAGTACCAACGATTCAACATTCCCGGCAGTCGGAGCCTTCCAGGGGGCGAGTTGGCCCTCAGGATTACAGACATTGCGGAGGGGTTGGCAGCTGACGACGCTATTATCGTGAACTGTGCGGGCAGAACCAGGAGCATTATTGGCGCACGGGCATTGCAACGCATGGGCTTCACCAACGTGTCTGCGTTGACCAACGGCACGGCGGGCTGGATGCTGGCGGGCTATGACCTAGAGCGTGGGGCGGACCGACTCGACATGCCAGAGCCGTCACCAAAGGGAATCACAGATGCGGAAGCCTACGCAGTCCGGTTATCAAAGGAAGATGGTGTCTTTTACCTGGACGTTTCTGGGTTGCAGAAACTAGTTGTCGCCCAAGCGGAACGCACTATCTACTTCATTGATGTACGCACAAAAGAAGAGTACGCCCAGGGTCATATCCCAGGCTTCCAGTGGATACCCGGTGGACAGGCAGTGCAACGCTCAGACGATGCAGCAGTAGTAAAAGGTGGCACAGTGGTATTCTGCTGCAATGGTAAGGCTAGAGCTACGGTTGCAGCGTCATGGTACCGACAGCTCGGCATCCAAGACGTGTACGTAGTGGACGGCGGCACAACGGCATGGGCTTCCAGTGGTCAGCCGTTAGAAAGCGGCATGGCAGGCCAACCCCCGTCAGGGTTGGAGGAAGCCACAGCAAGCATTACGACAATTACACCCCAAGAAGTCAAGTCATATAG